>SFVI01000014.1 GCA_004560305.1 bacterium | reverse complement strand
CAATTGCCACTTGCCGTTTCGGTCCAGTCTTATCCCACTCAAGAGAAATTGTCGCCAAATCGACAGGGTCAACTCTTCTTTTCATTGTTCCTTCTGCCTCATTGTTTCTTTTTCAGCAGCACTTTTACACAACTCCATCAAGTCAAGTGCAAGCGAACAAATAAATTCATCTTGCATATTATTCCCTCGGGTCTGATAAATCTTATGTTCAATTCCCTTTTTTCTCACTGAGCTTGTTGTTCGTGCTATCGCTACTTGGGGGTCAGCTCGGTTATACCGAATAATTGTAAAACGCGTTTTAGGTTCAAAACCATAGTCTTTATAATAATGAACTTCTACACCGCTTTCAATGAGTTCATGTGTAAGTTCACTTTCTTTTTGTGCAAAAACTCGCAAGCTATCTTTCTTCTTTTTCATTGTGGCTTTAATTGTTGGATTAACCCAACTTAGGTCTCTGCTCATAATGCAAATCTTTCCCTGTGACTTTACAAGTTGCGTCATAGCATCTTCAATCTTACATTCTCATGATTATTTTTATAATCCTCACGAATTTGATCAATTGTACCCAACAAACCTATAACAAGTAATACTATTCGAAGCACAAGAGGCACTTCTTTAACAAGCGCAAGCGCAATGATTGAAGATAGTGTGGCAAGTGTAGTAAAATATCTCCTCATTTGAACAAGATCCCCTCTCTATTTTTTGTTAGTTAATATTGTTTATATTCTGAGGATATAGTTGGGTACTCTTTGTAAAACTGACCGTCCAGTTCACTACCATATTGGTTGTGATGAAACCCGCCCCATTGTTTAAAGGAAAAATAACACTTCATTTTCAGGCATACCTTACCCCTAAATAAATAAATGGAATAACCGACAGAAATTTATATTCGTTTTCATTTTAATCAAAATGAACTATTTTGGCAACACATATTTTGTAAATTATATGGGCTTCATCTAGAACACTTTGGAATAAAAGCTACTGCAACAAACGCGAAAGATCAGCCGATTCTCTGATCTCAGAACTTATCAGCGCTCAACTGTGAGAGTCCTCAACACAGGATGACAGAGTGGAACGGGTCATTATTGGATGAAACAGAGATATAATATCTCACCGTGCAATTTTGCACCATTCTGTAGAAAAGCACGCTCAATAGTTTGAAAAAAAGAAACAATTATGAGAAAATAATAATAGGAAGTGTCCTGAATGCACCTTGAAAAGTTCATAGATAATTTGTGGAAGTGGCAGTATTGTCCTGCTGAGAGGGCGATATTGCTATGACTAAAACAAACACTGTCCCAAGTTATTATTTTGAAAAAGAGACCGGAATGAGACAAGATTTACCCGCCTATATTGAGCCTGGCACAAGGGTATTGTGCTTGTATCGTGTTTCCACAGCCAAACAGCTGTATCATGACAGCAACAATGAAGCAGACATCCCGATGCAGCGGCTCCGCTGCCGGGAATATGCGGAGAGCCGTGGCTGGACAATCGTATGTGAGCTTCAGGAGGAAGGCATATCCGGGCACAAGGTGCGGGCCGAAAACCGGGATAAAATTCAGATGATCAAGGAGTATGCACAGCAGAAAAAGTTTGATATTTTCCTTGTTTTCATGTTTGACCGCATAGGCCGTATTGCCGATGAGACTCCCTTTGTGGTGGAGTGGCTTGTCAATCACCAGATCCGGGTCTGGAGCGCCGAGGAGGGAGAGCAGCGTATCGACTCTCATACTGACCGGCTCCTGAATTACATCCGCTTCTGGCAGGCAGATGGCGAAAGCCAGAAGACCTCCATCCGCACAGCGAACAGTATGCACATTCTCACGGAGCAAGGCTATTACACTGGCGGAACCTGCCCCTACGGATATTCGCTGGTCAAGTCCGGCCGCATGAATAAGCGCAAGCAGGAAGTACATGATCTGGCTGTATGTGAGGAGGAAGCAGCCGTTCTACGGCTCATGTTCCACCTTGCCTGTACCTATGGTTATGGGGCTCAGCGGATCGCAAACTACCTCAACGGCCAGGGCTACAAAAACCGTGCTGGAGAGAACTGGCATCCAGCCACAATTCAGTCGATCCTGCGCAATGTCCTATACACCGGTGTTTTGCGAAGCGGAGACACCTACTCCCCTGTTCAGGAGGATTTATGTATTATCGACAGGAAAACCTTTGGCATTGTGCAGGAAATGCTGGCAAGCCGCTCCCGGAAATATCAGGAGACACGGTCAGCGCCCATTAACACCCGGGGAAGTTCCCTGCTGTCTGGGAATATTTTCTGCGGCCATTGCGGTTCCCGGCTCTGCATAACCACCAGCGGCCAGGGACGGCCACGGGCGGACGGAACAGACACCCGGCGCACACGCTATTGCTGCCAAACCAAAACCCGCAAACATGGCCTGTGCGACGGACAGACCGGCTATACCGTACATAAGGTGGATAAAATCATTGACTCCCTGCTCCATGAGATTTTTACCAAAGTCAACAGCATCAAGCGGGAAGAAATCCTTCGTGAATGGAATCGAGCCGATTTGCTTGCAAAGAAGAACCACGTAAAAAAGCTCCGTCTGGACTGTGTCAAGGCGGAGAATGAGCTGGAAAAGCTGCGTGAAGAAATTGTACGGTCTTTGACCGGTGAGAGTGTCTTTAGCCCGGAAATGCTGAAATCAGCCATACTGGCCCAGGAGCAGAAATGGCAGAGTCTCTGCCAGGCATTGAAAACAGCAGAGGATGATCTGAATGGCAGCGAAGACTATGTTTCCAATTTCACCGGGAAGTACACCGACCTTTTGCAATGGGCCGACCTTTACGATGACGCAGATATGGCGGTCAAGAAGACGATTGTCTCTCACATTGTTGACCGGGTAGATATTTTTCGCGGCTACGAGATCCGGGTAAGACTCAACATCAGCATTGAGCAGTTTTTGAACACCATAGAACGCATATCGTGAAGCGGATTCTTTTCGCTTGTCTATTGACGGAAACGAGAACTTATAATAAACTACTATGCGATCGGTATTGGAAGCAAGTACTCGGTCGCGGGGTGATGTCTTCTATGTTTTCGTCCCAATGTGGGTGCGTAAATAATGACTTGGGAGAGCGCTTGGAGAGCGCTTGAATGGCATTCAAGAGGTCAGCGGTTCGATCCCGCTTATCTCCACCACAGATGGTGCGCTGAGTATTCTTTTAATATAGAGCTTGCTTCGTGGACGAAGCAGGTTTATTTTTTTGTCAGCGGGGTCAAACCGCTGACCTCTTGCATTTTAATCAATCCGCCTCCGGCGGCTGGGCGGCGTTTACGCCGCACAGGTCAGCGGTTCGATCCCGCTTATCTCCACCACAGATGGTGCGCTGAGTATTTTTTTGATATAGAGCTTGCTTCATGGATGAAGCAGGTTTATTTTTTTATAAAAAAACACCCCGGGACGAACATCATTCATGCTCCGGGGTGTTGCTGTTCCGTTTGTTACAGGGATTTCCTCAGGTATTCCGCCGTAATGGTGCAGGCCGTTTCCGCCATTTCCCGGGGCGTCCCGGTAAAGACGATCTCCCCACCGGCAGTGCCGCCGTCAGGACCCACATCAATGAGCCAGTCCGCCTGTTTCATCACGTCAAGGTTGTGCTCAATCACGATAACGGTGTTGCCCCGCTCCACCAGGCTGTCCAGCAGCTCCATGACCTTCTGCACGTCAGAAGCGTGCAGCCCGGTGGTGGGCTCGTCCAGCACATAGATGTTGCCCTTCTTGTCCAGATACTTGGCCAGCTTCACCCGCTGGCGCTCGCCGCCGGAAAGGGTGGATAGCGGCTGTCCCAGGGACAGGTAGGGGAGACCCACCTCCAGCATGGCGCCCAGCGCTTTGCGGAGTTTTTTGTTTTCCCGGAAAAACTCCCAGGCGTCCGCCGCGGGCATGTCCAGGATCTCCACAATGTTTTTGCCGTGATACCGGTAGGACAGGGCCTCCTGGCTGTAGCGCTTGCCCTCGCACGCTTCGCACACGGTGGTGACCGGGTCCATGAACACCAGCTCCGTGACAATCTGGCCCCGGCCGCCGCAGACAGGGCAGCCGCCCTTGCTGTTAAAGGAGAACAGCGACGGGTCCACGCCGTTTTCCGCGGCCATCACCTTGCGGATTTCATCAAAAAAGCCCAGGAAGGTGGCCGGCGTGGAGCGCCCGGTGGCCGTCACCGGCGACTGGTCCACCAGCACCACCATGTCCGCGTACTGCCTGGCAAACACATCCCGGATGAGAGAGCTTTTGCCGGAGCCTGCCACGCCCGTAACTACCGTCAGCACGTCCAGCGGAATGTCCACCGAAAGGTTTTTCAGGTTATGCACCCGGGCGTTGCGCACCGGGAGAAAGGCCTTCGGCACCCGTGGCGCGGCTTTCAGCGGCGTGTTCTGCTTCAGGGCGTTCCCGGTGCGGGTGCCGGAGCGCAGCAGCGCCTCATAGCTGCCCTGGAACAGGATCTCCCCGCCGTTCTTTCCCGCCAGCGGGCCCACGTCAATGACCTCGTCGGCAATGGCGATCACGTCCTTGTCATGCTCCACCACCAGCACCGTGTTGCCCTTGTCCCGCAGGCGCTGCAAAAGCTGCGTCATGCGGTGGACATCCCTGGGGTGCATGCCGGTGCTGGGCTCGTCGAAGATGTAGATCATGCCGGTAAGGCTGCTGCCCATGTACCGCACCAGCTTCAGGCGCTGGGCCTCGCCGCCGGAGAGGGTGGCCGATTCCCGGTCCATGGAAAGGTATGGCAGCCCGATATCGATCATCCGGGTCAGGGAGGTGGTCAGCGCCTCCACAATGGTCCTGGCTCTGGGGTCGTCAATGCCGCCCAGCACCTGCACCAGCTCGGTAAACTCCATGGCGCACATCTCGTCAATGCTGTAGCCTGCAACCTTGCAGGAAAGGGACCTGGCGTTGAGCCGCCGTCCCCGGCACACGGGGCAGGGCTTTTCTTCCATGAACTGGTTCAGCTTCTTCAGGGTGTGATCGTTCTGCTCCTCAGGACCCTTCATCAGGCACAGGCGCTGGAACTGGGTCTTGATGCCCTCCACCTTTTTGTGTTCTCTCGGACCGCCCGGTTCCCTGCTGCCGAACAGCAGGAGATTTCGCTCTTCCGGCGTATAATCCCGGTACTTTTTATCCAGATCGAATAGGCCAGAGCCGGTGTACAGCTTCCAGTAGTAGTTTCCCACACCGAAGGCGGGCAGGCCCAGCATACTTTCGTTCCAGGATTTATCCGGGTCTATGGCCCGTTCAATGTCCAGGTCCAGAATTTTTCCGATGCCGGAGCAGGTTCTGCACATGCCGTTGGGGTCATTAAAGGAAAAATAGGAGGCAGTTCCCACATAGGGCTCTCCGATGCGGGAGTAAAGCAGCCGCAGCGCGGCGTACATGTCGCTGATGGTGCCCACGGTAGAGCGTGCATTGCCGCCCAGCCGGGACTGATCCACAATCACCGAGGCGGAGAGGTTGTCGATCCGTTCCACCTTGGGCTTTTCGTATTTGGGCAGCCGCCCCCGCATAAAGGCGGTGTAGGTTTCGTTCATCTGCCGCTGGCTCTCGGCAGCGATGGTGTCAAATACAATGCTGGATTTCCCGGAGCCGGAAACCCCGGTAAAAACCACAATTTTCCCCTTTGGGATATCCAGAGAGACATTTTTAAGATTGTTCTGCCGAAGCCCACGAATGATAATTTTGTCCTGGTACATCATAAACCCCCTCATTTTTTGCCCAGTATTATACACGCGCCGGAAGTTTTTTTCTCGACTTTCTTTGCCAAACGGACACGCTATGACCAAGCGCTTCCATTCTACAAAATCATTTTTATATACAATAGTCGGATTATTCAGGGGATTGTGTCCGTTTTATAGGCATCAAAAAGCCGCCGTCCATGGGGAGACCCATAAACGGCGGCTTGCGGTTTATTCGCTGCGCTGCTGATTGGAAACGAAAGAACACCCTCGGCTGATTTTATCCTATAGCACCATCACCAGGGTTCCCGCCACGATCAGCAGACAGCCGAAAATGGATTTGGCGTTGACCTGTTCATGGAGAAAGGTCCAGGCCAGCACCAGGGTGAACACGATGCTCAGCTTGTCAATGGGCACCACCTTGGAGGCCTCGCCGATCTGCAGCGCCTTGTAGTAGCATAGCCAGGAAGCCCCGGTGGCAAGGCCGGAGAGGATCAGAAACAGCCAGCTTTTCCGGCTGATTGCCCCGATGCCGCCCTGGGCGTTGGTGACAAACACCATCATCCAGGCCATGGCCAGCACCACCAGCGTGCGCAGGGCAGTGGCCAGGTTGCTGTTGACCCCTTCAATCCCCACCTTGGCCAGGATGGAAGTCAGAGCGGCAAAAACCGCCGAAAGAAGAGCAAAAACAAACCACATAAGCAATCCCTCTTTTTTGTCCGAAATAAACTATCCACGCCCAACCGGGCGATAAGCCTGCTGCGCGTGGGCACAGATCATTTTTTCAGTTTCAAAGCCTCCCGCACCTTGGCGGCGATGCCCTCGGCGTTCAGCCCAAAATAATCCAGCACGGCGGCGGCGGTGCCGCTGCGGCCAAATTCGTCGTTCACGCCATGGCGCAGCACCGGCACAGGGCACTTCTCGCTCAGCAGCTCGCTGACGGCGCTGCCCAGCCCGCCAATAACGGAGTGCTCCTCACTGGTGACAATGCAGCCGGTCTCCTGGGCTGCCCGGAGCACCAGCTCCTCATCCAGGGGCTTGATGGTGTGAATATTGATGACCCGCACGCTGATCCCCTCAGCGGCAAGCAGCTCTGCTGCCTGGAGGGCCTTGCTGACCATCAGGCCCGTGGCGATGACGGTGACGTCGCTGCCCGGACGGAGGGTGCAGCCCTTGCCCAGGGCAAAATGGTAATCGGGCAGTTCATCGGTAAAGACCTCGGTGGCCAGGCGCTGAAGCCGCAGATAAGCCGGCCCCTCGTAGTCGATCAGTGCCTTGACCGTGTGGCGCATCTCGTTGCCGTCGCAGGGGCAGCAGACCAGCATCCCGGGGATGGCCCGCATCAGGGCGAAGTCCTCAATGCACTGGTGGGTGGCGCCGTCCTCGCCCACGGAAACGCCGCCGTGGGAGCCCACCACCTTCACGTTCAGCTGGGGATAGGCGATGGAGTTGCGGATCTGCTCATAGGCCCGGCCGGCGGCAAACATGGCAAAGCTGTTGGTAAAGGGCTTCAGCCCTTCGGCGGCCATACCGGCAGCGATGCCGGTCATATCGGCCTCAGCGATACCGCAATCAAAGAAGCGATCGGGATAGGCCTCGGCAAAGAACTTGGACATGGTGGAGCCGGACAGGTCGGCATCCAGAACCACCAATTCCGGGTACTGGGCGCCCAGCTCGACAAGGGTCTCGCCATAGGCGGTGCGGGTCGCAATTTTTCCAGCCATATCAGTTCTCCTCCAATTCTTTAATTGCTGCTTCCAGCTCCGCCCTGGCAATGGCGTACTGCTCCGCATTGGGGGCCTTGCCGTGCCAGCCGGCCTGGTTCTCCATAAAGGAAACGCCCTTGCCCTTGACCGTGGCAGCCAGAATAACCGTAGGCTTGCCCTGGCATTCCCTGGCGGCCTGAAGGGCGGAAAGGATCTGGTCAAAGTCATGACCGTCAATCTTCAGCACGTTCCAGTTGAAGGCTTCGAACTTCCTGTCCAGCGGCTCCGTAGGCATCACATCGGCGGTGCGGCCGTCGATCTGCAGGCCGTTCACATCCACAAATACACACAGATTGTCCAGATGCCATTTGGCGGCGGCCATGGCGGCCTCCCAGATCTGGCCCTCGGCCAGCTCGCCGTCGCCGCAGAGGGCGTAGCAGCGGTGACTCTGGCCGCGGAGCTTGGCGGCCATGGCCATGCCCACGGCGGTGCTGAGCCCCTGGCCCAGGGAACCGGTGGACATATCCACTCCCGCTACATTCTTCATATCCGGATGCCCGGAGAAATGGGCCTTGATGGAGCGGAAGAGCTTCAGTTCTTCTGCAGGGAAGAAGCCCCGCAGCGCCAGCACGGCGTAAAGGGCAGGGGAGCAGTGCCCCTTGGACAGGACGAAACGGTCACGCCCGGACCATTTGGGCTGCGCCGGGTCTACGTTCATCTCGTTGAAATAGAGCGCGGTGAGAATATCCGCGCAGGAGAGGGAGCCGCCGGGATGGCCGGAGGCGGCGGTGTACACCGCGTCCACAGCCAGCAGCCTGACCTTGGCGGCCGTGAGCCGCAGGTCTTTGCCAGAGAGCTTTTCCATGATGCAATTCCTTTCGTATTCATGAGCGGGGAAGGCCCAACTCTTGTTTTTTCAACTACCCATTCTAACAGGAAGGGTGAATTTTGGCAATAGAAATTCTACAGAATGTGGATACGCGCGCCGGGAAAGCCGGAAAAGCTGCAAAAGGGCAACCGATTTAAATCGTTAAAAGCAACGGAAATATTTGCTAAAGAACGGAAAAAATTGTGCGTTTGGCAGAAAGGGAAAAATGGGTATTGACAAAGACGAGGATTTGCGTTAGGCTCATGCCAACTTAATAATTGCCCGGCGCCAAACAAGGAGCCGGGACAATGGTAGAGGCGCGGTCATTATCAGTAGCCGCCATCACATAAGGAGTCAGAGCTCTGGATGGGGTGAAAGGAAGGATCGCCGAAATGGGAAACGGTTCTGAACGTTTTCTGTTGGGCTGGCGGAGAATATCCGCCGGACTGTCACAAATTTTGTGGAGCGCTATCATTGGCGGGAAGTTCCGGGGCTTTTCCCGGGATGATGATTTTGTCATTAAGCCATGGATGCGATACACGCAGCCATGGCTTTTTGTATTGCAAGACCCATAATAAGCAAAACCTGTATCGCTTGAAAGGACGGAAATGAAAATGACCAGAAGAATTATCAGTATGCTGCTTGCAGCCCTCATGATCCTTGCTCTCGCTGCCTGCGGCAGCAGCAGCGCCCCCGCCGCCACCCAGGCTCCCGCAGCGGAAGCCCCCGCAACCGAAGCGCCTGCCGCCGAAGTCAAGCAGTTCCGCGTGGGTATGGAGTGCGCCTATGCCCCCAGCAACTGGCAGGAAGACACCGCCACCGACTCCAACTGGCCTGTTGAGAACGTACCCGGCGCCTATGCCGAAGGCTATGATGTGCAGGTCGCAAAGCACATTGCCGATTCCCTTGGCTGTGAACTGGTCATTGTGAAGCTGGCCTGGGGCGGCCTGATCGAGGCTCTGAATCAGGGCCAGATCGACGCCATCATTGCCGGCATGGCCGACACCGAGGAGCGCCGCCAGTCCATCAACTTCTCCGACCCCTACCACAGCACCGAGTACGCCCTGATGCTCCTGCCTGACTCCCAGTTCGTGGGCGGCACCACCATCCATGACTTTGCCGGCGCCAGCGTGCTGGGCCAGAAGGACACCAAGCTGGACACCGTCATCGACCAGATGGACGGCGTGAACCACCTGCCCCCTGTGGAGAGCGTTCCCAACATGATCTCCCGCCTGGACCAGGGCACCTGTGACGCCATCGTCATCAACCTGGAGAACGCTCCCGGCTACCTGGCCCTGAACCCCGACTATGTCGTTGTGGAGTTCGCCGAGGGCGACGGCTTCGAGCTGGGCTTCACCGGCTCCTGCGTGGGTCTGCGCAAGAGCGATACCGATCTGCTCCAGCAGGTCAACGCCTCCCTGGCCGAGTACAGCCAGGATGAGCTGACCGCTCTGTGGGATTGGGCCGTGGAGAATCAGCCCACCTGAGTTAATCGTATTCATCAGCGGACCGGAACAAAACGGTCCGCTGATCCCCTGAAATAACTGCCAACGGAGGCTTATCATGATGGTGATGAAACCCAGCTGCCGCAGAAGCAGGCCGCTAAGCCGCTTGAACGGCAAGCAAAGCAATCATTCTTTAAGAAACTTTATCACAAGGGATCACCCCTATGTATATTTTGGCGGCTCGGTTGTTGCCGCATTGGGACTGTATACGGCAACCACACCGCCGTCGGAATTGAGCTTCCTTGGCAACTCCCCTCTGCTGTACCTGCCGGCGCTGCTGTGCCTGGCCTTTCTGGCCCTGGCCTTTGTGGCGCTGACGGTGAAGCTCTGCAACTGGAAGACCTATAAGCAGACCGTGTTCAAAAGCGAGAAGATGATTCGCGTTGCCCGCATCGCCTCCTATGTGATGTGCGCCGGGGCCCTGCTGCTGCTGATTGACCGGCCCCTGATGCACCTTTGTGTGGTCATCCGGGACAGCGCCACCGCGTCCCGGATGCCCGACGGTTTCTTCCAGAGCATGGTGTATATGCTCTATAACGGCAAGACCTTCTTCCGCATGGGCATCTGGACCACGGTGCGCATCGCCCTCCTGGGTACTCTGATCGCCTTTGTGCTGGCTCTGTTCCTGGTGACCCTGCGCATCCAGCAGCCGGACCGGCAGGACAGTGACCTGGTGCGATTCTTCAAGTCCATTGGCCGGAACTTTGCCAGCCTCTACATCACCGTCATCCGGGGCACCCCCATGATGGTGCAGGCTCTGATCTTCTACTATGCCGGCTTTGGCATCTTCAAGAGCACCGGTATGACTGTGACGGAGATCAACCAGGTCTGGAGCTTCTTCATCTCCGGATTGATGACCGTTTCCCTCAACTCCACCGCCTACCTGGCGGAGGTGCTGCGGGGCGGCATTGAGTCCATCGACCACGGCCAGACCGAGGCAGCCCGCTCCCTGGGCATGAGCAGCTGGCAGACCATGCTGAAGGTGGTGTTCCCCCAGGCGGTGAAGAACAGCATCCCCGCCATTGGCAACGAGTTTATCATCAACATCAAGGACTCCTCCGTGCTCAGCGTCATCGGCTGCATGGACCTGATGTATGCCACCACCACCGTCAGCGGCATCTACTTCAAGGCTCTGGAGACCTACTGCATCGCCGCCATCTTCTATCTGATTCTGACCTATTTCTCTTCCCTGCTGATGAAGGCCATCTCCCGGAAGCTTGACACCGCCGTCAAGGATATTCCCAGCTCTAACTGAGGTGAATGACTATGGAACCTGTAATTCGAATTGAAAAGCTGGAGAAATCCTTCGGCAATCTGAAAGTCCTCAAGGGCATCGACCTGGAGGTGATGCCCGGCGAGGTGGTGTGCATCATCGGCGCCTCCGGCTCCGGCAAGAGCACCCTGCTGCGCTGCATTAACCTCTTGGAGTATGCCGATTCCGGCCACATCTGGTTTGACGGCAATGACCTGATGGATCTGGGCACCGATCTCAACGCCCTGCGCCAACGCATCGGCATGGTATTCCAGAGCTTCAATCTGTTCAACAACAAAAACGTGCTGGATAACTGCACCATGGCTCCCATGACCGTGAAGAAGATCAAGCGGCAGCAGGCGGAGGAAACCGCCATCCAGCACCTGAAGGAAGTGGGCTTGGGCGACTTTATCCATGCCGACAGCCGCCGCCTCTCCGGCGGCCAGAAGCAGCGGGTGGCCATTGCCCGCGCCCTGTGCATGAACCCGGAGATCATGCTCTTTGACGAGCCCACCAGCGCCCTGGACCCGGAGATCGTGGGCGAGGTGCTGGATGTAATGAAGAACTTAGCCGCCCAGGGCATGACCATGATCGTGGTCACCCATGAGATGGCCTTTGCCCGGGAGGTCAGCGACCGGGTGGTATTTATGGATAACGGCGTCATTCTGGAGCAGGGCAGCCCCGCTGAGGTCTTTGGCAATCCCAAAGAGGCCCGCACCAGAGAATTCCTCAGCCGTTATCTGGAGGACAAATGACCGATTATCAGCGTTTTTACCGCAACGAGGGGGACTATCCCCAGCTGGATGGCGACGCCGCCTGCCAAAGACTTTCCGCCGCCATCACCTGCCGTACCGTCAATGACGGCACCACCGACGGGGAGTTTGCCCGCCTGCGGCAGCATATTATGGATTCCTTCCCTGCTGTGATGGCCGCCGCCACTACCGAGGTGGTGGGCCGCAGCCTGCTGATCCGCATTCCCGGCAGCGATCAGGGTCTGAAGCCTGTGCTTTTCATGTCCCATATGGACGTGGTGGGCGTGGAGGCCGGTACGGAAGGGGACTGGACCTATCCTCCCTTCTCCGGCGCCATCGCCGAGGGCTATATCTGGGGCCGTGGCTCTCTGGACATCAAGAACCAGGTCTTTGCCGAGCTGGAGGCGGCGGAATATCTGCTGTGCCAGGGCCGGCATCCGGCGCGGGATGTGTACCTGGCCTTCGGTGAGGACGAGGAGACCTTCAACACCGGCTCCCTGGCCATGGCCCGGCTGCTGGAAAGCCGGGGCGTGGAGCTGGAGTTCCTGCTGGATGAGGGCGGCGGCAATATTGAAGACGGCGCCATTTACGGCGCACCGGGCGTTATGACCTGTGGGATTCATCTGGCGGAAAAGGGCTACGCCGATCTGACCGTCCGTGCCAGAGGTCAGGGCGGCCATTCCAGCAATCCCTTCGGCGGCAGCTCCCTGCAGCGTCTTGCCCAGGCCATCGCGGCCATATGTGCCACCGCCCAGGCGGCGGAGATGCCGGCGGCCCTGGCCCAGTGCCTGGAGGCCGTAGCGCCCTATGTGACGGAGGAACCGCTGAAAAGCCTGCTGACCGACATAGCGGGCAACAGCGCCGCCATCATGGCCTACTGCGCCGGTGTGAAGCAGCTCTTCCCCCTGACGGCTACCACCATTGCCCCCACCATGATCTCCGGCGGCGGCCCTGCCTGCAACGTGCTGCCCCAGGATATGGAGGCCAACATCAACTTCCGCCTCATTCCCGGTGACACTGTTTCCGACCTTGACCGGCGCTGCCGGGAAGCGGTAGGGGATTTGCCGGTGGAGCTGAGCTTTGCCCAGGCCAACGACCCCTCCCGCCTGTCTCCCGCCTCCGGTTTCGGCTATGAGAAGCTGCTGGAAGTGCTGAACTACTATTATAATGATATTGTTTTCATTCCCTCCATCAGCGCCGGTGCCACCGACGCCCGGCAGTATGAGCGCATCTGCCCCGCCTGCCTGCGCTGCAGCCCCTTCATGGCGGAAGCGTCCGAGATCGGAGAACGGGTCCACGGCACCAACGAACGCATTGCCCAGCGCAGCTATGTCCAGGGCATCCGTGTGCTGATTCGAATGATGGAGCTGACCTGCGGCTTCTGAATTATGTCAACTGAACCAGCCAAAGCCTCCCCTGTGTAAGGGGAGGTGGCAAAAATCTATGATTTTTGACGGAGGGGTTGTAAAAGAAACGTCCCGGATTTGCAAGACATAGCCAAAAATCCGGAATATTTTATGAAACAATCCCTCAGTCAGCTTCGCTGACAGCTCCCTTTACACAAGGGAGCCTTTTTGCGTAACCAGCTTTTTTGACAGTCTCAAGCAGCCCTGCGTGAAAAACGCAGGGCTGCTTTTCAATCACGTCAAGTGAAAGTGAAAGAAATTACTGTTTTGTGAAAAATAACAATTATAATTAGCCAAGATTAGCAATATTTTGTATGGCGTTGGCGCAGCATCTGTGTTACAATACAACAGTTGAGTCTACATAATATTTCAGGACAACAGTTTTTCAGGGAGAGATTAGAGATGAAATGCCCCTTTTGCGGATATTCCGAGAGCAAGGTGATCGATTCCCGGCCTGCCGAGGAAGGCGCCACCATACGCCGGCGCCGGGAGTGCCTGGCCTGCCAGAAGCGTTTTACCACCTATGAGATCATTGAACGCCTGCCCCTGGTGGTGGTCAAGCGGGACGGCAGCCGCCAGACCTTTGACCGGGTGAAGCTGATCAACGGCATGGTTCGCGCCTGCGAGAAGCGGCCGGTGTCCCTGTCCCAGCTGGAGTCCATTGCCGATGATATCGAGCAGGAGCTGCAAAGTAGCCTGGAGCGGGAGGTCAGCACCGTGGCCATCGGCGAGATGGTGATGAGCCGCCTGAAGGCAGTGGACGAGGTGGCCTATGTGCGCTTCGCTTCCGTCTACCGCAGCTTCAAGGACATCAACACCTTCATGGAAGAGCTGACCAAGCTGCTCAGCGACAAGTAAGATTTACAAAATGCTGCCCAGACTGGGGTGCTCCATCCGCTGGATGCTGTCCAGATGGTAGCGCAGCATGTCATAGGCGGCGCTGCTGTCCCCTTCGCCGGAGAGCAGTTGTGCCTGCAGCGCATAGAAGGCGTCGGCGGTGGCGTCAATTTCCGTGTGGCGGATGAAGATATGGGTATAGCTGTCTGCCTCCAGCCAACGGTTCAGGGCCTTGTCCAGAGCCGCCCGGGCGGCCGGATGATTGCCCTGTTCCTCGGCAGCCTGGGAGGCGTCCAGGTCGGCCATGATCTCCCCGGTCAGGGTGTCCACGGCGTGTATGTTCCACCAGGCCCCGGCCATCAGCAGGAGCAGCAGCGCGCCGGCAGCCAGTTCACGGGTCATCGTTTGCCTCCTTTTTGGCCAGATAGACGTGGTCGGTCTGGTCGGCGGTCATGAGAAAGACGTCCCCGGCATCCTTGATTCCCTGGCTTTTCAGCCGGCCCTTCAGCCAGTTCAGGTCCCGGCCGATATGCTTCAGGTTGGCCTCCAGAACCCGGCCATTGCTGATTACAATATAGGGATAGGCAGTATCCCCCGCGTCGATGCCCAGCTGCTCCGCCGTGACGGGGCTCTTGTTGGGGAAGGGGATCACATTCAGGGTGCCGTCCGTCTCCAGAATGGCGTATTGGACGGTGCTGATGTCCAGAAAGCCCTGGTTGCGCAGCTCCTGCATCAGCTCGTCGGGGGTGAAGCGGTTGCGGTGCATCTCCTTCTGACTGATGCGCCCCCGGATGATCAGCAGACTGGGCTTGCCGTAGAAGGCGGTGCGCAGCCGGATGTTCTTCATGCAGACCCCGGCGATCAGCAGCTCGCAGCAGAACAGCGTGAGAATGGGCACCAGCCCGTTGATCATGGGGATGCCCAGATCCTGCAGCGGGAGGGCGGCCAGGTCCGCGATCAACGCCGCCAGCACAAACTCGGAAAGCTCCATTTCCCCCAGCTGCCGCTTGCCCAGCAAACGCATGGTCAGCAGTAGGGAGAAATATACTATGATCGTTCGAATGATGATGATAGCCATGGTACTTAGTGTACCCGGAATTTGCTTGAATATCAGGTGATGGAATGAAAACAGTGATTGCAGCACCGGCAGACCTGAACCGGCAGATCGCCGGGAAGATCCAGGCCCTGCTTATGGAGAAGCCGGATGCCGTTCTGGGCCTCACCGCCGGGCGCAGCACCCGGGGCGTTTATGCCCTCCTGGGCCAAATGTGCGCCCAAAAGGAGCTCAGCCTGGCAAAGGCCAGCATCTTCGCCGTCACGGAGTATGTGGGGGCGCAGCCGGGCCACAGCTGCCGGGACATTCTGCTGCGGGAGCTGATCGGTCATACCGATCTGAACCCGGCCAACTTCTTTGTCCCGGATGAAAACGCCCCGGAGCAATATGATGCGGCCATCCGCTCTGCCGGGGGCCTGGACCTGTGCCTGCTGGGCATCGGCATCAACGGCCACATCGGCTATAACGAACCGGCCACCCCCTTTGACAGCCTGACCCATCTGCAAAAGCTGACCGATGCCACCCGCCGCCAGTACGCGGGCACGGACCGGCAGCTGACGGAACAGGCTCTCACCATGGGCATCAAAACCCTTGTTTCATCCCGTGAGACGCTTTTGCTGGCCACCGGGCCGGAGAAGGCGGACGCGGTTTTTAAGATGATATACGGCAGGACAGACAGCACAGTTCCCGCTGCCTTCCTGCAAATCCCACTGGAGGTCACCGCATACCTGGATTCTGCGGCGGCCGGGAAATTATAAGGAGGGAAATCTATTGGGTAAATATTTCGGCACTGACGGCTTCCGCGGGGAAGCCAATAAGGACCTGACCGTGGACCATGCCTTCAAGATCGGCCGCTACCTGGGCTGGTACTATGGCAAGGATCACAAGGCCAAGGTGGTCATCGGCAAGGACACCCGTCGCTCCAGCTACATGTATGAGGCGGCCCTCTGCGCCGGCCTCACCGCCTCCGGGGCGGACGCTTATCTGCTGCATGTGACCAGCACCCCCAGCGTGTCCTACATCGCCCGGGCGGACGACTTTGACTGCGGCGTCATGATCTCCGCCAGCCACAACCCCTATCATGACAACGGAATCAAGCTCATCAACGGCGACGGGGAGAAGATGGAGGAGAGCCTGCTGGAGGGCATCGAGGCCTATCTGGACTCTGACGAAGCCCTGCCCTACGCCCAGCGGGACGCCATCGGCCGCACCGTGGACTATTCTGCCGGCCGCAACCGCTACATCGGCTACCTGATCTCCCTGGCCACCCGGTCTTATAAGAATTTCAAGATCGGCCTGGACTGCGCCAACGGCAGCACCTGGCAGATGGCCAAGAGCGTGTTTGACGCCCTGGGCGCTGATACTTATGTGATCGCCAACCGGCCCGACGGCCTGAACATCAACGTGGACTGCGGCTCCACCCATATCGGCCAGCTGCAGAAGTTCGTGGTGGAAAACGGCCTGGACGTGGGCTTCGCCTTTGATGGCGACGCGGACCGCTGCCTGGCGGTGGATGAGAAGGGCAATGTCATCAACGGCGACCACATCATGTATGTCTGCGCCAAATTCATGCAGGAGAAGAACCGCCTGGACGGCTCCAAGGTGGTGACTACCATCATGTCCAACATGGGCCTGTATAAGGCGCTGGATCAGCTGGGCATCGGCTATGAAAAGACCGCCGTGGGCGATAAATATGTGGCGGAGAATATGCGCCAGAACGGCCACATCATCGGCGGCGAGCAGTCCGGCCACATCATCTTCGGCCGCTACGCCACCACCGGCGACGGCCTGCTGACCGCCATCAAGGTGATGGAGTGCATCACCGAGAGCAAGCAGCCCCTGTCCGTGCTTGCCTCCGGCATGACCATGTACCCCCAGAAGCTGAAGAACGTGGTGGTCACCGATAAGGATGAGACCCTGAACTGCGAGGAAGTGAAGGCCGCCGTCCGGAAGGTGGAGGCCGACCTGGGCGACGAGGGCCGGGTGGTCCTGCGCAAGAGCGGCACAGAGCCCCTGCTTCGCGTGATGGTGGAGGCCACCAGCGACGCTTTGTGCGAGGAGAAGGTGGATGAGATCATCGCCGCCATGCAGGCGGCGGGAAAGCTGATCAAGGTGAAGTAACATGGTAGCAATCAAAGACCTGTTTGATTTGGATAAAACCATCGCCCGGGAGCTGTTTGAAGGCAAGACCTACCCCTGGGAGGTGCTGGATGAGATCAAGCCCTTCATCCTGAAGCTGGGCGAGAGCCTGGACCCGGCGGAGTATGACCAGCCCTATGAAGGGGTCTGGGTGGCCAAGGACGCCAAGGTCTTCCCCTCTGCCTACCTGGGCGCCCCCTGCATCATCGACCATGGGGCCGAGGTGCGCCACTGCGCCTTCATCCGGGGCAGCGCCATCGTGGGAAAGAACGCCGTGGTGGGCAACTCCGTGGAGCTGAAGAACGTGGTGCTCTTTGACAACGTGCAGACTCCCCACTATAACTATGTGGGTGACTCGGTCCTGGGCTACAAGGCCCATATGGGCGCCGGCTCCATCACCAGCAACGTGAAGAGCGATAAGACCCTGGTGGTGGTGAAGGACCCGGAAGGCCATATCGAGACCGGGCGGAAGAAATTCGGCGCCATGCTGGGTGACTTTGTGGAAGTGGGCTGCAACAGCGTGCTGAACCCAGGCACCGTGGTGGGCCGGAATTCCAACATCTATCCCACCTCCTGCGTCCGTGGCGTCATCCCCGCCAACAGCATCTATAAGGATAAAGTGGATATTGTCCTGAAAAAATAAAAAAGTGATCTCAAACGGAGCGGCCCTGGCCGCTCCGTTTGGCTTTGCCGGAAACCATGAGAAAACCTCATGACCATGCCCAGAAAAAAGCAGGGCGGCCAGGGCAACTATTTGTCACATTTCCCTTGCAAGACAGGCGTACTGGTAGGTATAATTTTGTTATCATTATCAGACTGATTTTGCCAAAAACGGAACAAAACACTTGTGGGAGGTGCTGAAATGGACAGTGATTTGCGGATAAGCACAGGCATTGACGGCCTGGATCAGACCCTGGATTTCCTGCGCCGGGGGGACACGGTGACCTGGCAGATCGAGAACGTGGGGGACTATGTCTTTGCGGTCACCCAGCTGGTGACCAGCGTGGCCAGAACCGGCCAGCGGATCGTCTACCTCCGCTTTGCCGACCATGCAGAGGTGGTGGACGCGGAGGCCCTGGCCCGCCGGGGTGCCAATGTGATCAAATACACCCTGAACCCCATGGTGGGCTTTGAGACCTTTGCCATGCAGGTGCACCGGATCATCAGCCAGGAGCCGGAGAACAGCATCTTCATTACCGACTGCCTCTCCTGCCTGCAGCACTTCTGGTTTTCCGATCATATGGTGTGCAACTTCTTCTGCCTCACCAGCGCTTTCAGCCACCGGCGGGGCGCTATTTCCTACACCTGCGTCAAATACGAACGGCACCTGTACGAGACCATCTCCCGCATCCGGGAGAGTACCCAGGTGCTGCTGAACATCCGCACCCTGCAGGGTGACACCTATATTCACCCTGTGAAGGTGGCGGGCCGACAGACAGAGACCATGTACTTCCCCCTGAAGCTGGAGCACGGCGGCAGCCGGGTCATTACCTCCAGCGCGGAGAGCTATGCCATCTTTGACATCTTCACCCAGACCGGGGAACGGCGGGACTGCTGGGACAGCATGTTTGATTCGGTGCGGCCCGGCCATGAGGAGCCGGAGGATGACGATGGCCGCGCGTTAAAGGAAAACATCCTGCGCTGCCTGCTGGGGTCGGAACCCAAAAGGCTGGCCCTGTGCCGGAAATACTTCTCCGTGAAGGACCTGATGGACATCAAAAAACGGGAGATCGGCACCGGCTGCATCGGCGGCAAGGCGGTGGGCATGCTGCTGGCCCGCAACATCCTCCGGGACACGGACCCGGAGCTGTTCCGGCGGCGGATCGAGCCCCATGATTCCTATTTCATCGGGGCGGACGTGTTTTATACCTACGCCGTGCAGAACGGCACCTGGGAGCTGCGCACCCGGATGCTGGAGCCGGAGGACTACCTGCGCATTGCCCCGGAATTCAAGCAGCGGCTGCTGGACGGCCATTTCATGCCGGAAATCAAGAGCCAGTTTATGTCCATGCTGGAGTATTTTGGCCAGTCGCCCATCATCGTCCGCTCCAGCTCTCTGCTGGAGGATGGCTTCGGCAACGCCTTTGCCGGCAAGTATGAAAGCGTATTCTGCCCCAACCAGGGCAGCATCGAGCAGCGGTACCGGGAGTTTGAGGCGGCGGTAAAGACCGTGTATGCCAGCACCCTGAGCCAGGAGGCCTATCAGTACCGCATCGAACGGAACCTGATGGATCGGGACGAGCAGATGGCGCTGCTGGTAATGCGGGTCTGCGGCGACTGTCATGGAGATTATTACTATCCCCATGTGGCGGGGGTGGGCCACTCCCGGAACCTGTACGAAAACGGCGCCCCAACAGCGGAGAACAAGGGGATGCTGCGCCTGGTTTTCGGCATGGGCACCCGGGCCGTGGATCGGGAGGCGGAGGACTATGCCCGGCTCATCGACCTGAACAAGCCCCTGGCGCCGCCTATGGTGGCCTATGGCGATGAATATAAATTCTCCCAGCACAAGGTGGACCTGATCGATCTGAAAAACAACCGCTTCACCACCGTGCGGCTGGAGGACTTGAACAAAGCGGATATGAAGACCGATACCGGCCTGTTTCTGGAGCCGGATATGGCCACCGCCGCCCGCTTCCGGGAACTGGGCCTCTATGGCGAGCCGGTGCCGGAGCTGCTCAGCTTCCGCAAGCTGCTGCGCAGCACGGACTTTGCCCCGGTGATGACCCGGCTCATGGCCCTGCTGGCGGAAAAGTATGACTACCCGGTGGATGTGGAGTATGCCTGCAGCTTTGGCCGGGACGGGGACTACCGGGTGAACCTGCTGCAATGCCGACCTTTGCAGACCCACGGCCTGGGGCAGGCGGGGGTGATGCCCAAGGTGCGGGAGCACCTGCTGCGGATCCGGGGCAATTTCATGGGCGGCAACGCCTGCATTCCCGTGCGCTACGCGGTGTTTGTGAAGGTGGAGCCGTATCTGGAACTGCCGGAGCAGATGAAGTATGCCGTGGCCCGGGCTGTGGGGGACATGAACCGAAAGCTGAAGGGCGGGAATGCTGTTCTGCTGGGGCCGGGCCGCTGGGGCACCACCACCCCCAGTCTGGGCGTTCCGGTGAGCTTTGCGGAGATCTCTCATTATGCCTGCATCTGCGAGCTGGCCTATCAGTCCCATGGCCTGCGGCCGGAACTGAGCTATGGCAGCCATTTCTTCCAGGACCTGGTGGAGAGCGGCATCTTCTATGCTGCGGTCTATCAGGGAGAGGCGGGCTGTCTTTTCCGGGAGGAGGCCTTTGACGCTTTCCCGGATCGCTTCCGGGAGCTGGGCGGTCCCGCGTCCTTGGCGGATGTGGTAAAGGTCTATGACTTTGGGGAGAACCGGGCCATCCTCTATGCGGAGGTCGCCAGCCAGGACTGCTTCCTGGGCCTGATGGATAGTTGACATAACGCCGAATCAACCGCTCCCTCCGGCTCTCTTTCCAAGGGGAGGTGGACAGCCGACTGAGAGGGCCGTCCCCAAACACCGACTCAAAGCCCAGCGGAGCGGATTTGAGTCGGAAAGGAAGAAGGAAGGAGCGGATATGGAATTTCCCCGGCACCTACGGAAACCGGGGAAATGGAGTGCAGCGAGTTTCTTCTGACGCGACTGAGAGCTTCGTCTCCCCAGCGTACTCCATCAGAACCGTAGGGGCGAGCATCGCTCGTCCGCCTGTTTTGTCTGCCGCGTTTCATGGATGTGCGATGCACGCCCCTGCGGCAGCAAAGAACGGTTCTGAAAAACCATCAAACAGGGAAACCAGACGGCAGACCGCCACCCGGCGGCCTGCCGTCTCAGCTTGTCAAAAAAGTCCTTGTTGGACTTTTTTGACCGCTTCAACCGCCGAGCATTTTGATTATATCAAAATGCTGCTTCGCTCGAAAAGCCTTGATGTTCATGGCTTTTCTGCGGCGGGTTATTGGAACGCGAGGCGGGTCTTAACCCCCTCGCGCACCCCCGCTGCTCTATCTTCGGCGCGCGAAGCAACGTTTTTTGACAGTCTCGGACGGCAGACCGCCAACCGGCGGCCTGCCGTCTGTTTTTCCGTTCAACATGGAATCACTACTATTATATATAAAAATCTTGATTATTTGAAAACCCTGTATTATGATATAGCCGAAATTACGCCTGCGGAGTGGTAAAATGGGTATAGAAGCCATCAGTTCCAGAAAAAATCAACATATCGTCCGTTTGCGCTCCCTGGCTGCGGATGGCGCTTTCCGCCGGGAGCAGGGGGAATACCTCTGCGACGGCATCAAGCTGCTGCGGGAGGCCCTGGCCCAGGGGGCCGACTTGCGCACGGTGCTGTGGAAGGAACAGGCGGAGGACCTGGCCGGGCTGGAGGGCGTAAAACAGTATGTGGCCCCGGCAGAGCTTTTTGACTATGCCTCCCCTATGAAGAACAGCCCTGGCCCGGTGTTCACTGTGGCCATCCCCCGGGAAGAAACAGACAGCCCCCTGGAAAACGCCATCGTGCTGGAAAATGTGCAGGACCCCGGCAATGTGGGCACTGTCCTGCGCACAGCCAAGGCCCTGGGTGTCAGCGCTGTGGTGCTGGTGGGCGCCTGCGCCGATGTGTACAGTCCCAAGGCCACCCGGGCCACCATGGGCGCCATCTTCCGCCAGCGGGTGCTCCATGCGGATATTCCGGCGCTGAAGGCCCTGGCAGAGAAAAATGGCCTGCCCCTCTACGCCGCTGCCCTGTCGGAGCAGGCGGCGGATATCCGCTCCCTTGCCCTCGAAAAAGCCATGGTCTGCGTGGGCAGCGAGGGTCAGGGCCTGAGCCGGGAACTGATGGATGCCTGTGATGGGCAGCTGATCATCCCCATGACCCCCGGCAGCGAGTCCCTCAATGCCGCCGTGGCCGCTTCCCTCATCCTGTGGGAAATGACCCGAGATAAGATAAAAAAATAAAGCAGGTGGAACATTGGCAGCGATAAAATACTGGCTGTGGCTTGCCTCCCAAAGCAATGTAAGCCCCAGGGCCAGGGCGGCGTTGATCGCCCACTACGGCGGCGCGGAGGAGGCCTTCTTTGCCCCCTCCGGCGCTTTTGCGCGCCTTCCCGGCCTGACGGAGCGGGACGCTGCCCTTCTGGAGACCCGGGACCTGCGCCGGGTGGACGCCATCCTCTCCGCCTGCCATACCCTGGGTCTGGATGTGGTCACCATGCAGGACGCGGCTTATCCTGCCCGGCTGAAGGCCATTTTCGCCCCGCCGGTGGCCCTGTTTGTCCAGGGCAGCATCAGGGGCCTGGATGAGGAGGCTGCCGTTTCCGTCATCGGCACTCGCAGCGCCACGCCCTACGGCCTGAAAATGGGCCGCCGGCTGGCCTATGAGATCGCTTCTTCCGGCGGCGTTGTGGTGTCTACCCTGTCTCCGGGCATCGATGAGGCCGCGTCCAGGGGTGCCCTGCTGGGCGGCGGCAAATGCATTGGCGTCCTGGGCTGTGCCCATTCGGAGCGGCTCAGTCCCCTGCAGCGGGATATTGCCGCCTCCGGCGCATTGGTCAGCGAATACCCGCCGGGCACCGTCACCCAGAAGAGCTTCTTCCGGGATCGGAACCGCATCGCCGCCGGGCTGTCCCTGGCGGTGGCCGTGGTGGAAGCGCCCTCGACCAGCGGTGCCCTGCTCTTTGCCGCCGAGGCTTTGGAGCAGGGGAAGGAGATCTTCGCCGTCCCCGGCAACGCGGATGCTGCCAACAGCGCCGGCACCAACGCTCTTTTGAAGCAGGGGGCCCGGCCGGCCACCTGCGGCTGGGATGTGCTTAGCGAGTTTGAGCGGCTCTGCCCCGGCCGGCTGTATCCAAGCCGGGCCGCCCTGCCGGAGGAACCGGCCTCCGTCCCGCCGGCGGCAGCGCCTGCCAAACCGGCAAAAGAGAAAAAAGAGATTGACAAGGAAAAGCCCAAAGATTATATTGACTTGCGTGACCAGCTCTCCGGCCTGAGTACGGAGCAGCTGGAGATCATCACCGCCATCGGCAAGGGAAAGCAGCATATAGACGATATTATCGAAGCCACCGGGTACCCGGCGGCCAAGGTGCTGGCCCAGCTTACGGTTTTGGAGATAAAAGGCTATATCAGCCGCAGCGCCGGCAAAAGGATAAGTCTGAATATAAAGCGTTAAGGAGTACACAATGGCAAAAGCGAAGAACCTGGTGATCGTGGAGTCCCCGGCAAAAGCCAAGACTATCGAGAAATACCTGGGCAGCGACTATAAGGTGACCGCCTCCATGGGCCACCTGCGGGACCTGCCCAAGAGCAAAATGGGCGTGGATATTGAGCATGGCTTTGAGCCCCAGTATATCCCCGTCCGGGATAAAAAGGAACTGATCAGCGAGCTGAAGAAGGAGGCCAAGGCCGCCAAGACCGTCTACCTGGCCACGGACCCTGACCGGGAGGGCGAGGCTATCTCCTGGCACCTGAAGGAACTGCTGGAGCTGGATGACGAGAAGGCCAAGCGGGTCACATTTAACGAGATCACCAAAAAGGTGGTCACCGAGAGCATCCAGAACCCCCGCAGCATCGACCAGGACCTGGTCAATGCCCAGCAGGCCCGCCGCATTCTGGACCGGATCGTGGGCTATGAGCTGTCTCCCTTCCTGTGGCGCAAGATCAAAACCGGCCTGTCCGCTGGCCGGGTCCAGTCCGTGGCCACCCGCATGGTGGTGGACCGGGAGGAGGAGATCCGCAGCTTCAACAGCCAGGAGTATTGGCTGCTGGACGCCTGCCTGAATTGCGGGGAAGCGTCCGCCAGCTTCAACGCCCGTTTCTTCGGCAAGGGCGATAAGAAGCAGGAGCTGAAAAGCGAGGCGGAGGTCAACACCGTCATCCGCGAAACGGAGAAGGCCCCCTTCACTGTGAAAAGCGTCAAGCGGGGGGAGAAGCAGAAGTCTCCCGCGCCCCCCTTTATTACCTCCACCCTGCAGCAGGAGGCCTCCCGCCGTCTGGGCATGACCCCCCGGCGCACCATGTCCATCGCCCAGCAGCTCTATGAAGGCGTGGAGCTCAGCGGCCAGGGCAGCGTGGGCCTCATTACCTACATGCGTACCGACTCTCTCCGCCTTTCGGAGGAAGCCCTTGCCGCCGCCGGCGCCTATATCGTCCGGCACTATGGCGAGAACTATTACCCCGGCAAGCCCCGGCATTTCAAAACCAAGTCCGGCGCCCAGGACGCCCATGAGGCCATCCGTCCCACCGACGTGAACCTCAGCCCCGACATGGTGCGCAAGGACCTGACCCAGGAGCAGTACCGGCTCTACCGGCTGATCTGGGGCCGCTTCACCGCCTGCCAGATGGCCAACGCCGTCTATGACAATGTGTCCGTGGAGGTGGACTCCGCCGGCTATACCTTCAAGGCCAACTATTCCGAGATGAAGTTCAAGGGCTATACCGCCGTGTACGAGGAAGCCCGGGACGAGGAGAGCAGCGAGATCGATAACCCCCTGCCCAGCCTCAGCCAGGGCCAGCAGCTATACCTGGAGAAAATGCTGCCGGACCAGCAGTTTACCCAGCCTCCCGCCCGCTTTACCGAGGCCACGTTGATCCGGGCCATGGAGGAAAAGGGCATCGGCCGCCCCTCCACCTATGCTCCCACCATTTCCACCATCACCGCCCACGACTATGTGATCAAGGAGGGCAAGTACCTGCGCCCCACCCCCCTGGGCGAGGTGGTGACCGGCCTGATGAAGGAGCGCTTCGCCGACATCGTGGACCTGAAATTCACCAACCACATGGAGGCGGAGCTGGATGAGATCGAAAGCGGCAAGGCCCAGTGGCGCAATGTGCTGGCGGATTTCTACGGTGATTTCAGCCAGGAGCTGCAGGCCGCCGAGACCGCCATGGAGGGCGTGAAGCTGAAGGTGCCCGACGTGCTCAGCGACGAGTATTGTGACGTCTGCGGCCGCCAGATGGTGGTGAAGAAGGGCAAATTCGGCCACTTCCTGGCCTGCCCCGGCTTCCCGGACTGCACCTTCACCAAGCCCATCGTCATCGAAATGCCCGGCAAATGCCCCAAGTGCGGCGGCCGCATCCTCAAGCGCACCTCCAAGAAGGGCTATGTGTTCTACGCCTGCGAGCGTGGCACCGATTGCGGCTTCATCACCTGGGACGTGCCCACCAAGGACTTCTGCCCCGCCTGCGGCAAAACCATGTTCAAGCGCAGCGGCCGCGGCCCCCTGAAATCCTTCTGCATCAACGAGGCCTGCGCCAACTTCGTGCCGGAGGAGCAGCGGGTTTACAAGAAAAAGACCCCGGAGGAAAAGGCCGCTGCGGCAGAAAAGAAAGCCGCTGCGGCAGAAAAGAAGGCTGCCGCCAAAAAGACCGCGGCGAAGAAACCCGCCGCCAAGACTACCAAGACAACAACGAAGAAGCCTGCCGCCAAAAAGACGGCCAAGGCAAAGGAAGCATAAATGGAAACTGTAACCGTTCTGGGCGCCGGCCTTGCCGGCAGCGAATGCGCCTGGCAGCTGGCAAAGCGGGGCATCCGGGTCCGCCTCTGGGAGATGAAGCCGGAGAAGATGAGCCCCGCCCACCAGTCCCCTTATTTCGGGGAGCTGGTCTGCTCCAACTCCCTCAGAAGCGATGAACTGACCAACGCCGTGGGCCTTCTGAAGGCCGAGATGCGGGCCATGGACTCCCTCATCATGGCCAGCGCCGACGCCAACAGGGTGGCCGCCGGCGGCGCCCTGGCCGTGGACCGGGAGGGCTTCGCCCGCCAGATCACCGAGACCCTGGAGCGGCACCCCAATGTGGAGATCATCCGCAAAGAGGCGCTGGATATCCCCGACGGGGAGGTGGTCATCGCCACCGGCCCCCTCAGCAGCGACGCTATCGCCGAGAAGATCGCCGCCCTCTGCCCAGACAGCGACCTGCACTTTTACGACGCTGTGGCCCCCATCGTCACCCTGGACAGCGTGGACATGGACAGTGCCTTCTTCGCCTCCCGCTACGACAAGGGAACAGCGGATTATGTAAACTGCCCCATGGACAAGGAGGAGTATCTGGCCTTTGTCAAAGAGCTGGTCAGCGCAAAGGAGGCCCCTGTACACGGCTTTGATGACGGCGGCGTGTTTGAAGGCTGCATGCCGGTGGAGGTCATGGCCCGCCGGGGGGTGGACACCCTGCGCTACGGCCCCATGAAGCCGGTGGGCCTCATCGACCCCCGCACCGGGCGGGAGAATTACGCCGTGGTTCAGCTCCGGCGGGACAATGCGGACGGTACCATATACAACATCGTGGGCTTCCAGACCCATTTGACCTGGGGAGAGCAGAAACGTGTTTTCTCCATGATCCCCGCTTTGAAGAACGCGGAATTTGTCCGCTATGGCGTGATGCACCGCAATACCTACCTCAACAGCCCCAAGCTGCTGGATCGGTACTATCGTCTGCGCAGCGATCCACGCATCAGCTTTGCCGGCCAGATGACCGGCGTGGAGGGCTATGTGGAGTCTGCCGCCTCCGGCATGCTGGTGGGCATCGAGACCGCCGCCCGGGTGCTGGGCCTGGAGAGCGTGGATTTCCCCCAGGAGACCGCCATCGGCGCCCTGGGCCTGTACATATCCGGCGGTAGCGTAGGGGACTTCCAGCCCATGAACATCAACTTCGGCATCATCAAGCCCCTGGAATACCGGGTCAAAGGCAAGAGAAACAAAAACGCGGAGATCTCCAACCGGTCTCTCGCGATCATTGAGCAGCTGAAAGAAAAGGAGGTTTTCCGCGTATGAAGATCATCATTGACGCCATGAGCGGCGATAAGGCCCCGGAGGAGATTGTCAAGGGCGCGGTCATGGCCCGGCGGGAGCTGGGTGTGGACGTGGTTCTTGTGGGCCGGCAGGAGGTCGTGAAGGCCTGCCTGGAAAAAGAGGGCTGCACCGACATGGAGGTGGTGGACGCCCGGGACGTGATCACCATGGAGGATGACCCCAGCACCGCCACCCGGCGGAAGAAGGACGCTTCCATGACCGTGGCCCTCACCATGCTGCGGGACGGATTGGGGGACGCGGTGGTTTCCGCCGGCAGCACCGGCGCCCTGCTCACCGGGGCCACCCTGATCGTCAAACGCATCAACGGCATCCGCCGGGCGGCGCTGGCCCCCGTGCTGCCCAATGGCGGCAAGGGCGTGGTGCTGATCGATTCCGGCGCCAATGTGGACTGCACCCCTGAGTACTTAATGCAATTTGCCTATATGGGCAGCTTCTACGCTAAAACCATGCTGGGACTTTCTAGCCCCCGGGTGGGCCTTGCCAATGTAGGCACCGAGGATACCAAGGGCGGCGTCCTGCAGCATGAGACCTTCCAGCTTCTGAAGGAGGCCGGTGAGGCCGGCCGCATCAACTTCATCGGCAACGTGGAGGGCAATGGGGTTTTCTCCGGTGATGTGGACGTGCTCGTGGCCGACGGCTTTACCGGCAACCTGATGCTGAAAACCGCCGAGAGCATGATTAAATTCATGATGGGCAATCTGAAATCCGTGTTCTATAAGAGCCTGAAGAACAAGCTGGCCGCCGCCGTTTTGAAGGGCGATCTGGCCCAGATGAAAAAGATGCTGGACGTGAAGGAAGTGGGGGGCACCGTGATGCTGGGTATCTCCCGGCCGGTGATCAAGGCCCACGGCTCCTCCGACGCCCGCTGCATCCTGGCCGCCGCCCGCCAGGCCGTCACCTGCGTGGAGAGCGGCATCACCGAGGAAATCAAGGCCAACATCGAGTACATGAAGATAGGCTGATTTATGGATAAACTGGAAGCAAAAATCGGATACCGCTTTCACAATCGGGAACTGCTGCGCACTGCCCTGACCCACAGCTCCTATGCCAATGAGCGGCATAGCGCGCCCTGCCAGAGCTATGAGCGGCTGGAGTTTCTGGGGGATTCCATCCTGGGCCTGATGACGGCGGAGTTTCTGTTCAACCATGAACCCTCCCTGCCGGAGGGCCGAATGACCCGCCTGCGGGCGGAGCTGGTCTGTGAGGCCAGCCTGCACCGGGTGGCCCTGAAGCTGGACCTGGGCCGCTATATGCGCCTGGGCCGTGGAGAAGAAAATACCGGCGGCCGCCAGCGCCCCTCTATTCTGGCGGATATGGTGGAGGCCATCATCGCCGCCCTGTACCTGGACAGCGGCATGGAGGAATGCCGCCGCTTCGTCAACGAGATGATCCTGAAGGACGCCGAGATCAGCGACGCCCACCGTACCGCCGATTATAAGACCCAGCTGCAGGAGCTGGTGCAGCGCAAGAGTGACCAGCACATCAGCTATACCATGACCGGCGAGAGCGGGCCGGATCATAACAAGACCTTTTCCTTCTCTGTTTCCATCAACGGCGTCGTTGCCGGTCAGGGCAGCGGCCGCACCAAAAAGGAGGCCGAGCAGATGGCCGCCATGCAGGCCCTGGAGGCCCTGCAAAAATGAGCGCCAGAGAGAGCATCATCCCTGTTTTCGTGCCCCACCTGGGCTGCCCCCACGCCTGCGTGTTCTGCAATCAGCGGCGCATCTCCGGCAGCTCCCGCCCGGCCACGGCAGAGGATGTCATATGTGCAGTTGAAAAAGCCGCCGCCTTGCCCTGTTCCGGGGCAAAGCGGCAACTGGCGTTTTATGGGGGCAGCTTCACCGCCATCCCGGCGGAGCAGCAGCTTAGCCTGCTCCGGGCCGCCAAGGGGGAACTGGACCGGGGGAACATCCATTCCATCCGCCTCTCCACCCGGCCGGACGCCATCGATGATGCAATTCTGACCCGCCTGGAACAATACGGTGTGGAGACCATCGAACTGGGGGCCCAGAGCATGGATGAGAACGTGCTCCGCCTTGCCGGCCGGGGCCATACCGGGGCGGACGTGGAACGCGCCGCCCGGCTCATCAAAGCCCGGGGCTTTCGCCTGATTTTGCAGATGATGACCGGCCTGCCCGGGGCAACAAAGGAGAGCGACCTGTCCACCGCGGAAAAGCTGGCCGCTTTGAAACCGGACGGGGTGCGCATCTATCCCACCGTCATCGTCCGGGATACCGCCCTTTACGATCTGTGGCAGGCGGGCAAATATCAGGAGCATACGGTAGAGGCCGCGGTGGAGACCTGCGCCCGCTTGCTGCCGGTCTTTGAGGATGCTGGCATCCCCGTCATCCGTCTGGGCCTGAACCCAACGGAGGAGCTGTCCGCCGGGGCCGCCGTGGCCGGGGCCTATCACCCCGCCCTGGGGGAGCTGGTGCAGAGCCGCCTCATGCTGAACGAGGCCCGGCGGGTACTGGCGGAGGTTCCGCCCCACAGCGCCGTCACCCTGGCGGTGGCCCGGGGCAAAATCTCCCAGATGACGGGCCAGCACCGGCAGAATGTGGCGGCCCTGTGCCGGGAATTTGGGCTTCGCTCCCTGAAAATCAAAGAAACCGACCTGAAAGGCCGGGAAATTCAGATTTTTTCCCTTGAAATCAGCGGGGATATATAATACAATAAATCGTTATGTTTTGAGAATGTTTCTGATTGAATGAGGTTACTGGTTTGTATTTAAAAGCATTGGAGATACAGGGTTTTAAATCCTTCGCGGATAAAACCCGGCTCACCTTTGAAAAGGATATTACCGCCATTGTGGGGCCCAACGGCTCCGGCAAGTCCAACATCTCCGACGCCATCCTCTGGGTCATGGGCGAACAGCGCACCAAGGCCCTCCGAGGCAGCAAGATGGAGGACGTGATCTTCGGCGGCACCGAGAAGCGGGGTGCTCTGGGCTACGCCCAGGTCAGCCTGATTATCGATAACTCCGCCCATATTTTCGATTCTGACAGCAGCGAGATCATGCTCACCCGCAAGTATTACCGCAGCGGCGACAGCGAGTATTATATCAACCGGGAGCAGGTGCGTCTGAAGGACATCAACAACCTGCTCATGGACACCGGCCTGGGCCGGGACGGGTATTCCATCATCGGCCAGGGCCGCATCGCCGAGATCGTTTCCAACAAGAGCACCGACCGGCGGGAGGTCTTTGAGGAGGCCGCCGGCATCTCCCGCTTCCGTTATCGGAAGGAGGAGGCGGAGCGGAAGCTGGAAAAGACGGAGGAAAACCTGCTCCGTATCAACGACAAGATTGAGGAGCTGGAGCTGCAGGTGGAGCCCCTGCGCAAGCAGGCGGAAATCGCAAAGCGCTACCTGGTGCTGCGGGACGAGCTGCGCACCCAGGAGATCTCCGTCTGGATGGCAACGTTGGAAAAGCTCCACGCCCAGTCTGAGACCGTGAAGCAGGAGTATGAGCAGACGGCCCAGAGCCTGGAACAGGCCAGAGCCGAGCTGGAAGCCCTGTATGCCTCCTCCGGCAGCATCAGCGAGCGGATGCGCCAGAAGGATGTGGAGACCGACGAAGCCCGCAAGCGTCTCACCGATGCCCAGGCGGAAAGTTCCCAGCGGGAAGCGGAGGCCGCCGTGCTCCGGGCCAACAGGGAAAGCAGTAAGGAGAACAGGCAGCGCCTGCTTCAGGATATCCAGCAGCAGGAGACCCGGGTCCGGGAGCTGGAGGACAGCATTGGCCAGAGCCGGGAACGGCTGCAAAGCCTGGCTGCCCAGCTGAAGGAATTGGCGCAGGAGACCCAGAGCAACGATAACATCCTCTCCGGCTGCCGCATGAAGCTTTCCAGCCGGGAAGCCATGGTAAAGGAACTGGGGGAGAAAGCCACCCAGCTTTCCGTGGATGGCCGCAGCATGGATTCCCGCATTCATATGCTCAGCGAAATGGAAAAGGACTACGAGGGCTATTCCAAAGCGGTAAAGACCGTCATGCGGGAGAGCCAGCGTGGCAATATCAAGGGCGTTCACGGCCCGGTGGCCAATCTCATCAAGGCCGATGAGGAATGCGCCCTGGCCATTGAGACCGCCCTGGGCGCCGCCGCCCAGAATATCGTTATTGACAGCCAGGAGGACGGCCGTCGTGCCATCGAGATGCTCAAGCGCAGCGATTCCGGCCGGGCCACCTTCCTGCCTGTAGATACCATCCGGGGCACCGTCATGAAGGACGCCCCCACCCGGGACCCGGGCTTTGTGGGCGTGGCCTATGAGCTGGTGCGCTTTGAGCCCCGCTATGAGCAGATCGTGGCCAATCTGCTGGGCCGCACCGTGGTGGCCGAGACCCTGGGGGACGCGGTGCGCATGTCCAAAAATAATGGCAACCGCCTGCGCATCGTCACCCTGGACGGGCAGCTCATCAACGCCGGCGGCTCCATGACCGGCGGCAGCACCGCCAAAGGCAGCGGCATTTTGTCCCGGGCCAACGAGCTGGAGAAGCTCCGCCGCCAGAGAGAGCGGCTGCTGGAAAATGAAAAGACCGCCAATGCCCGGCTGGATAAGGCCCAGAAGGACCTGGCCGCTGTCCGCTATGACCTGGATATGGCCCTGGAGGAGCAGGCCCAGCTGCGAAGCCGGGTGTCCTCCCTGGAAGCGGAGCAGCGGGCCACGGAGAATTCCGCCGCCCAGCTGCAGCAGCTGCTGGAAAGCCTCTCCGGCGACAGTGAGGCCCGGCGCGGCGCCGTGGATGCCGCCCAGCGACAGATCGATGATTTCAGCCGGCGCATCCAGGAAAAAGAGAAACAGATCGCCCAAATGGGCGAGCGGATCCAGGCCATCCAGGCGGAAATCCAGGCCATCAGCCAGAGCAAGCTGGCCCTGGAGGGCAAGCGCACCAAGGCCGAGCGGGAGGCCCAGAGCCGCAACCAGGACATTCTGGAGCTGGAGCGGCGCAGCGCCCGCATCGAGCAGAAGAAGCTGGCCGCCGACATGGAGGAGAAGCAGATTCTGGATAAGCTCTGGGAGAACTATGAGCTGAGCCATTCCGCCGCCGAGGCCCTGCGCCAGCCGGTGGAGAACCTGCCCAAGGCCCAGAAGCAGATCAGCGACCTGCGCCGTCAGATTTCAGCCCTGGGCAACCCCAACATCGGCGCCATCGAGGAGTATGACCGGGTCAACACCCGCTATGAGTTCCTCAGCACCCAGCGGGATGATGTGGAGAAGGCCAAGGGCGAGCTGCTGGGGGTTATCAAGGACCTGACCGGCCAGATGGAGCAGCTTTTTGTGGAGCGCTTCCATGAGATCGACCAGTGCTTCCGCCAGACCTTCCTGGAGCTGTTCGGCGGCGGCAAGGCCGCTTTGAAGCTGGAGGATGAGAACAACGTGCTGGACTGCGGCATCGAGATCAAGGTGCAGCCTCCCGGCAAGGCCCTGTCCACCATCAGCCTCCTCTCCGGCGGCGAGATGGCCTTCGTGGCCATCGCGTTGTACTTTGCCATCTTGAAGGTGCGGCCCACCCCCTTCTGCGTCATGGACGAGATCGAGGCCGCCCTGGACGAAGCCAATGTCACCCGCTATGCCGAGTATATGCGCCGTATGTCCGATAAGACCCAGTTTCTGGTCATCACCCACCGCCGGGGCACCATGGAGGAGGCGGACATGCTCTACGGCGTCACCATGCAGGAAAAGGGTGTCTCCACCGTCATTGAACTGGACCTGGAAAGCGCCCAGAAGACCATTGAAGAATAATTACCGTAAATAATGGGGTATACTATATGGGATTTTTTGACAAGATTTTTTCCGGCCTGACCAAGACCCGCAGCAATATGGAGGAGCTGGAAGAGCTGTTCCAGGGTTACCAGCCCGACAGTGAGGATTTCTATGAGGAGCTGGAGGAGCTGCTGGTGCTGGCGGATGTGGGCGCCTCCACCGCCGCCGACGTGGTGAAGGCCATGCGCAAGCTGACCTGGGAGCGGCGCTTCCGCAAGGGGGACGAGGCCCGTGCCGGCCTCATCGAGCTGCTGACCAAGCTGCTGGACGTGGGGGATACCGCCCTCAAGCTGGACACCAGGCCCTCCGTCATCCTGATGGTGGGCGTCAACGGCGTGGGCAAGACCACCACCATCGGCAAGATCGCCGCCCAGCTGAAGGCCCAGGGCAAGCGCGTCCTGCTCTGCGCCGGGGATACCTTCCGTGCCGCCGCTGCCGAGCAGCTGGGCGTCTGGGCGGAGCGCTCCGGGGCTGACATCGTCCGCCACGAGGAGGGCAGCGACCCTGCCGCCGTGGTCTATGACGGTCTCTGCGCCGCCAAAGCCCGTGGGGCCGATGTGGTCATTATCGACACTGCCGGCCGCCTGCACAATAAGCAGAACCTGATGAACGAGCTGGGCAAGATCCGCCGCATCATCGACCGGGAGCTGCCGGAGGCGGATGTGGAGACCCTCATGGTGCTGGACGCTACCACCGGCCAGAACGGCCTGATCCAGGCCAAGCAATTTCTGGACACCGCCGGCCTCACCGGCATCGTCCTCACCAAGCTGGACGGCACCGCCAAGGGCGGCATCGTCTTTGCCATTGCCAACGAGCTGAAGCTGCCGGTGAAATTCGTGGGCGTGGGCGAGGGCATGGACGATCTTCTGCCCTTCGAGTCCAAAAACTTTGTGGAAGCCCTGTTTAAGTAAAGCCAAAAGCAAGCCAAAGCTGCTGCAAAGCGATATGAAAATACATTAAAAACGGAGAGAGAATATGCCAATCACCAGTAAACAGCGGGCCCAGCTCAGGGGCCTTGCCATGGAGGAAGACACCATTATCCAGGTGGGAAAAGGCGGCATCACCGAGAATTTGGTGGCGTCCGTCAACGCCGCTTTGAAGGCCCGGGAGCTTGTAAAGGGCAAGGTGCTGGAAAATTCCATGCTCACCGCCCGGGAAGCCTGCGATGCTCTGTGCCAGGCCTGCAATGCCGAGGGCGTCCAGGTCATCGGCACCAAGTTTGTCCTGTACAAACGCAACGAGAAAGAGCCGAAAATTCAGCTGATCAAGGATAAAAAGAAATGAAAACAGCCATTTATGGCGGCAGCTTCAACCCGCCCCACCTGGGCCACGTCAGCGTCGCCCGGACGGTGTATGAGCAGCTGCAGCCGGATCGATTTCTTATCATCCCCACCAATATCCCGCCCCATAAGGACATGGCCCAGGGCAGCCCCACATCGGTGGAACGCCTGGCGCTGTGCCGCCTGGCCTTTGAAGAAATTCCCGGCGCGGAGGTGTCCGACCTGGAGATCAGCCGGGAGGGGCGCAGCTACAGCGCCGACACGGTGGAGCTGCTGCGCCGCCAGTACCCGGAGGACACGTTCTATCTGGTGGTGGGCTCGGATATGTTCCTCAGCTTCTGCACCTGGTATAAGTTCCAATATTTGCTGGAAAACTGCGTTTTGACGGTGCTTAGCCGGGAAGAAGATGACCTTTTGGAGCTGGAGCGTTTCCAGCAGGAGCTGGAGGAAAAGTACGGCGCGAAGGTGCTGCTGCTGCCCCATGAGCCCCTGCCCATGAGCTCCGGCGACATTCGGGACCGGCTGCGCCTGGGCCTGGGGGCAGACATGCTGCCGGAGAAGGTGTATGCTGAGATCATCCGCCGCCGCTGCTATGAGGCTCAGCCGGAGCTGACCTGGCTGCGCACCCAGGTGACTCCCATGCTCACCAGCCAGCGCATGGCCCATACCGCCGGCTGCGAGCAGGAGGCGGTGCAGCTGGCCCGGCGCTGGGGCGAGAACCCGGAAAGCGCCGCCGTTGCCGGAATTCTGCATGATATTACAAAGATTCTTAGTTACGATGAACAGTTGATATTGTGCGAAAAATATGGTATTATTCTCGACAACGCAGAAAAGGAAAACCCCAAGCTGCTCCACGCCATTACCGGGGCGGCCAAGGCAAGGGATCTTTTCGGCGTGTCGGAGGAGATTTATGAGGCCATCCGCTGGCATACCACCGGCAAGCCGGATATGACCACCCTGGAAAAAATAATCTATCTCGCGGATTATATCGAGCCTACCCGTGACTTTGAGGGGCTGGACAGGCTGCGTGCCCTGGCTTATGATGACCTGGACAAGGCCATGGCCCTGGGTCTGGAGATGAGTCTGGAGGAGATCCGCCGCCAGAATGTGGAGCCCCACCGGGCTTCCCTGGAGGCCTATCTCTGGTACAGCGAAGGCGGCCGGTAAGCGAGAGCCGGCGAGAAAACGTTTTATTTTGGCGCGCCGCTGGCCGTTAAGGCGGCAGAATGGAGAATGATATGCTTACTCCCGCCCAAATCGCGGCAATTGCCGCAAAGGCCCTGGACGAGAAAAAAGCCAGAGATGTGAAGGTCCTGAAAACCACGGAGCAGACCGTGCTGGCGGATTACTTCGTGATCTGCAACGGCACCTCCTCCACCCATATCAAGGCCCTGGTGGACGAGGTGGATAAGCAGCTTTCCGAAGCGGGGGAACCCCCCATGCGCCGGGAAGGCCTGCGCTCCGACATCTGGGTGCTGATGGACTTTGGCTGTGTGATCGTCCACGTGTTTACCGATGAGGCCAGAAAGTTCTACAATCTTGAGCGCCTCTGGAGTGATGCTGAGGTGGTGGATGTCTCATCCCTTCCCAGCCCCTGAGGCTGAAGCACTCAGGCCCGGCAGGGCCTGGGTTCTGCTTTGACCCCATGGGGCGGAACCGGACAAGAGACAAAATTTTACAGAAAGAGTTGATCCATCATGAAATACGATTTTGCAAGAATAGAGAAAAAATGGCAGGATAAGTGGGAAGAGACCAAGCCCTACGCCGCCGAGACCGGCAGCGAAAAGCCCAAGTTCTACGGTCTGATCGAGTTCCCCTATCCCTCCGGCCAGGGCCTGCATGTGGGCCATCCCCGGCCCTTTACCGCCATGGACATCGTCACCCGCAAAAAGCGGATGGAGGGCTACAATGTGCTGTTCCCCATCGGCTTTGACGCTTTCGGCCTGCCTACGGAGAACTATGCCATCAAGAACCACATCCACCCCGCCACCGTCACCCATAACAACATCCAGAACTTTACCCGCCAGCTGAAGATGCTGGGCTACGGCTTTGACTGGGACCGCTGCGTGGACACCACGGATCCCAAGTACTACAAGTGGACCCAGTGGATCTTCCTGCAGATGTTCAAGAAGGGCCTGGCCTATAAGACCACCATGCCCGTCAACTGGTGCACCAGCTGCAAGTGCGTGCTGGCCAACGAGGAAGTGGTCAACGGCGTTTGCGAGCGCTGCGGCAGCGAGGTTATCCGCAAGGAGAAGAGTCAGTGGATGCTGGCCATCACCAAGTACGCCCAGCGGCTCATCGACGACCTGGACGATCTGGATTACATCGAACGGGTGAAGATCCAGCAGAAGAACTGGATCGGCCGCTCCACCGGCGCGGAGCTGACCTTTGACACCAACACCGGCGACAAGGTCACCGTATACACCACCCGGCCCGACACCCTGTTCGGCGTGACCTACATGGTCATTTCCCCGGAGCATCCCCTGCTGAAGCAGTGGCAGGATAAGATCCGCAACTGGGACGAGGTGGCCGCCTATCAGGACGCCGCCGCCCACAAGTCCGATTTTGAGCGGGGCGAGCTGAACAAGGACAAGACCGGCGTCCGCCTCCAGGGCATTGAGGTCATGAACCCCGCCACCGGGGAGCATGTTCCCATGTTCGTCTCCGACTATGTACTGATGGGCTACGGCACCGGCATCGTCATGGGCGTGCCCGGCCATGACCAGCGCGACTGGGAGTTTGCCACCAAGTTCGGTCTGCCCATCATCGAGGTGGTCAGCGGCGGCGACATCACCAAGGAGGCCTTTGTGGCCAAGGACGACAGCGCCATCATGGTCAACTCCGGCTTCCTCAACGGCATGACCGTGAAAGAGGCTATCCCCGCCATGAAGAAGTATGTGGTGGAGCAGGGCTGGGGCGAAGAGAAGGTAAACTACAAGCTCCGCGACTGGGTCTTCTCCCGCCAGCGCTACTGGGGCGAGCCCATCCCTCTGGTCAACTGCCCCAAGTGCGGCTGGGTCCCCCTGCCGGAGAGCGAGCTGCCCCTGGTTCTGCCTCAGGTGGAGAGCTATGAGCCCACCGATGACGGCGAAAGCCCCCTGAGCAAGATGACCGATTGGGTCAACACCACCTGCCCCTGCTGCGGCGGCCCCGCCAAGCGGGAGACCGACACCATGCCCCAGTGGGCCGGCAGCAGCTGGTACTTCCTGCGGTACATGGATCCCCACAACGATCAGGAGCTGGTCAGCAAGGAGGCCGAGGAATACTGGGGCCCGGTGGACTGGTACAACGGCGGCATGGAGCATACCACCCTGCACCTGCTGTACAGCCGCTTCTGGCACAAGTTCCTGTATGATATCGGCGTTGTCCACACCCCGGAACCCTATGCCAAGCGCACCTCCCACGGCATGATCCTGGGCGAGGGCGGCGAAAAGATGTCCAAGTCCCGGGGCAACGTGGTTAACCCCAACGACATTGTTGAGCAGTACGGCGCCGACACCATGCGCCTGCACATCATGTTCATCGGCGACTTTGAAAAGGCCGTCACCTGGTCCAACGAGGCGGTGAAGGGCTCCAAGCGCTTCCTGGACCGCTGCTGGAACCTGATGGACATTGCTGAGGAGGGCGAGCTCTCCCAGAAGAACGAGGCCATCATCCACAAGACCATCAAGAAGGTCACCGAGGACATTGACACCCTGAAGATGAATACCGCCATCGCGGCCTTGATGACCATGGTCAACGAGTTCTATGCCAAGGGCCTCACCAAGGGCGACCTGGAGCAGCTGATGCTGTTGCTCTCCCCCTTTGCTCCCCACATGGTGGAGGAGATGTGGGAGCTGACCGGCTTTGCCGCCAAGTACGGCAAGATGGCCATGCAGATGCCCTGGCCCAGCTTCGACGAGAGCAAGACCCACGAGGCCGAGAAGGAAATGGCCGTCCAGGTCAACGGCAAGCTCCGCTCCACTGTTGTGGTTCCTGCTGACGCTGCGGACGATGTGGTCATCGCCGCTGCCTGTGCCGATGAGAAGATCAAGCGGCAGATGGAGGGCATGGAGCTGGTGAAGACCATCGTTGTCAAGAACAAGCTGGTGAATTTAATTCTTAAGCCGAAAAAGTGATTATTGACAATTGGTCTTTTAGCCGTTATAATACTGATGTTAAAAAGCCAATTAGTTGGCCCTTGAAGCGCCGCGAGGCGCATTTGGAGGGAGGGAAATAGATGTCTGAAATTTATGTCAAGGAAAACGAGTCTCTGGACAACGCTCTGAAAAGATTCAAGCGCAGCTGCGCCAAGTCCGGCGTTCTGGCCGACCTGAGAAAGAAGGAGTATTACCAGAGCCCCAGCGTGAAGCGCCGCAAAAAGTCCGAGGCCGCTCGCAAGAACAAGAATAAGCGTTACTATTGATTTGCGATTGATAGAAATGCAAAGCCAGTCCCGAAAGGGACTGGCTTTTTTTAGACCATCAAGAAAGCTGGTTTCACAGGCTCCCTTGTGTAAAGGGAGCTGTCAGCGAAGCTGACTGAGGGATTGCCTTATGAAATGTTCCAGATTTTCAGTTATATCTTGGAAATATTCAACGTTTCATTTACAACCCCTCCGTCAAAAATCAAAGATTTTTGCCACCTCCCCTTACACAGGGGAGGCTTTGGCTGGTTCTTT
>SFVI01000013.1 GCA_004560305.1 bacterium | reverse complement strand
ACCTCTGTGTGGTTTGTTTGTGTGGTAACTACATTTTACACGAAGGTTCGCATATTGTCCCTTTTTTATTTCCTGTTGCACTTCAGATTGTAACCTGTCGGGCTCCCCTTCTCAAGGGGAGCTGGCTCGGCGAAGCCGTGACTGAGAGGTTCGTTTCCCAACCGATTTGAAGCGCAGGCTTCAAATCGGTTGGGAAGAAGGAGCCAACGCATATGGCGTTTTCGCGGCGCTTACGCAAACCGCGGAAACGGAATGGAGTTGGCTTCTTCTGACGCCCTGACGCCTTATCTCAGCTCGTTGATGGCGAAGTTATCCATGTCGTCAAAGGCCTGGTTCTCGCCGCCCATGGCCCAGATAAAGGTGTAGTTGGAGCTGCCGCAGCCGGCATGCAGGGACCAGGAGGGAGAAATCACGGCCTCATAGTTCTGCATGACAATGTGGCGGGTCTCCTGGGGCTGGCCCATCAGGTGCATGACGATGCCGCCTTCAGGCAGGTTGAAGTAAGTATAGATCTCCATGCGGCGCTCGTGGGTGTGGGGCGGCACGCTGTTCCAGACGCTGCCCGGCTCCAGCTGGGTCAGGCCCATGGACAGCTGGCAGGTTTCCAGCACGTCCGGGTGGATGAACTGGTTGATGACCCGCTTATTGGCGGTCTCGGTGCTGCCCAGGGGGCGCTTGTTGGCGTCCTTGATGGAGATGAAGGTGGTCTTGCAGTCCTTATGGGCAGGAGCAGAGACCAGGTAGAAGCGGGCGGGAGCTGCCTTGTCATTGCTGCCGAACACCACGTTTCTGGTGCTGCGGGAGATGTAGAGGCAGTCCTCAAATCCCATCTCATAACGGACGCCGTCGGCCTCGATCCAGCCGGCGCCGCCCAGGTTGAACACGCCTGCTTCCCGGCGTTCCAGGAAGAAGTTGGTACCGAAGTTTGCCCACACGTCAATGCCCTGGTCGATGGGCAGGGACTTCTCAACAGGCATGATGCCCAGAACCACCATGCGGTCCACATGGGAGTAGACAGCCTGAACGGTGTCGGGCTGGTACAGGTTCTGGATGAGGAACTCCTTGCGGAGTTCCTCGGTGGTGTATCTCTTGACGTCGTTGGGGCTTGCGGAATAGCGAATATCCATAGTAAATTACCTCAAATCAGCACAGGCCAAGGGCCTTGGGAATGAACATGCTCAGGGCGGGCACATAGGTGATCAGCAGCAGAGACACCAGAATGACGATGAAGAAGGGCAGCAGCATCTTGATGATCTGCTCGATCTTGACGCCGTGGGTGCGGCAGCCGGCAAAGAGGATGGCGCCCACAGGGGGAGTCAGGGTACCCACGCACAGGTTCATGATCATCATCAGACCGAAGTGCACCGGGTGCATACCCCAGGTCTGCACGATAGGCAGGAAGATGGGGGTGAAAATCAGCACGGCGGGAGTGGGGTCCATGAAGCAGCCGACGATCAGCAGGATCACGTTCATGATCAGCAGGATGATGACGGGGCTGTTGGTGAGGCCCAGGATGGCGCTGGCCACCAGGGCGGGGATCTTGGTGTAGCTCATGACGTAGCCCATGATGCCGGAGACGCAGACCAGATACTCGATAACGGCAGTAGTCTTGACGCTCTCGAAGATGATCTTGGGCAGGTCCTTCACGGTGATGTTCTTGTAGATGAAGCTGAGGATCAGGGCATAGGCCACAGCAATGGCGGAGCCCTCAGTAGCGGTGAAGATGCCGCCCAGGATACCGCCGATGACGATGACGATCATCAGCAGGCTGGGGATGCCTTCCCACAGGGTCTTCAAAATGAACTTCCAGGTGTAGTGGTCAGTAGAGACATAACCGCGGCGCTTGGCCATAATGCCGGCCACGATCATGCAGCCCAGGCCCCAGAGGATGCCGGGCATGTAGCCTGCCATGAACAGGGCAGCGATGGACACGGAGCCTGCCACCGTGGAGTAGACGATCATGATGTTGCTGGGGGGGATCATCATGCCGGTGGGGCCGGAGGCGATGTTGCACACGGCGATGTACTCATCGGAGTAGCCTTCTTCCTTCTCCAGGGGGCCAAGGATGCCGCCCATGGCAACAGCAGCGGCCACACCGGAGCCGGACATGGCGCCGAAGAGCATGTTGGCCACTATGTTGGTCTGGGCCAGGGCGCCGGGAAGCCGGTGAGCCACCAGCTTGGCGCAGCCCACCAGCCGGCGGGCGATGCCGCCGAAATTCATCAGGTTACCGGCCAGCACAAAGAAGGGGATGGCCAGCAGCGCAAAGGAGTTGACGCTCTGGAACATCTTCTGAGCGGAAACCATCATGGAGCCGGCATTGGGCATGATGATGTAAACGGCGGCGGCAGAGCCGATGCCGATGCTCAGACCAATGGGGAAACCGACAGCCAGAGTCACGAAAATAAGGGCGATCATTACAACGCCGGCGAGAGCAGTAGTTGTCATATCTCTTTACCTCCCATCATGCGGTGCCGGAGAGCTCATCGCCCAGCTCCCGCTTGCCGTTTTTGTAGTTTGCCACACTCAGGAAGCAGTTGTAAACGGCATAGAACAGGGTGATGATGCCGGTAATCGGAAGAGAAGAGTAGAGGATTGCTTTGGAAATGCCCAGCTGGGCATCCACCTGGGGTGCGCTCTTCACGGTGTAGAGGTAGCCGCCATAGACGCAGACCACCGCGATAAAGGCAAAGAGCGCCACATTGGTGATGATATTAACAACCATGCTCACTTTGGGGGAGAATTTATCTTTGATTATGTCGATGGTAAGATGCTCACGGCTGCCATAGACATAAGCACTGCCAAACATTATCATCCAGACAAAGAGGTACTGGGAAAGAATCTCAGAAACTGCGCTGGGGGCATTGAAAACATAGCGGGTGACAACCTGGTAGACCACCAGGCAGGTCATTACGGCAAGAATAATGGTGCTGATGACTTCGAAAATCTTATCGATCACGTGCTTGATCTTGTTCAGAACTGCCACGGAGCTGCCTCCTTTTTATGTTATTTTGGAAACGAAGGGTCCTTGAAAAAAATGGCCCACAGCAATGCCGTGGGCCATTATTAGGCATGGGTATTTCTGTTGATTAACGCTCGGAGATAATGGCCTCGTAGACAGCCTTGGTCATGTCGTTGCGGTTTGCAACCTCCTCGATCAGGGGAGCGCAGGCAGCCTGGAAAGCGGGAACATCAGCCTCAGTGATGGTGACGCCCTTCTCAACAGCCTTGGCCTCGAAGTCGGCGCGCTGCTCAGCGCACAGGCCGAACATGTAAGCGATGGACTCGTTGCAGATCTGCTTGAGGGCAGCCTGGTCCTCCTCGGACATGGCAGCCAGAACGTCGTTGGCGATGCACAGCTCATCGGGGATCATCAGGTGGCCGGTGAGGTTGTAGTAGGGAGCAACTTCGTACTGAACCAGGTCAACGTAGGTGATGATGTTGTTCTCAGCGCCGTCGAGGGTACCGGTCTGGATGGCGGAGTAAACGTCGCCCTGACCCATGGCGATACCGTCAGTGCCGCCGGTCATCAGGCCCATCATCTTGATGCAGGTGTCGGAGGGCATGACGCGGATCTTCATGCCCTTGCAGTCCTCGGGAGTGACAACGGCCTTGTCGCGGGTGTAGAGGTTGCGGGCGCCCAGGGAGTAGTTGGACAGGACGGTGAAGCCCTGAGCCTCGGTCTCGGCGTACAGGTCAGCCAGCTTGCCGGACTCGAACACCTTCTGCTGATGCTCGATGCTGTCGTAGACATAGGGGGTGCCCAGGATGGCGAAGTCGGGGCAGTAGGTCTCAACGATGGCGTTGGCTACCAGAGCCATGTCCAGGGTGCCCATAACGACCTGCTCCAGGGTCTGAGCCTGATCGCCCAGCTGAGCGTCGGGGTAAACCTCGATGGTGTAGCGGCCTTCGGTGGCTTCGTACAGCTTCTCACCGATCCACTGCAGGGTCTTTGCTTCGGGGTTGTCGATGGTCTGGTTGAAAGCGCACTTGAGCACGGTGGTCTCCACTGCGGCGGGAGCCTCGGCTGCGGGAGCCTCAGCGGCGGGGGCTTCGGTCTTGGAGCCGCAGGCACACAGGGCCAGGACCATGACCAGAGCCAGGAGCATTGCGATGATCTTCTTTGCGTTCTTCATTACTTTTCCTCCTGAATGATGTTTTATATACAGGCGCGCCATATCCGGCGTCGCCGGTAATACGAAAGGATGCAGGGACAGAGAAACCTCGTAAACCGATTAACGGAATCGTTTTCCATGCCGTGCCGCCAGGCACGGCGGCGTGCGGTTTATTTCTGCGCCGGGGTGGACTCACGCACCACAAAGTGGGACGGGATCTCCACGGTGACAGCCTTGGCGCCGGCGGGACGCCGGCCGCTGATGCGCTCCAGCAGCAGCTCCGCTGCCTTGGCCCCCACATCCACCGTGGCCAGGGCCACCGCGCTGATGCCCGGCTTTGCGATCTGGAGCCAGTTCCAGTCGTCAAAGGTGCAGAAGCCGAAGTCATAGCCCGGCTCAATATTCAGTTCCTTCAAGGCCACCAGCAGCCGCTGGGCGCTGGCGCCGTTGGCGGAAAAGGCAGCGATCCGCTCATTGGGATATTTCCGGCGGAACACCCGCAGGCAGCTTTTGCAGCCTTCTATATCCTCAGCGGAGAACTCATAGGTCTCCGGCTCCACCCCTGGTCCGGCCAGGTCGCGGACGGCCTCCTCATAGCCCTGGCGGCGGAGGATACGGGGAGAGATGTGGCCGATGGTCTCGGAGAAAAAGGCCACTCTTGTATATCCCTGGGCCAGCAGGAAGCGGACGCAGTCATAGGCGGCGCTCTTGCTGGGCGTGGTGACGGTATCGATCTTATTGGAAGAGAGCAGCTGCCGGTCGGCCAGGACCAGCGGCGTGCCGCTGTTTTTCAGCTCCAGCAGGAAGGCGTCATTGTTGCCGCTGGTATTGACGATCAGGCCATCCACCCGGTTTTCCAGGAAGCCCCGGATAGCCCGGCGCTCCCGGCGGGGATTCTCCCCGCTGTCGGCAAAGAGGACCTGATACCCGGCCTCCTCACACACGGTGGTGATGCCCTTGAGCAGCAGCGCGGAAAAGGGGCTGCTGACATCACCGATGACACAGCCGATCAGCATACTGCGGCTGGCCTTCAGGCGCTGGGCGGAGCGGTTGGGACGATAGTCCACCTCAGCAATGACGCGGCGAATGTGCTCCCTGGTCTCGGCGGACATATTTTCATACTTGCCGTTTAAGAATCTTGATATGGTTGTTTTGGAAACTCCGCAGAGCTCCGCCACCTTATCGATGGTCATTTTACTTTCAGTCTGTTTCTCCATATCTGTCCTTAAGTCCGTCTTCCCTTAACAATTCTGTAAAAATTCTAGCATCGGCTTTGTTTTTTGTCAACCGGTTTCCAAACATCTTAACGGCGTGAGATTGCACAATCTTTCACAATTGTTTTTGTGGATTATTAACAAGCGCCGTCTTTTTTACCAATTCCGTCCGCCATTTTTGCAGCAGCTTGCCCAAGGCTCCCGGGCTTTTCGCCGGGGTTCATCTTTGCCTTGTAATTGCGGCGAAATGTGGTATAATATGTTAGTTATTTCATCAGTAAATGCAGATACAAACGACAGACAGGAGGAAACACTATGATTCCTTTCAACGTACCGCCCTGCACCGGCGATGAGCTGGGATATATGCAGCAGGCCATCGCCAGCCGCAAGATCTGCGGCGACGGCCAGTTCACCAAAAAATGCAACGCCTGGATGGAAGAGCGCTTCCGGGCCCGGAAGGTGCTGCTGACCACCAGCGGCTCCACCGCGCTGGATATGGCCGCCCTGCTCTGTGGGCTTGCGGCCGGGGACGAGGTCATCCTGCCCAGCTACACCTTCTCCAGCACCGCCAACGCCTTCGTGCTGGCCGGGGCAAAGCTGGTTTTCGTTGACGTCCGGCCCGACACTATGAACATTGACGAGACTAAGATCGAAGCCGCTATTACGGACAGGACCAGGGTCATCTGCGCCATGCACTACGCCGGTGTGGCCTGCGAGATGGACGCCATTATGGACATTGCCCGCCGCCACGGCCTGCTGGTGGTGGAGGACGCGGCCCAGGGCGTCATGAGCAGCTACAAGGGCAAGGCTCTGGGCACCATCGGCGACTTCGGCTGCTACTCCTTCCATGAGACCAAGAACTACTCCATGGGTGAGGGCGGCGCGCTGGTGGTCAATAATGAGAAATACATTGAGAAGGCGGAGATCCTGCGGGAGAAGGGCACCGACCGGGCTAAGTTCTTCCGGGGTCAGGTGGACAAATACACCTGGGTGGACTTTGGCGACAGCTACCTGCCCAGCGAGCTGAACGCCGCCTATCTGTGGGCCCAGCTGCTGAAGGCGGATGAGATCAATAACGACCGGCTGGCCAGCTGGAACGAATATAATGAGGCCTTCCGTCCCCTGGCGGACAAGGGCCTGGTGCAGCTGCCCGTGATTCCCGCCGGCTGCGTGCACAACGCCCATATGTTCTACCTGAAGACCCGGAGCCTGGCGGAGCGCACCGAGCTGATCCGCTTTTTGAAGGAGCGGGACATTCTGGCCGTGTTCCACTATGTGCCGCTGCACTCCGCCCCCGCCGGGCTGAAATTCGGCCGTTTTGCCGGGGAGGATGTGTACACCACCGCCGAGTCGGACAAGCTGCTGCGTCTGCCCCTGTACTACGGCCTTACCGCGGAGGACCGGCAGGCCGTCATCCAGGCGGTGAAGGCCTTCTACGGCTGCTGAGCCATGGCTATGAATTCTTTGGAGCCGCGTGAAAACAGGGCGCTGCATCTCTGCGCCGCCCTGTTTTTTGTCGCTTCGCCCCTGCTGATTATGCTGATTCTTTCGGCCCTGGCGGGGCAGAATATGTTTCTGGCCAAGCCTTACCTCAACGACGAGGTGGATTACTGGCGGGTCATGTACTCGGTGAAGGCGTGCGGGCTGAATTTCGGCTCCACGGAGCATCTGGTGGGCTACACGGCCCCCATCGGTCCTCTGGGCAGCCACGGGGTCTCGCCCCTGGCGGCCTGGCTGTGGTATGCGCTGCTGCTGCCCTGGACGGACAGCGCCATCGTGATCGCCGGGGTGATCATGCTGACGGCGGCGCTGGCTTTGTTCACCCTCATCGCCAGGCCCGGAACGGCCCAGCTGTTTCTTCTGGGGCTCTTCACCCTGCTTTTCCCGCCCCTGGTGCGATATATTAACCTGTCCATGATGGAGATGCCCTGCTATGCCGGGGTGATCGTTTATGCGGCGCTGCTGTTTCGCTATGAAAAGGAGCACAGCGGCGCGCTGCCGAAAAGCCGCTGGGTGCTGCCTGCGCTGGTGATCTGCGGCCTGTGGTGCACAGTGCTGCGCATGAGCAATGTGGTGCTGTTCTTCCCGGCTATCCTGATCTTCTGCGACAATAAGATCAGCTGGAAGCTGCCGGGCTGCCTGGTGCTGTACGCGCTGGGGGTGCTGGCCTTCAACTGGTGCTTTTCCCTGTTTGTGGCCCCCTACCCCGATGTGCTTTATGGGCTGATGCAGAGCGACAGCCTGACAGAGCTGCTGCGGGGGCTTTACCACAACACCGTTTCCAACATCCTTCATTTTCTGGACCCCCGCTCCGACAATTCCCTGCCCCAGGCCATGGCCCGGTATTTTTACCTGCTGGTGCTGGTTTTTCTGCTGATAAAAACCCTGCTCAAAACGCAGGATGGCCGGATAAAGCTGACCTGGCGCTGGGAATATTTCGGGGTCCTCATGGCCGGGGCCGGCTGTCTGGCCCTGGTGGTGATGATCTACTTTGTCTTTGACTGGCGGGATTACCGCACCCTGGCGCCCATGGCCTATTTTATGGTGCTGTGGTTGCTGCTGCGCTGGCAGGGGGAAGGCCGAAGTTTTCGGTGTGCCCTGGCGGCGCTGCTGGTGTTCGGTGCCTTGATGGCGCCGGATTCCTACCGCCATGCGGCGGCGGACGACCGCTTTTTCCCCGATGGCTCCACGGGGCTGGACTATTCCGCCCTGTTTTCGGAAGGGCCCTGCACCCTGGGGCTATACGGTTACAACTTTTCCCAGGCCCTGGCCAAGGATGTGCCGCCCCAGGTGGGCGTCTGCATCGGCATTTTCGGCGAGGAGTCCCACGGCTACGGTATGGACTATATCCTCTGCCGCCCCGGCGACCCCAGCCCTTCCGAAGAGTATTACAGCATCGCCGGTCAGATGGAGGGCTATGGCACGCTGTATCAAAGAATCCACTGACAGGAGGAACCCATGAACATTTTCGCTCCCTGCGACCTGCCGGTCATTAACGGCGAAAAGGTCTCTCTGCGCCCCATCACCCGGGAGGATACCGGGCTGATCGTTGCCTGGCGCAACAAGCCCTCGGTATACAGACACTTCATTTTCCGTCAGCCCTTTACCAGGGAGCTTCACGAAAACTGGCTGGCCACCAAGGTAGAAACCGGCAAGGTGATCCAGTATATCATTCTGGACAAGGCGTCGGACAAGCCGGTGGGCAGCGTGTATCTCCGGGACGTGGACCCGGAGAACGAAAGTGCCGAGTACGGCATCTTCATCGGCGAGGAGGACTATCTGGGCCGGGGCTTCGGCACCGAGACGGCCCGGCTCTTCACCCGCTTTGGCCTGGATGTGCTGAAGCTGCACCGGATCAGCCTGCGGGTCCTGGGCGGCAATGAAATTGCCCGCCTCAGCTATGAAAAGGCCGGCTTCATCACCGAAGGCCTGTTCCGTGACATGGTGAAGCTGGACGGGGAATACAGAGACGTGATCTTCATGGCTATTCTTAGCGAGGAGGGAAAAGACAAATGAAGCTGGTATCTTTCGTTATCCCCTGCTACCATTCCGCCCACACCATCGGCGGCGTGGTGGAGGAGATCCGCCGCACCATGCCCACGCTGCCGGAGTATGACTATGAGATCATCCTGGTGAACGACTGCTCCCCGGACGACACCTTTGCCGTGATCTCCGCCCTGGCCCGGGAGGACGGGCGCATCACCGCCGTGGACCTGACCCGGAACTTTGGCCAGCACGGGGCGCTGATGGCCGGCTTCCACCACTGCGCCGGGGACATCGTGGTCTGCCTGGACGACGACGGTCAGACCCCTGCCGACGAGGTGGGCAAGCTCCTTCAAAAGCTGGAGGAGGGCTATGACGTGGTCTATGCCTCCTATGAGCATAAGCAGCACTCCAGATTCCGCAACTGGGGCACCCGCATCAACAACAAGATGACGGAGATCATGCTGGGCAAGCCCAAGGACCTGGCCATCCCCAGCTACCTTGCCGCCAAGCGCTTTATCATTGATGAAATGCTCAACTACAAGCACTGCTTCCCCTATGTGGACGGGCTGGTGCTCCGCTCCACCCGGAAGCTGTGCAACGTGCCGGTGAACCACCGTCAGCGGCAGGAAGGAGAGTCCGGCTATACCATCGGCAAGCTGCTGAGCCTGTGGATGAACGGCTTTACCTCCTTCTCCGTCAAGCCCCTGCGCCTGGCCACCTATGCCGGCGTGGCGACGGCAATGCTGGGCTTCATTTACGCCATCTACATTATTGTTAAGTATTTTGTGGACAGCAGCGTCCCCGCCGGATGGAGCTCCACCATGGCTCTGCAGCTGGTGCTGGGGGGCATTATTCTGGTGGTGCTGGGCCTGGTCGGCGAGTACATCGGCCGCATCTACATGTGCATCAACGCTTCCCCCCAGTTTGTGGAGCGGGAGATCGTAAAGAAAGAGGAGCAGGAGAGCTGAGCATGGCGAAAACAGATAAGAAGGTCTTTCTGGCGCTACATCTGCTGCTGCTGTTTTATTCCCTGTCCTCGGTGCTGTCCAAGCTGGCGGCGGGGCAGCCCTTTCTCAGCTTCCGTTTCTGCCTGTGCTACGGGGGGATGTTTCTGATCCTGGTGCTCTACGCCCTGGGCTGGCAGCAGATTTTAAAGCGCCTGCCCCTAACGGTGGCCTTCGCCAACAAGGCGGTGACCCTGGTGTGGAGCCTTGTGTTCGGCGCGCTGCTGTTCCATGAGCAGATCCGGCTCAACCAGGTGATCGGCTGCGCCCTGGCGGTTCTGGGCGTGGTGCTCTTTGTGCAGCCGGAGAAGGATGAGAAGGAGGATCAGGCATGACCAGAGAGATGATCCCCTATCTGATGATCGGCTTTTTCAGCGTGTTCGTCTCCTCCGTCTCCCAGACAATGCTGAAAAAGGCCTCCATGAAGGAGCGCAAAAGCTTCATCCGGGAGTATCTGAACCTGCCGGTGATCCTGGCCTACGGCATGTTTTTCGGCAGCACCCTGCTGACCATGCTGGCCTATAAGAAACTGCCGCTGAGCATGAGCCCCGCCTTTGAGAGCAGCTCCTACCTGTTCGTCACCCTTTTCGGCGTGACCATCTTCAAGGAAAAGGTGGGCAGACGGAAGCTCTTCGCCCTGCTGCTGATTCTGGCAGGTATCCTTATTTTTACGCTTTGATGGGAGGCACCTATGAACGCCAAGAAGAAAAACATCGCCATCATCGGCGCCAACGAGTTTCAGAATCCCCTGATCCTGGCCGCCAAAGAGATGGGCTATACCACCCATGTCTTTGCCTGGCAGGCCGGAGATGTCGGAGAAAAAACGGCGGATTATTTCTACCCTGTCAGTATTGTGGAGCTGGACAGGATCCTGGATATCTGCCGGAAGCTGGACCTGGCGGGCATCGTGTCCATCGGTTCGGACCTGGCCAGCATCACGGTAAACTATGTGGCGGAGAAGCTGGGCCTCACCGGCAACGGCATGGACAGCGCCCTGGCCGCCACCAACAAGCACCGGATGCGCCTGGCCTTTGAAAGGGCCGGCCTGCCCTCCTGCAGGAGCCGCCTGGTCGGCTCGCCGGAGGAGGCGGAGGCCCTGGCGCTTCCCTATCCCGTCATTGTGAAGCCCACGGACCGTTCCGGCAGCCGGGGCATCTTCAAGGTGACGGAGGACGGCCAGCTTCGCCACGCGGTGGAGCAGGCCATGGCCCATTCCTTCGAGAAGAAGGCCCTGGTGGAGGAATTTGCCCAGGGCCGGGAATACAGCATTGAATACATCTCCTGGCAGGGGCAGCACCATTTCCTGGCCTGTACCGAGAAGTTTACCACCGGCGCCCCCCTCTTTGTGGAAACCGGTCACCTGCAGCCGCCGCTGCACATGACAGAGGAGACTCTGGCGGAGATTCAGGCGCTGGTGCCCCGGGTGCTGGACTGTCTGGGCGTCCGCTTCGGCGCTTCCCACACGGAGCTGAAGATTGACGAAAAGGGCGGCATCAAGCTGATCGAGTGCGGCGCCCGTATGGGCGGGGACTGTATCGGTTCCGACCTGGTGCAGATCAGCCGGGGCGTGGACTTTGTAAAAGGCTGTGTGGATGTGGCCTGCGGCCGGGCGCCCATGCTGACGCCGGCGCATGAGGGCCGGGTGGCCGCCATCCGCTTTATCTTCTCACAGCGGGACCTGGATTCCCTGGCATATATCCGAAGCCACTATCCCCAGGCCCTCTGTCGCGTCAGCGATATCCTGCCCCTTGACGGCCGGGAGATCAGCGACAGCTCCACCCGCTACGGCTTCTTCATTCTCTCTGCCGCCACCATGGCGGAGATGCTGGAGATCCTCCGGCATGTGGATTTTGATTTGAACTGACCGAGGTACCCAGACCATGAAACTTGTTTCTTTTGTGATCCCCTGCTACCGGTCGGAGCACACCATCGCCGGGGTTGTGGAGGAAATCAACCGCGCCATGGCGGCGCTGCCCCAATATGACCATGAGATCGTTCTGGTGAACGACTGCTCCCCCGATGGCACCTTTGCCGTGCTGGAGCGTCTGGCCCGGCAGGATGGGCGCGTCTGCGCCGTGGATCTGGCGAAAAACTTTGGCCAGCACGCGGCCATCATGGCCGGCCTGAGCCACACCCGGGGCGACTTTGTGGTCTGTCTGGACGACGACGGCCAGACCCCTGCCGATGAGGTGGGCAAGCTGCTTTCCAAGCTGGAGGAGGGCTATGACGTGGCCTACGCCTCCTACGGCCATAACAAGCAGCATTCCGTGTTCCGCAACTTCGGCAGCTGGCTCAACGGCAAGATGACCGAGATTATGCTGGGTAAGCCCAGGGACCTGTCCCTCACCAGCTATTTCGCCGCCCAGCGCTTTATCATCGATGAAATGCTGCGCTATGAGCACTGTTTTCCCTATGTGATGGGGCTGGTACTGCGCTCCACCAAAAACATTTGCAACGTGCCTGTGAACCACCGGCAGCGGCAGGAGGGGCACTCCGGCTATAACCTGGGCAAGCTGATCTCCCTGTGGATGAACGGCTTTACCTCCTTCTCCATCAAGCCCCTGCGCCTGGCCACATATCTGGGCTGCTTCACGGCGCTGGCCGGGTTCCTGTACGCCCTTGTGATTGTGGTGCGGTATTTCACCATCCATCTGGCCCCCATGGGCTGGAGCTCCACCACGGCGCTGCTGCTGATCATCGGCGGCATTATCCTGGTGGTGCTGGGCCTGGTGGGCGAATATGTGGGGCGCATTTTCATGTGCGTCAACGCCTCCCCCCAGTATGTGGAGCGGCAGGTCGTGAAGAAAGGCCAGGAGGAATGACTATGGCAGTTCTCGGTTTTATTGGCGTAGGCAATATGGGGGGCGCCCTGGCCCGGGCCGCGGCAAAGAAAGTTTCCGGCCCTTCCCTGCTGCTGGCCAACCGCAGCCCGGAGAAGGCGGCGCGGCTGGCGGCGGAGCTGGGCGGGCAAGTCTCGGATAACGCCGCCATCGCCGCTGAAGCAGACTTTATCTTTCTGGGCGTCAAGCCCCAGATGCTGCCGGGCGTGCTGGAAGGGCTGGCCCCGGTTTTGCAGGCGCGGCAGAGCCCCTTTGTGCTGGTGAGCATGGCGGCGGGCACTTCCATCGCCAGGGTGCGGCAGCTGGCCGGAGGCGACTACCCGGTGATCCGCATCATGCCCAACACCCCTGCCGCCATCGGTCAGGGCATGATCCTCTATGCCCCCGGCGAAAACGTCCCTGCCGCCGCGCTGGAGACTTTTCTTGACAGCATGGGTGCCGCCGGCCGCTTTGCCCGGCTGGAGGAGCGGCTCATTGACGCCGGCTCCGCCGTCTCCGGCTGCGGCCCGGCCTTTGTGGACCTGTTCATCGAGGCCCTGGCCGACGGCGGCGTGGCCTGTGGTCTGCCCCGCTCTGCGGCCATGGAGCTGGCGGCCCAGATGGTACTGGGCAGCGCGGCCCTGGCCCTCTCCGACGGCCGGCACCCCGGCGTGCTGAAGGATGCGGTCTGCTCCCCCGGCGGCACCACCATCCAGGGGGTCCGGGCGCTGGAGAAGGGCGGCTTCCGCAGCACCGTGATGGAGGCGGTCATCGCCGCCTACGAAAAGAATTTTGATCTGAAATGACCGCGCAAAGGCAACCGAAAGCCTGTTCAAAAGCAACTGAAAGCGGCAGCTCATTGCATAAATATGAGCTGCCGCTTGCGTTTTTATTCATTTTTATTTGTTTTCCCAGTTTGTCAGAGAGCCTTCAGAGTAGTCCCTGAAAAAGCGCTGGAAGGTGTCCAGCAGCTCCTGGGTGCTGCCGTGCAGCCCCCGCTCCTTGTGATAATAGGCGCAGACGCTGTCCATATCCGGCAGGTAGGGCAGGGGAAACAGCACAATATTCTTCAGATATTCCTTCTGCTGCTCGCTGCCCAGCAGATCCCAGAAGATCCTGGCATAGACAAAGACCCCAAGGCCGCTGTTGGCCAGCTGGAAACCGTTCTCGATATTGGTCAGCTCGCAGACGAAACGGGGCGATATATCGTAATATTTAAGATAGCTGCTCAGGGCCCGGCCGCCGGAGGACTGGCGCGGGACCTTGATAAAGGGCATTTTCTCGAAATACCGCAGGTCGGCTCCCTGAGAAAACTCCTGGCAGACGCTGTCATAATTCTTCCCTGCCAGCGCCTGCATCATGGCCCTGGGCACCACAAGAAGCTGCTCCTTTTTGCACAGCTCCACCGTCTCATAGGTGTCCGGCGTGCTGCTGATGGAGCCGATGACCAGGTCCACCCCGTCGTGGGTCACCGATTTCTGCAGCACCTCCGGTGAATCTTCATTCAGTCTCACATAGGTGTCCGGGTGCTGCCGCAAAAACCTAGGCAGCACATAGGGCAGCACGGCCCGGGCCACGGTGTGCTCGATGCCCATGTGGATATACTGGGTGCTGCCGGTGCCCCGGCTGGAATTTTCCTCATACTGCTGCTTCAGCTGCAGGATCCCCTTGGCCACCCGCAGGAACTGGAAGCCGTCCTCCGTCAAGCCTAGGGGCCGGCTGCGGACAAAAAGCTGGGTGCCCAGCTCCTCCTCCAGCTTGGCGATCTGCTTGGACAGGGATTGCTGGGAAATAAACAGGTGCTTGGCCGCCACCGAGATGCTTTTTTCATCGGCCACGGCAATAAAGCTTTTTAACAGTGAAAAGTCCATTTCTGCGTTGCTCCACTTATACAGGTCAAAAGGCTGTCAAAACCGCTGTTTCAGGCTAAATTCGACATTTTTACATCAATCTGCGAATTCAGCCCCAGCGTTTCAACAACCTGCACAATCAAGCCTGTATATTCCTTTGTTTTTCTGTGACTTCTGTGAAAGAGCAAAAAAGCTATTGCTTTTTTCAACTTTCGGTTGTATTATAAACGCAGAAAGAGCGTAATGCAAGCCTTATTTTTAACGCTCTTTAATTTTTTATTTTCCACGCCAGAATATTTCAGGAGGTCAAAAATGAAAAAGATCATTGCTTTGGTCGCAGCTCTGTGCATGGTATTTGCACTCTGCGCCTGCGGAGGTTCTTCCGCCCCTGCCGCCACTTCCGCCCCTGCCGCTGAGGCTCCCGCTGCCGAAGCCCCTGCTGCTGACGCACCTGCTGCCGGCGGCCCCAGCGAAAGCCTGACTTTCGTCACCGGCGGTGAGACCGGTACCTACTACGCTTTCGGCAGCGTCATCGCCCAGTATGTTTCCGCCAACACCAACCTGTCCGTCACTGCCGTCTCCGGCAACGGCTCCAAGGCCAATGTTGAGGACATGGACGCCGGCGCCTACCAGCTGGGCTTCTGCCAGTCTGACGTTATGAGCTACGCCCACGACGGCACCAACATCTTTGCCGAGACCGGCGCTGTGGACAGCTTCTCCGCCGTGGCCGCCCTCTACATGGAGCAGGTCCAGATCGTCACCATGAACCCCGACATCAAGACCGTTGAGGATCTGCGCGGCAAGAGCGTTTCCATCGGCGCCCTTGGTTCCGGCGTTTACTTCAACGCAGTTGACGTTCTCGGCTGCTACGACATGACCATCGACGATATTACCCCCGTTTACCAGAGCTTCGGTGACAGCGCCGACAGCCTGAAGGACGGCAAGATCGACGCCGCCTTCATCGTGGCTGGCGCCCCCACTACCGCCATTACCGACCTGAGCACCAGCGGTCAGGTCTACCTGGTCAGCATCGATGACGAGCACGTCGACAAGCTCCTCGCCGCCTCCCCCTACTACAGCAAGTACACCGTCAGCGCCGACACCTACGGCATGCCCGAGGATGCCCAGACCGTGGCTGTGGCCGCAATGGTTCTGGCCCGCAACGACGTCTCCGAGGACGCGATCTACACCTTCGTTTCCACCGTCTTTGATAACGCCGACCAGCTCCAGCATGGCAAGGCCGCAGAGCTGAGCCTGGAGTTCGCTTCCAGCATCTCCAGCGTTCCCTATCACCCCGGCGCCGCCCGCTACTTTGCCGAGAAGGGCTTTGATGTCGCCTGAGTGACTGCGCAGACCGCAAGCATATTCTTCGTCCAAGACTGACGAAAAACTACGGCGCTTTCCCGCGCCGTAGTTTTTCGGTCGTTTATTTCCGTTTTCTTTACAGCTTCTGAACAGCTCTCCCCCGCATCTGAACTTGCCGATTCTTCTGTCCTCGGATAGAATTAGGATATATTTCATCCCAATGAAAGGAGCATCCCGAATGTCCCCTCTGTTCAAGCACGATACGCACCCGGAAGATTCCAATGCCGTCGGTTCCGCCAAGGACGTAGAGGATTTGATGCGAAAATACGATAAGGAGTCCAACACCCGCATCTGGGAAGGTACGCCCGCTGTTATCGTGCGTACGATTATGGTCTTCTTCTCCCTGTACTGCATCTGGTCCACCCTGTTCAGTGTGGCCGCACTGGAGAAGCGCCTGACCGCGTTTCTGGCCCTGCTGGTCATCATGGGCTATCTGATCTATCCTGCCAGCAAGCACCATGTGCGCCACAACTACATTCCCTGGTATGACTACGTCATTATGGTGCTGGGCTCCGCCTGCTTCCTGTACTACTACTTCAGCTATGACTCCCTGGTCACCGTACTGACCAGCTTCTCCAGGATGAGCACCTTGCAGGTGACCATCGCTGTTGTGGGGCTGCTGACCCTGATGGAGCTGTGCCGCCGCTGCGTGGGTCTGCCCATTCTTTTTGTTGCCGGCGCTCTGCTGCTCTACACCTTCTTCTCCAAGGTGGGCATGAGCATCGGCGTGAAGGGCATCATGTATAAGCTGTTCTACACCACCAACGGCATTATGGGCACCCCTGTGCAGGTCTGCGCCAAGTACATCGTGGTGTTCATCATCTTCGGCGCTTTCCTGGAGCGCACCGGCATCGCCGCCTTCTTTATTGACCTGGCCAACTCCCTGGTGGGCCGGTTCTCCGGCGGTCCCGCCAAGGTGGCTGTTATTTCCTCCGCTCTCTGCGGCATGGTGTCCGGCTCCTCCGTGGGCAACACGGTCACCACCGGCTCCGTCACCATCCCGATGATGAAAAAGACCGGCTATAAGGGCGAGTTTGCCGGCGCGGTAGAAGCCGCCGCCTCTACTGGCGGGCAGATCATGCCCCCCATTATGGGCGCCGCTGCCTTCCTGATGGCCGAGTACATGAACGTCACCTATGCGGAAGTGGCCCTGCGGGCCATTCTGCCCGCCGCCCTCTACTTCGCGGGCATCTTCATTGCGGTGCATCTGGAGGCCAAGAAGCTGGGCCTCAAGGGCATCAGCAAGGACCAACTGCCGGTCTTCCGCCAGCTGATCAAAAAGGTCTATCTGCTGCTGCCGCTGGTGGTACTGGTGGCCCTGGTCACCACCAACACCCGCACCATGCAGTTCTCCGCCAGCATCGCCATTCTGGTGACCATTGCGGTGAATCTGTTCGACAAGGATAACCGCATCAGCCTGAACAAGATCCTGGAGGCCCTGGAGGCCGGCGGTAAGGGCACCATCACGGTGGCCGTGGCCTGCGCCATGGCCGGCGTGATCGCCGGATGCATCACCGCAACGGGTCTGGCCTCCAAGCTGATCGGCATGGTCATCGCCCTGAGCAATTCCGTGCCCTTCATCAGCCCCACCCTGGTGGCCCTGTTCCTGACCATGATCTGCTGCATCATTCTTGGTATGGGCGTGCCCACCACCGCCAACTACTGCATCATGGCCTCCACCTGCGCCCCCATCCTGATCACCATCGGCGTACCCAAGATGGCGGCCCACTTCTTCGTGTTCTACTTCGGCATCGTGGCCGATATCACGCCGCCTGTGGCCCTGGCCGCCTACGCCGGTTCCGCCATTGCCAAGTCCAACCCCATGAAAACCGGCATCAACGCCTCCAAGCTGGCCATCGGCGCTTTTGTGGTGCCCTATATCTTCTGCATGAATCCGGCCATGCTGCTGATCGATGTGACTGCGTTCAAGGTAATCCAGATCATCGTCACCTCCCTGATCGGTATCTTCGGCGTGGCCGCAGCCATGAACGGCTTCCTGTTCCAAAAGCTGTCCTGGCCTGCCCGTATTGTGATCTGTGTGGCCGGCCTGATGATGATGGACCCCACGTTGATCACCGACATTGTGGGCATCGTGCTCATGGCCTTTGTTCTCACATACCAGTTCCTGGCTGCCAGAAAGGCAAATCCTCAGGCCGCCGCCTGATTTCTCACATAAAAAAGGTTCCAAAGCCCATTGTGCTTTGGAACCTTTTTTATTGATTTTGGAATGCTTTACACCAGGTGGATCACATGGCAGCTGCCGGAGCCGAAGGTCTTCTCCATCTCTGCCTTATAACCGTCAAAAACCTCCTGGGGCATCAGCGCCTGGACACAGCCGGCGAAGCCGCCGCCATGAACACGCCAGGCACCCACGCCCTCCAGCAGCTTGCGGCTCAGCTCCAGCCCCTGCTGCAGCTTGGTGTCCCCGGTGGCGGAGGTGATGATGTTGTTGAGCAGCCGCTCAGAAGAACGGCCGGACTCGTTCATCAGGCGCATATAGGTCTGGTCATCCCCGGCTTTCAATGCGTCCCGCATTTTGGGAACCCGTTCATTCTCATCAAAGAAGTGCATGGCCCGGCGGACGGGGCGGTTGGAAGCGTCCCAGCCCTTGGCGCGGAATTCCTCCGGGTCCACATCCGCCAGCACGCCCTTGTCAAAGAGGTTGGCAATATAGACCATGTCTGCCGGAATGCGGGCATAAGAGGTGTCCAGCCCGGCATGGCTCCCGCCGGTATCGGTGAGGCAGAGCACCAGGCCCATGTCTGCAAAATCCGCCTGGATGGGCTCGATCTCCCCGGTCTTGAAATCCACGTACACGGTATGGCCAAAGGCGCAGGTCAACTGGCTCATCAAGCCGCAGGGCTTGCCGAAATACTGGTTCTCCGCCTGCTGGGCAACCCGGGCAAGCACAATCGGCTCCACCTTGCCGTCATTGAAAAGCTGGCTGAGGATCCTGCCGATGAGCACAGCAAAAGCGGCGGAGGAGCTAAGCCCGGAACCGGCAGGCAGGGTGCTGCGGATCTCGGCGTCAAAGCCGCCGATGCGCAGACCCAGCTCCTGGAAAGCGGCCATAACGCCCCGGACCAGGGCCTGGGGCGTTCCGAATTCCGCGGTGCGGATATTCAGCGGCGAGGTGCGCACCTCAAAGCTGGGGAAGCCCTCAGACGCCACGCGGCAGAGATTCTCCCCATTGGCATTAAAGCTGGCATAAAGTCCCAAATCCACGGCTGAGGCCAGGATCCTGCCCTTTTGATGGTCTGTATGGTTACCGGCAAGCTCTGTCCTGCCGGGGACAAAAAGTTCATTCATTCTGTACGACCCCCTTTGAAAGCCGAACTCTATCGCTTATCAGAATACTATAATTTACCAATTTAGTCAACTGGAAAAGCGAGGACAAACCTACAAAAAACATAGGCATAACCCGACAAAACTTAAACAAGTTTTTCACAGAATGGGTAAACTATTGCTTTATTTTTGGGCAGAATATATAATACGGTCACAGATAAAAATACAGGGAGTGATCCTTATGCAAAGCAGTACAGGCATCAACCTTACCATGCTGTGCGATTTCTATGAGCTGACCATGGGCAACGGCTATCTGGCCGACGGCATGGAAGACCGCATCACTTATTTTGACGTTTTTTACCGCAGCATCCCCGACCAGGGCGGCTATGCCATCGCGGCAGGACTGGAGCAGATCGTGGACTATGTGCAGAAGCTCCATATCTCCGAGGAGGACATCCGCTATCTGGAGGGGCGCAAGCTCTTCAAGCCGGAATTTCTGGAGTATCTGCGGAATTTCCGCTTCACCGGCGATATCTGGGCCGTGCCGGAGGGCATGCCCATCTTCCCCGGAGAGCCGGTGATCACCGTCCGGGCCCCGGCCATCCAGGCCCAGCTTCTGGAAACCTATATGCTGCTGGAGTTCAACCACCAGAGCCTTATCGCCACCAAGGCCAACCGGGTCTGCCGTGCGGCCGAGGGGCGCACTGTGCTGGAGTTTGGCTCCCGCCGGGCCCAGGGTATCGCCGGGGCCGTAACCGGCGCCAGAGCGGCCTATATCGGCGGCTGCGCGGGCACAGCCTGCACCGTGTCCGACCAGCTCTACGGCGTGCCCGCAGCAGGCACCATGGCCCACTCCTGGGTACAGATGTTTGACTCGGAATATGACGCTTTCGTCAGCTACTGCCGCACCTATCCCCACAACGCGGTGCTGCTGGTGGACACCTTCAACACCCTGAAATCCGGCATTCCCAATGCCATCCGGGCCTTCAACGATGTTTTGAAACCCCTGGGCATCACCAAGTGCGGCATCCGGCTGGACTCCGGCGACATGGCCTATCTGACCCAGCAGGCCAGAAAGATGCTGGATGAGGCCGGCTGGACCGAATGCACCATCACCGTTTCCAATTCCCTGGACGAGCGGCTGATTGCCGAGCTGATCCGCCAGGGGGCAAAGATCGACTCCTTCGGCGTAGGCGAGCGGCTGATCACCGCCAAGAGCGACCCGGTGTTCGGCGGCGTGTACAAGCTCTGCGCCGTGGAGGGCAAGGACGGCAGCATCATCCCCAAGATCAAGGTCAGCGAGAACGTGGGCAAGATCACCAACCCCGGCTTCAAGAAGGTCTACCGCTTCTTCAACCGGAACACCGGCATGGCCGAGGCCGACTACATCTGTCTGCGGGACGAGACGGTGGACGATACCCAGCCCCTGGAGATCTGCGACCCCCATGACCGCTGGAAGCGCAAGACCATGGAGAACTTCCGGGCGGTGGAGCTGCAGGTGCCGGTATTCAAAAACGGGGAGCTGGTATATGAGCTGCCCAGCCTTAAAAATATCCGCACCTTCTGCGCCTACCAGGTCAGCACCCTGTGGCCGGAGGTCAAGCGCTTTGACTTCCCCCATCAGTACTACGTGGACCTGTCCCCCAGGCTGATGGAGCTGAAGGACAGCATGCTGGCCCAGCACGGCCACGGCAGGGGCTGAGCAATTTCCGATATGAGAATAATAAGGAGTGGGATTTGATCCCACTCCTTATTGCTTTGCGGTCTATCCAAGTCAGCGGTTCAGCCGCCAGTTCTCCTTGGGCTGCCAGCCGGGCAGAGGCAGACGCTGCATGGCCCCAAAGACCTTGGAGCGCATATCCGGATAGTCCTGGCCCAGGGTTTTCAGCAGCTGCTTGACTTCATACCGCTTGCTGCCCTTGTCCTGGGGACAGGGGTTCTCCACCACCGGCAGGTTCAGGCTCTGGGCCAGGTTGGCGATCTTCTGCTCCCCGGCGTAGATCAGGGGGCGGATCTGGGTGACGCCGGAACGGTCCAGATAGGTGACCGGGCGGAAGCAGCTGATGCGCCCCTCAAACAGCAGGCTCAGCATAAAGGTCTCCACCGCGTCGTCAAAATGGTGGCCCAGGGCCAGCTTGCTGATCCCCCGCTGGCGGATGGCGTCGTTCAGCGCGCCCCGGCGCATCTTGGCGCAGAGAGAACAGGGATTGTCCTCCTTGCGCACGTCAAAGACGATCTCCTTGATGTCGGTCTTGAGGCAGGTATAGGGGATGTCCTTCTCCCGGCACAGCTCCGCCACCGGGGAAAAATCCATGCCCTCAAAGCCCAGCTCGATGGTGATGGCCTCCAGCTCAAAGGGCTTGGGATAGAAGCTTTGCAGGTGCTTTAAGGCCAGGAGCAGCAGCAGACTGTCCTTGCCGCCGGAGACGCCTACGGCTACCTTATCCCCCGCCTGGATCATGTCATAATCATCCACCGCCCGGCGGACGGTGCCGGTAAATTCGTTCAATAGCTTGTCCATAAATTCCACCCTCGCAAAAATGAAAAATGAAAATTAGAATTAGTGAGATTTCAAGAGATTTTATCAGAATTCAAGAGAATCCAAAATCAAAATTAAAAATCATGTTGACAGGCGGATAAGCCTGTGGTATAAATGATAAGCACGCTTCCGGTACGGGCTATATTGTACCGGGAAGTGCCTGAAAAGTCAAAACATTTCATTTTATATGGAGGCAAGACTATGTCTACTACAATGGTAACCAAGGAGACCGTTACCCGCAAGTGGTACGTCCTTGACGCAGCCGGCAAGCCCATGGGCAAGACCGCTGCTCTCGCCGCCGACCTGCTGCGCGGCAAGCTGAAAACCGATTACACCCCCCACGTTGACTGCGGTGACTACGTCATCATCATCAACGCCAAGGACGCCGTCCTCACCGGCAAGAAGCTGGAGCAGAAGTACTACCGTACCCACTCCGGTTATCCCGGCGGCCTGAAGGAGACCCAGTACAAGACCCTGATGAAGACCAAGCCTGAGCTGGCCATGCGTCTGGCTGTCCGCGGCATGCTGCAGAAGAACACCATCGCCCAGTGGCAGCTGAAGCGCCTGAGAGTGTTCAAGGGCGCCGAGCACACCCATGCAGCCCAGAAGCCCGAAGTTTGGGCCCGCTAAGAGGAGGTAAAGAAATATGGCAACCTATAAGTGCAAGAAGCCCTATATGTACGGCACCGGCCGCAGAAAGTCCTCCGTTGCCCGCGTTCACCTCATCCCCAACGGCACCGGCGCGATCACCATCAACGGCCGTGATATCGACGACTACTTCGGTCTGGATACCCTGAAGCTCATCGTCCGTCAGCCCCTGGTCACCACCGGCACCGTCGGCAAGGTTGACATCGAGGCCACCGTTTCCGGCGGCGGCGTTTCCGGCCAGGCCGGCGCCATCCGCCACGGCATCGCCCGCGCCCTGCTGCTGGTTGATGAGAGCTACCGCGCTTCCCTGAAGGCCGCCGGTTTCCTGACCCGCGACCCCAGAATGAAGGAACGCAAGAAGTACGGTCTCAAAGCAGCCCGTCGCGCTCCCCAGTTCAGCAAGCGTTAAGCTGCATCAAACGTGTTCAAAATCCCCGGAAATCGAATTTCCGGGGATTTCCCTTTTACATTTTTGCGTTGGCAGGGTGCGGGGGCGCTGTATGACTTTGACCCGGTGTACCTGGTCATCGTTTCCGTGGCCGCCCAGGCATGTTCGATTCTCTTTTATGTGCTGTGCATAAAGGTCAGGAAAGCGTAATCAACATTTAATCTGCCGGGTTTCCGGCGCAGGAGGGTACTATGGAAAAAAGGAAAATTTATATCGCTGCCCCGCTGTTCTCGGAGGGTGAAAGAGCCTTTAACGACCGAATCGACACGATTTTGCGCCAATGTGGGCATGAAACTTTTCTCCCTCAGCGGGACGGGGGCTGCGTTGCTGACCTGCCCGATGAAATTGAGGGCTTGCCCAAGAGAAAATATCTTTTCAACCTGGATTGCGCTCACATGGACTGGTGCGACACACTGCTCTTCCTGTTTGATGGCCGGGTCCCCGACGAGGGAGCCTGCTTTGAACTGGGCTACTGCTATGCCAAAGGCAAGCTGTGCATCGGGTATAAAACAGATTCCCGCTCCTTTATCGACGGCTATGACAATGTGATGCTTCACGGCGCCCCGGAAAGGGTGCTGAGGAGTGAGCAGGAGCTGCGGGACTTCTTCACCGTTGACCGATGATTCCCTCAGCGTACAAGAACCGCAAAAAAAGATATGCTGAACAGTCCCGACTTCTGTCGGGGCTGTTTTTCTTTTTCGGTCAATTAAACAATGCTTAAACAAAGTTCAGACGGACTTAATGGCTTTGTATCGGCGGCACTGTTATAATCGGCAGTACAGGAATCAGCCTGCGGCTTTCAGGAGGTACGCCATGCATACGGTAGAGAAAATCAATTTTGCTTTCATGTGCCTGTTCTTCGCCTGTTATCTGTATCAGTTTCTGTACATAACGGTCTCCTGGCTGCCGGCAAAGACATCCGGCAGGGAGGTGCCGCTGCACCGGCTTGCCGTGCTGATCGCTGCCCGGAATGAGGAGGCTGTCATCGGCAACCTGATCGAAAGCATCAAAGCTCAGCGCTATCCGGAAGGGTTGATTCAAATTTTTGTGGCGGCAGACAACTGCCAGGACGCTACGGCCCGCATCGCCGGAGCCATGGGCGCCACCGTGTTTGAGCGACAGGACAGTGAGGGCCGGGGCAAGGGCTATGCTCTGGATTTCCTGCTGAAGCAAATGCGGCTTCACGGACTGACCAGTTTTGACGGGTATGTGGTGCTGGACGCGGACAATGTGCTGGATGGGAACTTTATGTCGGCCATGAACGTCACATTCAGCCGGGGCTATGACATTGTCACCTGCTACCGCAACACCAAAAATTATGGCGACAACTGGATCTCCGCCGGCTATGGCCTGTGGTTCCTGCGGGAATCCCGGTATCTGAACCATGCCCGGATGCGGTTGGGCAGCAGCTGCGGCGTATCCGGCACCGGGTTTCTCTTTTCCTCCGCTGTGCTGGCCCAGCAGGGCGGCGGCTGGCCCTTCCATCTGCTGACAGAGGATATTGAGTTCACCATCGACAAGGTGGCGCAGGGGATGAAGATCGGCTATTGCCCGGAGGCCATATTATACGACGAACAGCCGGTGGACTTTCGCCAATCCTGGGCGCAGCGGCTGCGCTGGTCCCGGGGGTATTTGCAGGTTTTCCGCCGGTATGGCGGCCGCCTGTTCTCCGGTATCCTTCACGGCAGCTTTTCCTGCTACGATATGGCCATGAGCATTATGCCAGCCGCCGTGCTCACCGGACTAAGCATCGCCGTGAACCTGGGCGCGGCGCTGATCAATCTGCTGTATTACCGGGAATGGTCTGTGCTGGGGACATCCCTGCTGCAGATGCTGCTGAACCTGTATCTGACGCTGTTCGTTATCGGCGGCATTACTACGGCCACCGAGTGGCGGAACATTTATTGCCGGTCATGGAAAAAGCTGGCCTACCTGTTCAGCTTTCCGCTGTTTATGTTAAGCTACATCCCCATTGTGATCCAGTCCCTTTTTGTCACGCCGGAATGGACGCCCATCCGGCACACCCGAAATCTGAATGTGCGGCAGATCCAGGGGGGCTGCAAGGACGCAGACTCGAAAGCAATTGCAAATTTGGCACATTCGGTGTATGATACGCAAGGCACCGAGGAGGGTATTCATGAAGAAAAAAGATCATCTGCTGTTGGGGCGGTTTCTGCTGGCACAAAAGGCAGCGCCATCCGGCAGCATGGCAAGACGTTTGTTTCTGTTCGGCTGCGTTGAGCCGGACATCAATCCCTTCACTTATATGAGAGGTTCTGTCAGGCACCGGTTTCTCCAGGGACACAACGCGGAGAACGCAAGGAAGCATTTCCAGAAGCTGCTGGAGAGGCTGAGCCGCAGCGGCGTGCACTCCCCATGGCAATGGTTCGCCCTAGGGACGCTGATCCACTACGCGGCAGACAGCTTCACCTTTCCCCACAACAGCCGGTTTCCCGGCTCATTGGCGGATCATGTGGCCTATGAAATGCAGCTGCACGCCCTGTTCCCCCAATATCTGCACGCCATGGCAGGAAAGCGGGGCTTTTGCGCCACGCACACCCTGAGTGTGGAAGCGCTGCGCAAGACATATCTGCACCAGGCAGGCTCCGCTGTGACGGATTGCCGCTACATTCTGGCGGCCTCGGAGTGGCTCTTTCAGCGGCTTGCAGACCGGGCCGGCCGGCTGTATCCCCTGCCGCTGACCTGAAGGCTCTTCCAACAGAAAACAGCGCTGCCCTGATGGTGCAGCGCTGTTTTGAATCATTCCTGTTCCCGCAGGCCGGGAGAGAGCAGGTGGAACCAGGAGCCCTTGCTTTCCAGCAGGCCTTCCTTCCGCAGCTTACTGATCTCCGCTGACATGGCGCTGCGCTCTACCCCCAGGTAATCCGCCAGTGCCTGCCGGTCATAGGGGATCACGAAGCGGGGGCTCCCCTGCTGCTTGGCCTGATCGGCCAGAAATTCCAGCAGCTTTTCCCGAGTGGTTTTGGGGGCCATGCAGCGAATCTTCCGGGTGAGAAGCAGGTTCTTCTGGGCCAGGCACCGCAGCAGATTGTGCACCAGGCGGCTGTGGAAAGCACAGGCCTCGGCGCAGCCCGTCAGCATCCGGGCGCAATCCAGCAGCAACACAGTGCTCTGCTGCACGGCCAGGGCGCTGACCGGCAGACGCTCCAGCCCGGCGCAGGCAAAGGCCTCTCCAAAGTAGCCGCCGGGAGAGACCACGGTCAGCACGCTGCGCTTGCCGTAATAGTCATCCCGGACGATCTGGATTTTTCCATCCAGCAGCACACCCACACAGCGGGCAGGGTCTCCCTCCAAAAATACCGGGCTGCCCTTGGCGGCGGCAACTACCCTGCCGCCCAGGCAGGAGAGCATACCGGCCAACTCTTCCCGGCGGATGCCTTCAAACAGAGGGCAGCGGGATAGCATGTCAAAATACTGTTCCATGAGGTCTCCTTTGTTGGAAATCCAACATACAGTTTGCCCACAGTATAGTAAACTATGCCCGTAAAGTCAAGAAACAGGAGGAATCAACATGATCCGAAGAATTATTGAAATAGATCAGGATAAATGCAACGGCTGCGGCGCCTGTGCCGCGGCCTGTCACGAGGGCGCCATCGCCATGGTGGAGGGCAAGGCCCGGCTGATGCGGGACGACTACTGCGACGGGCTGGGGGATTGTCTCCCCGCCTGTCCCACCGGGGCCATCCGCTTTGTGGAACGGGAGGCGGCAGCCTATGACGAGGCGGCTGTGCTGGCGGCAAAGGCGCAGAAGAAGGCGGTTTTGCCCTGCGGCTGCCCTGGCTCGGAGGCCAAGGCCATCCGCCGGCAGGAGACCCCGGCAGTCAGCGCCGGTGCGCCGTTGGCGTCCCAGCTGCGGCAGTGGCCGGTACAGATCAAGCTGGCCCCGGTGAATGCCCCCTGGTTCCAGGGCGCCGAACTGCTGGTGGCAGCCGACTGCACTGCCTACGCCTATGCCAGCTTCCATCAGGATTTCATCAAAGGCCGCGTCACGCTGGTGGGCTGCCCCAAGCTGGATGGCGTGGACTACGCCGAGAAGCTGAGCCAGATCCTGCGCAGCAACGACATTCGCAGCGTCACTGTGGTGCGGATGGAGGTGCCCTGCTGCGGGGGACTGGAGAACGCGGTGAAAAAAGCCCTGCGCAACAGCGGGAAGCTGATCCCCTGGACCGTGGTGACCATCTCCACCGACGGCCGGATTCTGGAGGATTCCGGCTGCTGAGGAGCCCTCAAACTAAAAAATCCCTCTGCCTTGCGGCAGAGGGATTTTTGGGTGATTCAAGTTCTGCTTACTGGAGCTTCTCCAGATAATCCACGATGGCGCCCACGGTGCCGAGCTTGGCGGCGTCGTCATCGTTGATGGTGATGCCGAAGCTGTCCTCCAGGGACATGATGAGCTCCACCACGTCCAGGGAATCGGCGCCCAGATCATCCACAATATTGGTCTCGACGGTAATGGTCTCGGGATCGATCTCGAACTGCTTTGCCAGATTGTCCCTTACGGTTTCAAAAAGCATGGCTATTTCCTCCCAATGATTAATCAGGCCCACTCACGGCTTTTCGGCTTGTTGTCGGGCTGCTCAGGCTTCACATAGGATACCACCACGCGGCGGTTGGGCTCCACGCCGGTGGAGCTGGTGGTAACGCCGGGGTAGTTTTGCAGGGCGGTATGGATCACATGGCGCTCATAGGAGTTCATAGGCTCCAGGGCCATGCTACGCTTGTACTTGATGGCCTTCTCCGCCATCTTCTCCGCCAGGCGGGTGAGGGATTCCTCCCGCTTGCTGCGGTAGCACTCGGCGTCCACACTGATATGCATATGCTTTTCATTGCCGCGGTTTACCACATAATTTGTCAGGTGCTGGATAGCGTCCAGGGTCTCGCCCCGACGGCCAATGATGGCGCCCATGCCGTTGCCGGAGAGGCTGACGTTCACGCCGCCGTTCTCCCGGGGGCTGAACTCCATCTCGGCCGTAACGCCCATGCGCTCCAGCAAGCCGGTGAGGAACTGGCGGATCTGGGCATACTCGGCAGGCTCATCCGCAGGGGCGGCAGCTGCCTTGGGGGCAGCCGGAGCCTTGGGAGCCTTTGCCGCAGGGGCGGCAGGCTTCTCGGCCTTGGGGGCAGGCTTGACCTCCTCATCCGGGACCTCATAGCTGACGCGGATCACGGCGGGGGACGCGCCTATACCCAGGAAGCCGGACTTGGCGCGCTCCACGATCTCCACGGAAACGTCGTCTCTGTCCATGCCCAGTTCCTTGAGGGCCAGGGCAATGGCCTCGTCCTCGGTGCGGGCGGACTTTTCCAAAGTTTTTATCATAATTCCATTCTCCAAATATCAGTCAAGGTTCTCGGCCTGAGGGGCAGTCTCCGCAACGGTCTCTGCAACCGGCTCCGCAACGGTCTCTGCAACCGGCTCCACCACAGGCTCCTCAACGGCCTCTACCGGCAACGGCTCCCCCTCGTCAAGGGCGGCAGCGGTGCTGAAGCGGTAGGGGTCGTAAGCCCGGCCACGGGCATAGCGGCGGTCACCCACCTGGGAGGCGGGCTTCTCATACTCCTTTTCGCCCCGGCGCTCACGGCGGGCAGCGCGCTCCGCCTTATCCAGGGCGGCCTTGCGCTCATCCTGCTTCTGCTTCTCGCTGGCCTGGATCTTCTTCTTGCTGGTGTTGGCATTCATGGTAGTCTTGCCCTCAGCCTTGAGGCGCTCGGTCTCCAGGCGCTTGGCCTCCAGCTCCTTCTCCCGCTCACTGCGGGCGGCGGCGCGCTCAGCCATTTCCGCATCCAGCTGCTTCTTGAACACCTTGGTGAGAGCAAAGTCACGGATGATGCCAAAAACGGAGTTGGCAATCCAGTAGATACCCATGGCGGCAGGCATGACAAAGCAGATCCAGATGCTCATCAGGGGCATCATCAGGGTCATGCTCTTCATGGAAGCCTCGGTCTGGGCGTTCTGCGCCTGGGAAGGATTGGTCATGTTGCTGATCTTCATGGAGGCCCAGGACAGGAAAGCGGAAATGAAGGGGATCAGGAACAGGCCCAGAGCAGGCAGCCACACGGCCACGTCGCTCCAATCGGTGTGCATGAAGAAATTCCACTTAGGCTGCTGGCCCAGGTTCAGGCCCAGGAAGCCAAAGTCGATATTCAACAGGCCGTCTACCTGGCCGGCCAGAGCGGTCTGGACTTCGTCCCAGTGCTGGTGGGCAATGTCGGCCAGCTTGATCTCCACATAGGCATCGGTCTTGGCAGGGACGGTGTACCAGCCCTGATTCACAAAAAAGTCCTGCAGGGTGGTGACCACATCTTCCGCCACAAACATCATGCGGGTCAGAGGCTGGCGGATGACGCTGTAGAGCGCGATCAGGATGGGGAAGGGAATGAGAGACCAGATGCAGCCGGACATGGGGTTGATGCCCTCTTCCTGGTACAGCTTCTGCATCTCCTGATTCAGCTTCTGGGGGTTGCCCTCATGGCGGCGCTGAAGCTCCTGGATCTTGGGCTGGATAAGGGTGGTGTGCATCATGCTCTTCTTGCTCTTGGCCATGAAGGGGGTCATCAGCAGGTTGACCAGGAGCGCGAAGACGATAATGGACACGCCGTAGCTGCCGGTCAGCTCATAGAACTTGATCAGCGGCCAGGAGAAAATTTTGCAAATAAATTCGCCCATTGGTTACTCCTTATTCAATTAAAAAGATAGGCTTGTCCCCTCCTCGCTAGGGGACAGGGTCATAGATGCCGCGCCGCCCCTTGTAAAAGGGATGGCAGCAGCAGACGCGCCGTAAAGCCAGCCAGCCGCCCCGGAGGGCACCGTACTTTTCAACGGCTTGCAGCGCGTATTGGGAGCAGGTGGGCATAAAACGGCAGCAGGGTGGGCGGTTGGGCGAGATATGCCGCTGGTAAAAGCGGATCAGCCAGAGCAGCAGTCTTTTCATAACCGCTCCTCCAGAAGGCCCAGCTTCCCGCAGGCATTCAAAAAGCCGGCTTCCAGCTTCTGATACGGGGCGCCCACGCTCCGGCTCCGGGCTACGACCACAATGTCATACCCGGGCTTGAACCGATGGGCGTTGAGCCGGTAGATCTCCCGCAGGCGGCGGCGGACCCGGTTGCGCACCACGGCATGCCCCAGCTTGGTGGACACCGTGTAGCCCAGGCGGTTCACCTTCTCCCGGTTGCGGCGGCAGTACACCACCACATAGGGATTCACCGCGCTTTGGCCCTTGGAATAGAGACGGCGGAAATCGCTGTTCTTTTTTAAAGTACACCGGCTATCCACCATGCTCACCCCTGTCAGCCGAAATTTTCGGAAACACCTAAAGGGCGGATCGCTCCGCCCTAAAAATATTTTCGATGAACCTGCTCACCAGCGGAGGATCAGTAGCTGAGCTTTGCTCTGCCCTTTGCTCTGCGGCGGGCCAGAACCTTGCGGCCGTTGGCAGTCTTCATTCTCTTGCGGAAGCCATGCTCTTTCTTGCGCTGGAGCTTCTTGGGCTGGTAGGTACGAAGCATTGAAGTGCACTCCTTTCAGGTTGATACTCAACATCGGCCGCGGAAACCGCACCCGAAGTAGTTGACAATTTCAGGGTCAAATGACCACCTGGCGGCAGGTGCCGCCGAGTGGTCATTATATACTAAAATATTACGTTTTGTCAACAATAAGTTTTTATCTCAGGTCTGTACCAGGTCCTCGCCCCGGATGAATTTGCCCAGGGGCTTCCACAGCAGGGCGCCCACCACCAGGCACAGCACCATGCTGATGACCATGTAGCTGCCGTTATAGAGTAGGGAGTAAAACCAGGGGCTGGTCATGGTCATGCCGAAGAAGGTGTCAGGCATATACTCGCCCCAGACCACGGCGCCCACAACCCAGGCCACCAGGAAGCGGGCCAGACTGCCCACCACGGTGCCAATGAAGAAGCCGTTTTTATACCGATGGAACAGGCCCGCCACGCCCAGCACGGTGAAGGCCACGATATAGTCCCCGATCATGGACTGCCAGCCCCAGGCATAGGCCCCGTCCAGCAGCAGCTGCAGCACGCTGAAGGCGAAGCTGGCCAGCATGCCCTTGCCGAAGCCCCAGCGGGCGCAATAGATGAAGATGGGCAGCATGGCCAGGCAGATGGAGCCGCCGTTGGGCAATTCGAACAGCTTCAGATAGCCCAGGATCTGGGCCAGGGCCACAAATACCGCACCCTCGGTCAGGGCGCGCAGTTTCACGCGGGATGTGTTTTTCATTTGTTTTTCCTCCAGTTCATTCAAATTGGAAGCAAAGACAGAAAACCGCAGGTTCATTTTCTCAACGAACCTGCGGCAATGGCACTGTCTCTGTTTCCTACGCCGGCATTATCCGGATCAGGTTCACGGGTCTCGAAGTTGGAGAACTTCGTCTCAGCCGGGCACACCCAGCTCCCCTGTTCACTTGTGAATTTAGCTTACTACGATCTTCCCCGTTTGTCAACGGAGCTGGTCGGCCTTGTCAATAATAAACTGGCGCAGCCAGTCGCCGGCTTCCTCGTTCTTCAGGGCAAAGTCGATAATAGACTCCAGGTAGCCCTTCAGGTTGCCGGTGTCATAGCGTTTGCCCTCAAAGTCCACGGCGCACATGGGCTCCACATGGCACAGCTGCCGCATACCGTCGGTCAGCTGGATCTCGTTATTCCGGCCGGGGGGCGTCTGCTCCAGAATGTCAAAGATGGCGGGAGTCAGCACGTAGCGGCCCATGATGGCGTAGTTGGACAGGCGCTCGGCCATGGTGGGCTTCTCGTTCATGTCCCCGATTCGGTAGACCCGGTCGCTGAGCTTCTCCTCCAGCTTGACGGAGGAATACTTGCAGATCTCCTCGCCCGGGAACTCCCGGATGGCGATGGCGCTGCAGGAATTGGCCTCGGCAGCATCCACCAGCTGCTTGAGCACCGGGGTCTCACTGAGCATGATGTCATCCCCCAGGAGAATGGCAAAAGGCTCATCACCCACAAAGCTCTTGGCCCGCCAAACGGCGTGACCCAGGCCCTTGGTCTCCTTCTGGCGGACAAAGTATACGTCAGCCATATCCGCCACATCCCGGATGGTCTTGGCCTCCTTATCCTTCCCGTCGGCCAGCAGGCGGCTCTCCAGGTCGGGGGCATAGTCAAAGTAGTCCTCAATGGGAGACTTGCCCCGGTTGGTGATGATCAGGATCTGTTCCACGCCGGCAGAAACAGCCTCTTCCACAATATACTGCAGAACGGGCTTGTCCACCAGCGGCAGCATCTCCTTGGGGATGCTCTTGGTGTTGGGCAGCAGCCTGGTACCCAGGCCAGCAGCGGGGATGATTGCTTTCCTGACTTTCACGGTTTTCGCTCCTTTCAGTCGGGTTTTATATTTTATGATGATTCCGAATTCAGTGCGGCCTTTTCCTCCGCCACCGCCTGCCGGTGGTGCAGGGAGAATTCACAGCCGCAGTACAGCTGGCGGTAGACCCCGTACTGCTCGCACAGTTCGATGGACCGGTTCTCCCGATCCCGCTTCTTAAAGTCCGAGGGCAGCCAGGCTACCCCGGTCATCTTCGCAAGCTCCTCCCCGATGGCATTGATGCGCGCGGCGTCCTTATGGCGGGAGAGGGTGAGGGTGGAGCAAAAGTAGTCATAGCCATAGTGCCTGGCCAATCTGGCCGTCTCCATCAGGCGCATGCGGAAGCATTCGGTGCAGCGCCTGCCGCCCTCCGGCTCCTGCTCCAGGCCCTGGATGCGCTTGTAATAGTCCTCGCTCTTCCAGGGCTCCGCCAGGATATGCACCCGGTCAGCCAGCCCCATATCCTCAATCAGCTTCACCAGGGCCTGAAAGCGCCGGTCAAACTCCTCCTGGGGATAGATGTTGGGGTTATACCACAGCAGCGTCACATCAAAATATTCCGTCAGGTATTCCAGCACGGAGCTGGAGCAGGGAGCGCAGCAGCCATGCAGCAGCACCCGGGGCAGCGTTTTGCCCCGTTTCTGGATAATCCGATCCAGTTCTTTTTGATAATTCCTGTTCATGGTTTCACTATAGCACGTTCTTCCGCAAAAAGCTACTGATAAATTAATAACCGGGCTTTTCCTGCCTTGACTGAACGGCTTGGTGTGATGTATAGTACTTTTAAACACAGAAACAGCCGGAGGGATCGTTATGGACAGCAGAACCAGCAAACAGAACTATTATCTGGATATCGCCGACTCCGTTCTGGAGCGCTCTACCTGTCTTCGCAGGAAGTATGGGGCCATCATCGTGCGCAATGATGAGATCATCTCCACCGGCTATAACGGGGCCCCCCGGGGCCGCCGCAATTGCTCCGACCTGGGCCGCTGCACCAGGGAGAGCCTGAACATCCCCTCCGGGGAGCGGTATGAGCTGTGCCGCTCCGTTCACGCAGAGGCCAACGCCATCATCTCCGCCTCCCGGCGGGACATGATCGGCGCCACCATCTACCTGGTTGGGCGGGACGCCCGCACCAACGAGCTGCTGCCCGATGCCATGAGCTGCTCCATGTGCAAGCGGCAGATCATCAACGCCGGGATTGACCGGGTGGTCATCCGCCAGACCCCCACCGAATACCGCACCATCCCCGTCAGCGACTGGGTGGAGAATGACGACTCCATCTTTGACTTCTGAATGTTTTTGTTTATACAGCCGGGCTGCCTGAGGGCGGCCCGGCTGTTTGAACAGTTGGGGCGGATTGTATAATTGCAGTTTTTCCGGGCCTGGGATATAATGGTTTGCAGTGAGAATACGGAACATCATTTATTCAAGGAGGTTCGGACATGAGCAAGAACGTCATCTTCTGCTACTCCGGCAGCGGCAACTGCCTGGATATCGCGAAGAATATCGCCAAGAAGCTGGGCGACACGGACATCGTCCTGATGCGCTCCGCCCCCGCGGTCACCGATGTGCAGGAGGCAAAGAAGGTGGGCTTCGTCTTCCCCTGCTATGCCGGCGGTCTGCCCGGAGATGTGGAGGAATATGTGAAGCGGATCAGGGTTTCCCCCAAGGCTTACACTTTCGGTATCGTCAGCTACGCCGGCTATCCCGGCATCGGGCTGAGCATCATCAACGACATCATCCCTCTGGACTACTGGGCGGGCATCAGCCATCAGTGCTCCTGCATCTGGCTGCTCCCCCACCAGTTGATGCTGCCGCCCCTGGACGCGGCAAAGGCCCAGCGGCGGGCCGAAAAGCTGGCGGCCAAGGTTGCCGAGGACATTTACTATGTGAAGCGGAAGGACCGGGCGCCCCTCTCCAACCCGGTGAACGCCTTTGAGTCCGGGCTGTGGCCCAAGCTGTCCGGCAAGAAGGCAGCCAGGATGAAGGCCAGCGACGCCTGTGTGGGCTGCGGCCAGTGCGTGAAGCTCTGCCCCAAGGGCAACATCCGGCTGGAGAACGGAAAGGCCAGCTTCGGCGGCAACTGCATCGGCTGCCTCAGCTGCCTGCAGTTCTGCCCCACCGGGGCCATCAGCCTGGGCGGCATCACGGAGAAGCGGGCCCGCTATCACAACGCCAAAGTCTCCGCCGCTGACCTGTGCCAAAAAATTATACATATCGATTGATAACAATCAACGCAGCAAGCGCCCCCTACGGGCAGTGAAACGATGCTGTTGCCGTAGGGGCGTGCATCGCACGTCCGCGAAATACAGCCGGTTCCAACAGGCGGACGGCCAATGGCCGCCCCTACGGGTGCAAGCTTGCTCCTTCCGGCAGAGAAACCGCATTTTCCACCTCATCCGCCCAGTGTTCGCACTGGGCACCTTTCCCTCCAGGGGAAGGCTTGAGGAAGCATTCTCCTTCCTCGTGGTGCAGTTTTTTGACAGGCTGACGCGCCCCGGCTCATTTGCCGGGGCGCTTGCTTTATTGTCTTATACGGTTTCTTTGGGCAGCAGGAGGCGGCAGGCCCAATCGGAAAGGCGGGCCACCAGCCGGTCAAATTGCAGCAGCTTCTTCAGCCCCTCCACCGCCACGGAGAACAGCAGAGTGGAACCAAGCAGGAAGAGGAAGATCACCACCGGGTAACGCAGGGAATAGGTGAAATCGTAAAACCAGTTCTGATAGATAAAGGCGTGGAAAAAGAAGATGTTCATGGAGTGCCGGCCGACAAATTCCGCGGCGCTGTTCAGCCCGGGGATGCGGGCAAGGGTCAGCAGCGCCAGCAGGCACAGCGGCAGGCACAGCAAAGCCTCATAAATATCCAGCAGATTATCCCCCGCGCGGAGCCACAGCACGCTGACCAATCCTGCAAGGGCCAGGCAGCCAAGCAGCGTCAGCCCCTTTAGGGGCAGGGCCGCTTTGGCATACCAGGCTTTCACCCGCTCTGCGGTGCCGTATTCCGCTAGTAAAATGCCCAGCAGAATGATCAGCAGGTAGCGGAAGAGGACAAACTCCACGTTCAGCCAGCGCACCAGCAGCACCCCCGGCAGCAGCAGGAAAAGGCCATAGCGGCGGCAGAGCTTGATGAGCCAGGGCAGCACCAGCACCAGCGTGACAGCCAAAGACATATACCACCAAGCGGAGTTATAGGAGGGGGTGCCAATGATATAGCTCAGGCCCAGAAAATCCACCAGGGCGAAGAAAAGATTCTCCAACCGGCTGGGACTGTACAGGGTGAACCAGCTTTTTCCGCCCAGAGGGCAGAGGGCAAAGGCGATGAGGTACACCACTTGGAAGGACAGCAGCAGCTTCACCCAGCGGCGGGTACTGATGGCCATAATGGCCCGGTCATTCTTCATGCTGTCTCCCCGATAGCGCATGGCGGTGCCGTAGGCGGTGACAAAGACAAAAATGGTGACGCAGAGCTTGCTCAACTGCCCGAAAGCCGCCAGCCGCGCCGGGGTGTTCAGCAGCGGGCCGTAAACCAGCGCCGGAAAATCCGGCTGGTCGGCGTACATGAAGAGGTGATGGGCCAGCATCAGCAGGATGGCCAGGCATTTCAGAATGTTGCTTTCTCTTTTTGTCATGATTCGGCCTCCTGTAATTTGCGGCAGGTAAAGAGGATCACCTGCCGTTTTCTGGCAATCTGGGCCAGCAGGCTCATGGCCTGCTGCTGGCGCGCTTCATCCAGGTTCACCAGGGCGTCGTCAATGATCAGGGGGCAGCTCTCCCCCTCCGGCAGGGCCAGCTCACACACCGCCAGGCGCACCGCCAGGTACATCAGATCCAAAGTGCCGGCGCTGAGGTATTCCGCGTCCCGGGCCACCGCGTCATCCGCGGTGCGGGTCTTGGCGGTGAAGTCCCGGTTGATGAGCACATCGGCATAGCGGCCGCCGGTGACGGCGGACATATACCCGGCGGCCACCCGGCCCAGCTCCGGCGAGAAGCGGCTCTGGATCTCCCGGTCGGCCTCCCGCAGAGTCTCCACCGCCAGTTCAATAGCCTCGTACTCCCTGGAGATGATGTCATACTCCTCCTGCATACAGCTCAGGTCGCTGGACAGCACCAGCGGGTCCCCCATGGCGGCCAGGCGGCCGTTGATCTGGGCGATCTGCTGGCTGAGACGCTGGGCCTCTGTCCGGGCCCGGGTCAGCTCCCGTCCCAGGCGGGCAGCCTCGGAGCTGCCCCGGTCAAAGTCCAGCTCGGCCATGGCGCTCTCCTCCAGGCTCTGCTGAAGCTCCCGGGCGTTTTCAAAGGCCAGGCGGCAGCGCCGCTCCTGGGCATCAGCGGCCTGGACGGCTTCCGCTAGACGGCGGTGCTCTTCCAGAACAGCGGTGATATCCCCGGGGGTGTTGGCCTGGTATTTTTTCAATAGCTGCCGCCGCTGTTCCAGAGCCAGGTTCACGGCCTGCTTTTCCCTGGTATAGCGCAGCAGGAACACCAGGGCCGCCACGCAGAAAACGGCGGCACCAATGATGATGGGGATGCTTTCCACCCGGGCATACACCGCCGCGGCCACCACAGCCAGCAGGAAAAACAACAGCGGCAGAAGGACGCGGGGCTTTCGGGCGGCGTCAGCTTTGAGGCCGTTCAGGGTGTCCAGATCCCGGGCCACCTGCTCTTCCACCTCATGCACCGGGCGCAGGCCGAAGCGGCTGCCGCGCATTTCATCCCGCCGGGTGGACAGCTCCGCCATGGCGGCGTCATGGGCGGCGCTGCATTTCTCCGTCTCGGCCCGGCCGGCGCTGAGCCTGTCCAAGGCCTCCCGGCGCTGGCGCTTGCGGCTCTCGGTCACCTGCTGCTCCAGCTGCTGGCACCGCTGGCGGGTGCTCTCCAGCTGGGCCTCCAGGTTCTCCACGTCCTGCATGGAACCGTCCATCAGGCGCAGGCGGCGCTGGGTCTCATCCATTTTGGCTTCCAGCTCCGGCAGCATACCCCGCCGGTTATAGCGGCGTTTGCGCTGCCACTGGCGCAGGCGCTCATCCGCCTCGCTGTAGGAGGTCTGCTCCTCCCCGGTGGAGACGATGGCGCTGATACGCTTTTCCAGCTCCGGGCTGCCGGTGACGGCCACGGTGCCCTGCTCCACAAAGGCGCTGCGGCGGAAAACATCCTTGGATACGCCGGTGAGCATCTCCCCGGCATTGGAGCCGTTCAGCCCCTCCACCGGCACGCTGCTGCCGGTATAGGTGGCGGAAAACTCCCGCATGGGAGCGTTTTTCTGCCGGGTGCTGCGGGTGATGGTGATGTCGCAGCCGTCGGCGGTCAGGTCCATGCTTCCCTCCATGGGCGCCCCGGACCAGGGGGCGTAGCGCAGCTTGTCCGGCAGATAGCCGCTTCTGGCCCGCTCGGAGCTGTCCACCCCGTAGAGCATGGCGCGGATAAAGGCACACCAGGTGGATTTGCCGCTCTCATTGGGGGCGTAGATC
>SFVI01000012.1 GCA_004560305.1 bacterium | reverse complement strand
GCTGGAATATCTGGAAGGAAAGGGCTATCTGCGCTGTGAGGCCAAGGCCGCCAAACGGTACAAAAGCCCCCTGACCCTGACGGAAAAGGGGAATGCCGCTGCCAGGCTGATTACCGGCAAAATCAATTATGTGCTGGAAGAAGTCAGCGTGGGGCTGACGGAGGAGGAGCGGCTCTCCTTTTACCGCAGCCTGGCCATCATCAGCGACAGTCTGGACGCCGTAGCCAAAAGCGGCAGAATCCCGGACTTGAAATAAGTCTCCAAATACCAGCATTGAGGACAGCCGGCGGCTTTGGGAAGGCGGGCTGGAACAGGTTCGCTATACCACCGTCGGCAGCGTGATCGGCACCCATGCCGGTCCCGGGGCCATTGCCGTGGCTTTCTTCACAAAGTAACCGCATGCACTTTACGCAGAGCGCGCCGCCATACTGGTTTGTGGCGGCGTGCTCTGTTTCATGGTCTTATCGAAAAATCGGTCCCGGGTCCGCAGCGCCGCGGGAAAAGGCCGGTTGACAGCGGTTTTTTTCTGCGCTATGATAAAAACATAAGAAGTCAGCCGCTGCCGTCTCCCGGCGGCGGCGCGGCATTTGCGGAGGACTGCGGAATGAACGGAACAAAAGAGCAGACGGTCTCCCGGCGGGGCGGGGCAAAAAAATATTTTCACGATCTGTTTGACCTGCGGGGCGACATGATGAGCTATGAGGCCCTGGACGAGATGATGGAGGAAAACACCCATATCTACGGCTCCAATATGTGGATTCTGATTATGGCCATCCTCATCGCCTCCATCGGTCTGAATGTGAACTCCACGGCGGTAATCATCGGCGCCATGCTGGTGTCGCCGCTGATGAGCGGGATCCTCACCATGGGCTACTCCCTGGCTATCTGCGACCTGACCATGCTGCGCCGGGCCGCCGCCCGCTTCGGCACCCAGGTGGTGATCAGCCTGATCACTTCCACCATCTACTTTTCCCTGACGCCCCTGGCGGCGCCCACCAGCGAGATGATCGCACGCACCACGCCCACCATATGGGATGTGCTGATTGCCCTGTTCGGCGGTCTGGCCGGCGGCATCGGCAACACCCGGGAGAAGAAGGGCAACGTGATCCCCGGGGTGGCCATCGCCACGGCCCTGATGCCGCCCCTGTGCACCGCCGGCTACGGCATTGCCACCATGCAGCTGCGCTTCCTGTTGGGCGCCTTCTATCTCTTTTCCATCAACACCCTGTTCATCGCCCTGTCTGCCGCGGCGGTGACCAAGCTTTTGCGGGTGCCCAGCCGCAGCAGCCTCAGTGAGAAGGAGCATCGGAAGCTGCACCGGGTGGTGCGGACCATCGCGGTGGTCACGGTGATCCCCAGCATCATTCTGGGGGCGGTAACGGTGTACAGCTCCGTGGTGGACAGCAGCATTTCCAGGTTCCTGAGCCGGGAGCTGGTCTTTGCCGATACCCAGGTGGTGCAGAGCAGCACCGACAAAATGGAGCGGAAGATCTCGGTTTCACTGGTAGGCATGCCGGTCTCCGACGAAAAGATCGCCCAGCTTCAGGAGCGGCTGGCCGACTATGGGCTGGAGGACTACAGTCTCCATGTGGTGCAGAACCGCAGCCTTGAGGGCGAGACAGACACCGACAAGCTGACCATCGCCGTGCAGGAAAGCACCATCCGTCAGTTGGAGGAGGCGCTGCAAAAGCAGGAGGCGCGGATCCTGGAGCTGGAAGCCCAGAGCGCCGCCGGGACAGACTGGGCCAAGCTGGCCTCCGACGCCGCAGAAATTTTCCCCTGGCTCAGCGACTGCGCCTGCGGCCTCATGCGCGATGGGGCAGGGGAGTACGCCCTGCTGACCGCCGAAGCTTCCCGCGCTGTCACTGCCGAGGAACAGCAGACGCTGGAGGCCTGGCTCCGAACCGCCAGCGGCCTGGACCGGGCCGTGGTGCTGCTGGGATAAACGAAAACAGGAAATCGCCGCCGGTTTGCCCGGCGGCGATTTCAGCTTATTCTCTTTATTCTTTAAGTTCGCCCTTCTTTGGCAGCTTGTGCTTCTTGCCGTCGGGAGTCTGGATATAGGTGTTCTCCAGCACATTGATGGTGGCCCGGCGGAAGTCGGCAATGTATTCGGCTCGGAGAGCGGCCCGCTCTGCCAGCTCTTCCTCCGTCAGCTCCCTCGCCTTGGCCAGGTGGGCCAGCTCGTTGATGCGGTCGATTTTTTTCTGTTCCATGCTTGTCACTCCTCAATGGTTCCCAGTTCGTCCAGAGTCAGTTCAAAGGCCGGGATAAAATGGGCCATAAAATACCGCACCTCCGGCAGGGGGTTCTGCTCCAGCACCGCCCGGGTCTGCTTCTCGGCGGAGAGGAACTCATCGTTGCCGGCCCGGCGCTCCTCGATACATTTAATGTAGGCGGAGAGCTTATCCGCCGCTTTCACGATATCCCGGTATTCCGCCTCCGTCAGCAGGGGCTGGAAGGCGGGGCGCAGCTCCGCCGGCAGGGTGGCCAGCAGCTTTTGGCAGGCGATCTGCTCCACCTGCTTGTAAGCATTTTTGATTGCCGGGTTATAATATTTGATGGGCGTGGGCAGATCGCCGGTGAGGATCTCCGATGCGTCGTGATACAATGCGGCGGCGGCGCAGGCGTTGGGGTCGCAGTCGGTATGGAAAACGTCCCGGCGGATGACGCCCAGGGCGTGGGCAATGACGGCCACCATGTGGCTGTGCTCCTGGATGTTCTCCGGCAGGGCGTTGCGCATCAGGCTCCAGCGCTCAATGTAGCGCATACGGGAGATATAGGCAAAAAAATTATCGCTCATGCTGTTTCCTTTTCTCTGTTTGTATAATGTAGCGTCCATTTTACCATTGTCTTTTGTTTTTTTCAACATTTACAGGCCGTTCACAGGAAAAAGTATTGCAAAAGCAGGGGACTGGTGTTAAAATTTCCGTTTGTGTGTGAAATATATTTGAATTTTGGAAAAGGCAGGGAGCAGATTTATGGATAAACTGAGAAATGTTGCCATCATTGCCCACGTCGACCATGGCAAGACCACCCTGGTGGACGAGATGCTCAAGCAGTCCGGCGTGTACCGGGAGAACCAGGAAGTGGTGGACCGGGTCATGGACTCCAACGACCTGGAGCGGGAGCGGGGCATCACCATTATGGCGAAGAATACCGCCGTCTGGTACGGCGATACCAAGATAAACATTGTAGACACCCCGGGCCATGCCGACTTCGGCGGCGAGGTGGAGCGCATTCTGAAGATGGTCAACGGCGTCATTCTGCTGGTGGACGCGGCGGAGGGCCCCATGCCCCAGACCCGCTTCGTGCTGAGCCGGGCCCTGGAGATGGGCCACCGGGTCATCGTGGTGGTCAACAAGATTGACCGGCCAGACCAGCGCATCCACGAGGTGGTGGACGAGGTGCTGGAGCTGCTGATGGATCTGGATGCCACCGACGAGCAGCTGGATTCCCCCATGCTGTTCTGCTCCGGCCGTCAGGGCACCGCCAGCTACTCCCCCGACGTGGCGGGCACCGATCTCAAGCCCCTGTTTGAGACCATTCTGGAATACATCCCCGCCCCGGAGATGGACACCGAATCTCCCTTCCAGATGCTGGTCAGCAGCATCGACTACAACGAGTATGTGGGACGCATCGCCATCGGCCGCATCGAGCGTGGCATCATCCGCCAGAACCAGGAGATCGAGGTCTGCAACTACCACAATCCCGATGACGCGCCGGCAAAAGCCAAGGCCGTCTCCCTCTACCAGTTTGACGGGCTGAACCGGGTGCCGGTCACCGAGGCCGGCGCCGGCAACATCATCGCCATGAGCGGCATCGGCGATGTGACCATCGGCGACACCATTTGCGCCAGAGGCGCGGCAGAGCCCCTGCCCTTCGTGAAGATCAGCGCCCCCACTCTGGAGATGACCTTCTCCGTCAACGACAGTCCCTTTGCCGGCCGGGAAGGCAAGTTTGTCACCTCCCGCCAGATCAAGGACCGCCTCATGCGGGAGACCCTGAAGGACGTGTCCCTGCGGGTCACCGAGATCGAGGGCAGCACCGACGGCTTCAACGTGGCTGGCCGGGGCGAGATGAGCCTGTCCATCCTGATCGAGACCATGCGCCGGGAGGGCTATGAGTTCCAGGTGTCTCCTCCCCGTGTGCTGTACCAGGAGATCGACGGCGTCCGCTGCGAGCCGGTGGAGCGTGTGGTGGTGGACGTGCCCTCCGACTACATGGGTTCCGTCATGGAGAAGCTGGGCGCGCGCAAGGGCGATTTCATCGAAATGACCCCTGTGGGCAACCGGATGAAGCTGGAGTTTCTGGTCCCCTCCCGGGGCCTCTTCGGCTACCGCAATGAGTTTCTGACCGACACCAAGGGCGAGGGTATCCTGGCCTCCGTCTTTGAGCGCTACGAGCCCTACAAGGGCGAGATCGCCCGCCGCAGCACCGGCTCCCTCATTGCCTTTGAAACCGGCGAGGCCGTGGCCTACGGCATCTGGAACGCCCAGGACCGGGGCGCCATGTTCATTACCCCCGGCACCAAGGTCTATGCCGGCATGGTGGTGGGCGTCTGCCCCAAGAGCGACGACGTGTCCGTCAACGTCTGCCGCACCAAGCACCTGACCAACACCCGTGCCTCCGGCTCTGATGAGGCCCTGCGCCTGATCCCCGCCCGGCAGATGAGCCTGGAGCAGTGCCTGGAATTCCTGGCCGACGACGAGCTGCTGGAGGTCACGCCCAAAAACCTGCGCCTGCGCAAGCGCATCCTGGACCACAGCCAGCGCATGAAGGCCGTTATGCGGAATAAATGACAAAAATAGGTTGACTTTTCCTGGATGTGATGTTATGATACTCCAGTATGCGCCCGCGTTCCCGGCTATGGGGCCATGCCGCCGTTGCGGTAGCCTTTCCGCCCATGGCTTAGGCGCAGGGTATAGAAACATTTTGAAAGGGGTATAACCACTATGATTACCAAAGAAGTCAAGACCCAGGTCATCGCTGACAACGCCACCCACGAGGGCGACACCGGCTCTCCCGAGGTTCAGATCGCCATCCTGTCCCAGCGCATCCGTGAGCTGACCGAGCACCTGAAGCAGCATCCCAATGACGACCACAGCCGTCTGGGCATGTACAAGATGGTCGGTAAGCGCCGCCGGCTGCTGGACTACCTGGCCAAGAAGGATATCGAGCGTTACCGCGCAATCATCGCAAAGCTGAACATCCGTAAGTAATTACGCCGCTTCAGCTTCTACTGAGGTTTATGAAGGTTTTATTGGGAGACAAGTGAATACTGTCTCCCAATATTTTTTACCGTAAATCCGTATCACCCGGGCTGCTTAGTATTTGAAGGAACGGCCGCCGGCCGCTGCTTCAAGTGCTAAGTACCGGGGGATACTGTATATGATAAGGAGATTCCAGATGATAATCACCAACAAGCAGTTCCCCAACTACAAGAAGTACGAGATCATGTACGAAGGCCGCCCCCTGTCCATGGAAGTGGGCAAGATGGCCGAGCTGTGCAACGCCGCCGTGCTGGTCAAGTACGGTGAGACTACCGTACTGGTCACCTGCACCGCCTCCGCCCGCCCCAAGGACGGCATCGATTACTTCCCTCTTGCCGTGGACTTCAACGAGAAGCTCTACGCTGTGGGCCGCATCCCCGGCAGCTTCATGCGCCGCGAGGGTAAGCCCAGCCTGCCCGCCGTTCTGGCCTCCCGCCTGATCGACCGGCCCATGCGTCCCCTCTTCCCCTCCGACCTGCGCAACGATGTGGTCATCGCCTGCGAGGTGCTGAGTGTGGACCGGGACTGCTCCCCCGAGATCACCGCCATGATCGGCGCTTCCGCCGCCGTCTCCATTTCCGACGTGCCCTTCAACGGTCCCATCGCCGGCATCGTGCTGGGCTGGGACGGGGAGAAGTACCTCTTCAACCCCACCAAGGCTGAGCGGGAGCACAACCGCATGACCACCACCATCGCCGCCACCCACAAGAAGATCGTCATGATCGAGTCCGAGGCGGACCAGGTCCCCGATGACGTGATGTACGAGGGCATTGTTCAGGCTCATGAGCACCTGCAGCCCGTGCTGGACCTGATCGACCGGATGGTGGCCGAGGTGGGCAAGCCCAAGTTCGAGTATGAGCACGCCTCCTTTGACGAGGAGCTGTTCCAGAAGCTGGTGGAGAACGAATTCGAGTCCATGGAGTACTGCATGGACACCGACGACAAGAACGTCCGCGAAGCCCGCGTCAACGAGTGGGTCACCATGGTGGAGCAGAAGTACGGCGAGGAGCACCCCGACCTGATGCAGTACATGGACGAGATCCTCTACAAGCTGCAGAAGAAGGTCGTCAAGAAGTGGCTGCTGGCCGGCAAGCGTGTGGACGGCCGCCAGATGAACGAGATCCGGCCCCTGGCCGCCGAGGTTGGCGTGATCCCCCTGGTGCACGGCTCCGGCCTGTTCACCCGCGGCCAGACCCAGGTGCTCTCCATCGCCACCCTGGCTACCCTCAGCGAGGCCCAGAAGCTGGACACCATCTGGGAAGAGGAAGAGAAGCGCTTCATGCACCACTACAATATGCCCTCCTACTCCACCGGTGAGGCCCGTCCCAGCCGTTCCACCGGCCGCCGGGAGTATGGCCACGGCGCTCTGGTAGAGAAGGCGCTGGAGTCCGTCATCCCCGATGTGGAGGACTTCCCCTATGCCATCCGCGTGGTCTCTGAGGTGCTCAGCTCCAACGGCTCCACCTCTCAGGGCTCCATCTGCGGCACCACCCTGGCCCTCATGGACGCCGGCGTGCCCATCAAGGCCCCTGTGGCCGGCATCTCCTGCGGCCTGATCCAGGACGGCGACGACTTCACCACCTTTATCGACATCCAGGGCGTGGAGGACTTCCACGGCGAGATGGACTTCAAGGTGGCCGGCACCAAGCAGGGCATCACCGCCATCCAGATGGACCTGAAGAACGACGGCCTGAAGCATGAGATCGTGAAGGAAGCCTTCTCCATCACCAAGGAGGCCCGCTTCCAGATTCTGGACGCCATCATGCTCAAGGCCATTGCCGAGCCCCGGAAGGAGCTGGCCAAGTCCGCCCCCAAGATGATCCAGATCAAGATCAACCCCGACAAGATCCGCGAAGTCATCGGTTCCGGCGGCAAGGTCATCCAGAAGATCACTGCCGACACCGGCTGCAAGATCGACATCAACGACGACGGCAGCATCTTCATCGCAAGCTCCGACATCGAGGCCTGCCGCGCCGCCCGCAAGACCATTGAGGACATCGTGTTTGAGCCCGAGGTGGGCGCCCTCTACTACGGCGAGGTCAAGCGCGTGATCTCCAACCTGGGCGCTTTTGTGGAGCTGGTTCCCGGCAAGGACGCCATGTGCCACATCAAGGACCTGGAGTTCAAGCGCACCGAGAAGGTAGAAGACGTGCTCAACGTGGGCGACAAGACCTGGGTCAAGTTCACCGGCATCGACGAGAAGGGCCGCTGGAACATCTCCCGCAAGGACGCGCTGAGAGAGCGCGGCGAGGCATAAGCCAAAAATACACAGCAAGCAGCAAGCGGCAGGGCAATTGAATACCCTGCCGCTTTTTTAAACAAAAATCAAAAAAGAATGGAGACTCCCTTTATGAGCAGAGAGAGCTTTCAGTCCCGTCTGGGCTTCTTGCTGGTGAGCGCCGGCTGCGCCATCGGCATCGGCAACGTCTGGCGTTTCCCCTATGTGACCGGCGCTTACGGCGGCGGCGTGTTCGTTTTGTTTTACTTCCTGTTCCTGATCATCATGGGCGTGCCTGTGCTGACCATGGAGCTGGCCGTGGGCCGGGCCAGCCGCAAGAGCGCCGTCCCCGGTTACAAGGCCCTGGAAAAGCCGGGCAGCAAGTGGCATATCCACGGCTGGTTCTGCGTCCTGGGCTGCTATCTTCTGATGATGTACTATACCACCGTTTCCGGCTGGATGCTCAGTTACTTCTTTAAATTCGCCGCCGGCACCTTCTCCGACATAGAGACCGCCGCCGTTGACGGCGTGTTCGGCGGCCTGCTGGCCAACCCCCTGGAGATGGGCGTCTGGATGGTGATTACGGTTCTGGCCGGCTTTCTGGTGTGCAGTCTGGGCCTGCAGAAAGGTCTGGAGCGGATTACCAAATGGATGATGTGCGCCCTGCTGGTGCTGATCCTGGTGCTGGCCGGCCACAGTCTGCTGCTGCCCGGGGCCGCGGAGGGCGTGAAGTTCTACCTGCTGCCGGACTTTCAGCGGGCCGCCCGGATGGGCATCGGCAACGTGGCCACCGCCGCCATGAACCAGGCCTTCTTCACCCTGAGCCTGGGCATCGCCTCCATGGAGATCTTCGGCAGCTACATGTCCAGGGAGCACTCCCTCACCGGCGAGGCCGTCCGCATCTGCGCCCTGGACACCTTTGTGGCCCTGATGGCCGGGCTGATCATCTTCCCCGCCTGCTTCAGCTATGGGGTGGAGCCGGGCCAGGGCCCCGGGCTGATCTTTGTGACTCTGCCCAAGGTGTTTATCGACATGGCCGGCGGCCGCCTGTGGGGCAGCCTGTTCTTCCTGTTTATGTCCTTTGCCAGCTTTACTACCGTCATCGCCGTGTTTGAGAACCTGATCTCCATGGCCATGGACAACTTCGGCTGGACCCGGAAAAAGGCCGTCCTCATCAACTGCGCCTTTATCCTGGTGGCCAGCATCCCCTGCGTGCTGGGCTACAACCTCTGGAGCGATGTACATATCATCGGTGGCCGGGACGTTCTGGACAGTGAGGACTTCCTGGTCAGCAACCTGCTGCTGCCCATCGGCTCCCTGGTGTATCTGCTGTTCTGCGTCAGCAAATGGGGCTGGGGCTTCGATCAGTATCTTGCGGAAGCCAATACCGGCAGCGGCCTGAAGATGTCCGCCAGGCTGAAGCCCTATTTCCAGTTCATCCTGCCGCTGCTGATCCTGGTGATCCTGATCCAGGGCCTGATCTGACAAGTTTCTTTTGACACTCTGAACAAAGAGGAGGGAGCATTTCTCCCTCCTCTTTGTTCACTGTAGTGATTTATCAATTTACCACGCTAATGTGTTGACAAATCTGCCGGGCGGTGTTATGATTTCACCATCCTCCCCGGAAGGAACGGGGAGACGGAGAAATTGATGAGGTGATTATAAATGAAAAAGATTTTTGCGATAGTTCTGGCCTTGGCCATGATTCTCAGCTGCGCGGCCTGCGGCGGCAGCAGCAAAGCGAAGGACGATCTGCTGGAGGAGATCAAGGCTCAGGGCTACATTGAGCTGTGCACCGAGCCGTATTTTGCTCCTTTCGAGTTCGTGGACCCCAGCAAGACCGGGGATGACCAGTATGTGGGCGTGGATATTGAGATCGCCAAGTACATCGCCGAGAAGATCGGCGTGGAACTGCGGATCGTCCCCCTGGACTTCACTGCTGTGCTGGCCGGCATTGCCGACGGCAAGTATGACATTGCCATTTCCGCCATTGCCTACTCCCCCTCCCGGGCCGAGGCCATGCGTCTTTCCAACGTGTACAAGCCCAACTCCGGCGGCTACGGCTTCCTCACCCGCACGGAGGACGTGGATAAGTACAGCTCCGTTGAGGATCTGAAGGACGCGGTGGTCATTACCCAGTCCGGCTCCGTGCAGGAGTCTCTGTACAACCAGAATGTGAAGGCCTGCAAGGAGTTCAAGCTGGTGGCCAACATGACCGACGGTTATCTGGCCGTGGCCGAGGGCAAGGCCGATGTGTGCATTTGCTCCACCGAGTCCGCCCAGCTGTATGCCGAAGCCAATGGCGGCCTGGCTATTCCCGACTTCCGCTTTGAGGTGGACCCCAACATGAACGGCACCGTGGTGGCCATGCCCCTCAAGGGCAGCGATAGCCTGCTGGAGGTGGTCAACGAGGCCATCGCCGAGCTGAACGCCCAGGGCAAGATCGACCAGTGGAACGAGGAATACACCGCTTACGCAGCAGAGCTGGGCATCAGCTGATTGATTGCAAAAGAAACATAAAAAGCCCGGCAGACCCGCATTGGCGAGCCTGCCGGGACTGTTCTGACAAGAGAAACGAAAAGGAAACAACGCCATGGAAAAGATCATTGGCCTGCTGGATAAGTATTATATGGTGTATCTGCAAGGGCTTTGGGGCACCCTGTGGATCTCCGCCGTCACCGTGCTGTGCGGCACGCTGCTGGGCCTGTTGGTTGCCGCCTTTCGGATGAGCCGCTCTAAGATTCTTAACTCCTTTGCCAGCGCCTACATTGAGGTGCTGCGGGGCACGCCCATCCTGCTGCAGCTGTATTTCTTCTGGATCGGGCTGCCCAAGCTTCTGCCCTTTGAGCTGAGCGACACCATGTGCATCGTGGTAGCTCTGGTCATCAACGCCTCCGCCTACATCTCGGAGATCATCCGCGCCGGCATCAACGCCGTGGACAAGGGTCAGTGGGAGGCCGCCCGCAGCGTGGGGCTCAGCGAGATTCACATGATGACCCATGTGATCATGCCCCAGGCAGTGAAAAACATCCTGCCCGCTCTGTGCAATGAGTTCATCACCACCGTGAAGGGCACCTCCCTGGCCTCCGTGTTCTTCGTGGGTGAGCTGATGACCAGCTACAAGAGCGTCCAGGCCGCCACCTTCCTGGCCCTGCAATCGCTGACCATTGTGGGCGTGATCTATTTCCTGCTGAACTTTATTCTGTCCCGGCTTCTGCGCGTGCTTGAAAGGAGGCTGACTGCCAGTGACTGACGAGATCATCCGCACCGAAAACCTGAAAAAGAGCTTCGGCCAGCTGGAGGTGCTCAAGGGCATTTCCACCACCATCCGCCGGGGCGAGGTGGTGTCCATCATTGGCCCCTCCGGCGGCGGCAAGTCCACCTTCCTCCGCTGCCTGAATCTGCTGGAGCAGCCAACAGAAGGCAAGGTCTACTTCAAGGGCCAGGACATCACCGACAAGAAGCTGAACACCAGCAAGTTCCGCCAGAGCATGGGCATGGTGTTCCAGAATTTTAACGTGTTCCCCAATATGACAGTACTTGACAATGTGACCCTGGCGCCTATACTGGAGAAGAAGATACCCAAGGCTCAGGCCCGGGAAGAGGCTCTGGCCCTGCTGCGCCGGGTGGGTCTGGAGGAAAAGGCCGACGAGTACCCCCGGAAGCTGTCCGGCGGCCAGAAGCAGCGCCTGGCCATTGTCCGTGCCCTGGCCATGCAGCCGGAGGTAATGCTCTTTGACGAGCCTACCTCCGCCCTGGACCCGGAAATGGTGAAGGAAGTGCTGAACGTCATCATGGACCTGACCCGCAGCGGCATGACCATCCTCATCGTCACCCACGAGATGGGCTTCGCCCGGGAGGTCAGCGACCGGGTGCTGTTCATCTGCGACGGGGTCATCAAGGAGGAGGGCAGCCCGGACCAGATCTTCACCTGTCCCCACGACCCCAGCACCATCAAATTCCTCAGCATGGTATTGTGATATGGAAAAGGAGAACACGAAATGACACAGGTTGAAGAAATCAAGGCCTTGGTAGCCCAAAACGCGGAAACCACCAAAGCCCTTGCCAGTGAGATCTGGGACTATGCGGAGCTGTCCTATGAAGAATTCCGCTCCGCCGCCGCCCTGATGGAGGCCTTGAAGGCCCAGGGCTTCACCGTTGAGGAGGGCATTGCCGGTATGCCCACCGCCTTCACCGCCAAATTCGTCAGCGGCAGCGGCAAGCCGGTGATCGGCCTGCTGGCCGAGTATGACGCCCTCTCCGGCCTGAGCCAGAAGGCCGCCTGCCCGGTGCAGGAGGCAGTGACTCCCGGCGGCTCCGGCCACGGCTGCGGCCATAACCTGATCGGCGCCGGCTGCTATGCGGCGGCGGTGGCCTTGAAGGAGTATTTCACCGCCCATGCCATTGACGGCACCGTGGTTTTCTTCGGCTGTCCCGCCGAGGAAGGGGCCGGTTCCAAGCAGTTCATCGCCCGGGCCGGGTACTTCGATGACGTGGACTTTGCCTACACCTGGCACCCGGCCACCGTCAACGAGGTAGGCTCCAAGGGCAACGTGGCCATCATGGGCGCCAACTTCACCTTTGACGGGGTGGCCTCTCATGCCGGCGGCGCGCCCCACCTGGGCCGCAGCGCCCTGGACGCGGTGGAGCTGATGAACGTGGGCGCCAACTACCTGCGGGAGCATATGATCGACGCGGCCCGCATCCACTACGCCTATTCCGACCCCGGCGGCACCGCCCCCAATGTGGTGCAGAGCCACGCCGTGATCAAATACGAGGTCCGCGCCCCCAAGGTGAACCAGGTGCAGGAGCTGTTCACCCGGCTGGTGGACGTGGCCAAAGGCGCCGCCCTGATGACCGGCACCAGAATGCAGTATGAGATCACCATGGCCTTCTCCGACTATGTGCCCAACAAGGCCCTGGGCAGTCTGGTGGACGAGTGTATGCGGGAGCTGGGCGCCCCGGAGTGGACCGAGGAGGAATACGCCCTGGCGTCCCAATTTCTGCGCAGCTACAGCCGCACCGCCCTGGTGGGCATCAAGGAGAGTCTGGGCGAGTACTTCCTGCCGGAGGAGCTGGATGCCGCTCTCCAGACCCCGCTGGACAGCGTGATCCATCCCTTCAATCCCCGGGAGACCGGCTACAGCTCCGGCTCCACCGACGTGGGCGACGTGGGCTACGCCACGCCCACCGTCATGTTTCATGTGGCCACCGCCTGCCTGGGCAATGTGGGCCACTCCTGGCAGAATACTGCCTTCGCCTGCTCCGGCATCGGCATGAAGGGCATGCTCCGGGCCGCGGAAATGCTGAGCCTGGCCGCCCTGCGCACCATAGAGCAGCCGGAGCTGCTGGAAAAGGCCAAGGCAGAGCTGCGGCAGAAAAACGGCGGCAAGTACAGCTGCCCCCTGCCGGATTACTGCACCCCGCCCATCGGCCGGTACTGATTGGGGCCGGTTCTTCTCAAGCCTTCCCCTTTGAGTAAACGCTGAACATAGTGAGGCGAATGCAGAGGAAATCCCATTTTTGGCAGAAACAGCAAACCTGCCCCCGTAGGGGCGGCCATTGGCCGTCCGCCTGTTGGAGCCGGCTGCATTTCGCGGACGAGCAATGCTCGCCCCTACGGTTCATTTTGATGGGAAGGGAAGCCGTCCCAATGGGAAGCGTTACACGGCCCTCTTTGATTTCAAAACGCAAAAAAAAGACTTCGGAACTAGGTTCCGAAGTCTTTTTTATGCGATCCTTATTTATTCCACGCTGATCATGTAATAGTACACCGGCTGTCCGCCGTTGACCACGCTGATGTCCGCGTCGGGGAAGCGGGCGGTGATCTGCTCCGCCGCCTGCTTGGCGTCGTTCTCGTCCACATCCGCGCCGTAGTACACGGTGATGAACTCCGGCTCCAGGTCCACGAAGGCCTCTACCATATCGCCCATCAGGGCGTTCACATCGGGGTAGCTGCCCAGCAGGGCCCCGTCCAGCAGGGCCAGGTGCTCCCCGGCCTTGATGGCGTGGCCGTCAAAGTCCGAATCCCGGGCAGCGTAAGTGACCATGGCGGTGTGCACGTTGCCGGCCGCCTCCTGCATCACGTCCACCAGCGCTGCTTCCTCCTCGTCGGGGTTGAAGTTCAGCAGGGCGGAGATGCCCTGAGGCACGGTCTTGGTTGGCATGACGATGACCTTCTTCTCGCTGAGGGGGATGCACTGCTCTGCCGCCATGATGATGTTTTTGTTGTTGGGGAACACAAACACGGTGGAGGCGGGGGTGCGGTTGATCTCCTTCAGAATATCGTCGGTGGAAGGGTTCATGGTCTGGCCGCCGGTGACGATGCCGTCCGCCCCCAGCTCCCGGAACAGATCCTCCATGCCGCTGCCGGCGCAGACGGTGACGATGCCGTATTCCTTCTCCGGCTCGGCGATGGCCGGCTCACTCTTCTCGCCCAGCTGCCAATCCTCCGCGTCATCCGCGGTCTTGGCCTTCTTGCCGGCCTTGACGGCCTCGCTCTGAGCCACCATGTTCTCGATCTTGGCCACTTCCAGCGTGCCGTATTTCTGGGACTCGCTGATGGCCACGCCGGGGATATTGGTGTGAACATGGACCTTGAAGGCCTCGTCATCCTCGCCGATGACCAGGCTGTCGCCGATGCTGTTAAGGTACTTGCGCAGCGGCTCCAGATCCACATCCGGGTCGTTCTTCTGGATGATATATACCGTGTCATAGGCGTAGGTGATGTCCTCGCTGTCAAAGACCTCAAAGGCACTCTCCGGCGCTTCCGCAACCTGGCTGGCCTCGCTGGGGGCAATCACTTCGCCCCGGAGGGAGGAGAGCATGGCGCTGAGGATGATCAGATAACCCTTGCCGCCGGCGTCCACAACGCCGGCCTTTTTCAGCACCGGGTTCAGGTTGATGGTATCCTCCAGCGCTTCCTCGCCGGCCTTGATGGCGCAGACCAGGGTGGTCTCCAGGCTGGCGCCGGCGGCGGCAGCCTCGGCCGCGGCGACGGAGGCCAGGCGGGACACGGTGAGGATGGTGCCCTCAGCAGGCTTCATGACGGCCTTGTAGGCCGCGTCAACCCCGTCCTCCATGGCGCCGGAAAACTCCACCGCGCCGGCGGTCTCAATGCCCTTGAGCCGCCGGGCAATGCCCCGGAACAGCAGGGACAGAATCACGCCGGAGTTGCCCCGGGCGCCCCGCAGCAGGGCGGAGGCCACGCAGTCGGCGGCGGCAGCCACCGTGTCAAACTCCTTCTTGCGCAGCTCCACAGCGGCTTTATTCATGGTCAGCCCCATGTTGGTGCCGGTGTCGCCGTCGGGCACGGGGAAGACGTTCAGGTCGTTGATCATCTGGGTATTGGCGGCAAGGGCTGCATCAGCGCAAAGGATCATCTCCTTGAACGCGGCAGCATCTATATAATCTCTCAAGTAAAAAGCACCTCCGGTGGGGATATCCTGCAAAGGAATTATCCGATGATAGTATCTATATACACATCCACTCTCTTGACGGGAACGCCGGTGGATTTGGAAAGCTTATAGCTGACCTCGTTCATAATGCTGCGGGAAACGGCACAGATGTTTACGCCGTGGTCCACGCCGATATGCAGTTCAAGAGAAATGCTGCCGTCGTCATTAAAGCTGACGCCCACGCCCCTGGACATGGATTCCCTTCGCAGCAGCTGCAAAGGGCCTCCCTCCTTGCTGCGCCCGGCCATACCCTTAACGCCAAAGCAGCTTGTGGCCGCGTCGCCCGCCAGATTCATGAACACCTCGCTGGTGATGCTGATGTTGCCCATATCGTTGGTAATGTTCACCATTTGCTGACTGCTCCTTTCTTCAGGCCGTTATTTGACATTCATTAAAAAAACTCAAGTCATAAAACCGAGATTGTATTATAATACAAAAGGAGGAAAAGCACAAGGTGAAAAATGTGAACTGTTCAAATTTTAGAAGCTTTTTGACAATATACCGCAAAAGACTTTAATTTTCGCTCCAGACAGAGACAAATTCAGTAGAATTTTACAAGATAATTCTTGCTCGAATGTGTTTACAATTTGACAGCTTGATGTTAAAATGATACTGCTTATGATTCTGTCATGGGCGAGTTTGCAATATTTTTATATGGAGATGAAAATAGACATGCAGAGACACTTCAAGACGATGGACGGCAACACTGCGGCCGCCCACGTATCCTACGCATTCACCGAAGTCGCAGCTATCTACCCCATCACTCCCTCCAGCCCCATGGCCGACTATGTGGACCAGTGGTCCGCCGCCGGCCGGAAGAACATCTTCGGCTCCACCGTCAAGGTGCAGGAGATGCAGGCTGAGTCCGGTGCCGCCGGTGCTGTTCACGGCTCCCTGAATGCAGGTGCTTTGACCACCACCTACACTGCCTCCCAGGGCCTTCTGCTGATGATCCCCAACATGTACAAGATCGCAGGCGAGCTGCTGCCCGGCGTGTTCCACGTCAGCGCCCGTACCCTTGCCAGCCACACCCTGAACATCTTTGGCGACCACAGCGACGTTATGGCCTGCCGCCAGACCGGCTTTGCCATGCTGGCTGAGTCCAACGTCCAGGAAGTCATGGACCTGGCCCCCGTTGCCCACCTGGCTGCCATCAAGGGCCGCGTTCCCTTCCTCAACTTCTTCGACGGCTTCCGCACCTCCCACGAGCTGCAGAAGATCCAGGTCTGGGACTACGAGGATCTGAAGGACATGGTGGATATGGACGCTGTTGAGGCCTTCCGCGCCCGCGCCCTGAACTCCCAGCACCCCGTGATGCGCGGTTCCCACGAGAACGGCGACATCTTCTTCCAGAACCGTGAGGCTTCCAACACCTACTACGAGGCCGTTCCCGCCATCGTGGAGGAGTACATGGGCAAGATCAACGCCAAGCTGGGCACCGATTACCAGCTGTTCAACTACTACGGCGCTCCCGATGCTGACCGGGTCATCGTGGCCATGGGCTCCATCTGCGACGTGGCCGAGGAAGTCATTGACTACCTGACCGCCCAGGGCGAGAAGGTTGGCCTGGTGAAGTGCCGCCTGTACCGTCCCTTCTGCCCCGATAAGCTGATCGCCGCCATCCCCGCCACCGCCAAGAAGATCGCTGTTCTTGACCGCACCAAGGAGCCTGGCGCCCAGGGCGAGCCTCTCTACCTGGATGTTGTCACCGCGCTGCGCAATGCCGGCATGAACGACGTCACCGTTATCGGCGGCCGCTACGGCCTTGGCTCCAAGGATACGCCTCCTTCCTCCGTCTTCGCCGTGTACAACGAGCTGAAGAAGAGCGATGCCAAGCGTCAGTTCACCCTGGGCATCATCGACGATGTGACCCATATGTCCCTCGAGGAAGTTCCCGCTCCCAACACCGCAGCCGAGGGCACCATCGAGTGCAAGTTCTGGGGTCTGGGCGGCGACGGCACCGTTGGCGCCAACAAGAACTCCATCAAGATCATCGGCGACCATACTGACAAGTTCGTTCAGGCTTACTTCCAGTATGACTCCAAGAAGACTGGCGGCGTCACCATCAGCCACCTGCGCTTCGGCGACAAGCCCATCAAGAGCCCCTACTACATCAACAAGGCCGACTTCGTTGCCTGCCATGTTCCCTCCTACATCACCAAAGGCTTCCCCATCGTCCGTGACGTGAAGCCCGGCGGCGTGTTCCTGGTCAACTGCCAGTGGAGCTTTGAGGAGCTGGAGCATCATCTGGATGCCGCTTCCAAGCGCTACATCGCCAAGAACAACATCCAGCTGTACATGATCAACGCCATCGACCTGGCCAAGAAGATCGGCATGGGCAAGCGCACCAACACCATCCTCCAGTCCGCCTTCTTCTCCCTGGCAAAGGTCATGCCCGAGGCTGAGGCCATCCAGTACATGAAGGATGCCGCCCTCCACTCCTACCTGAAGAAGGGCCAGGACGTGGTGGACATGAACTATGCCGCCATCGATGCCGGCGCCACCGCCTACGTCAAGGTGGAGGTCCCCGCTTCCTGGGCCGAGGCCGAGGATCACAAGACCGAGGCTGCCAAGACCGGCCGCGAGAAGACCGTGAAGATGGTCTCCAGCATTCTGGACCCCGTGGACAAGATGGATGGCGACAGCCTTCCTGTCTCCGCCTTCGTTGACCATGCTGACGGTACCTTTGAGCTGGGCGCCGCTGCCTACGAGAAGCGCGGCATCGCCGTCTCCGTTCCCAAGTGGGATTCTTCCAAGTGCGTGCAGTGCAACCAGTGCGCCTTCGTCTGCCCCCACGCCACCATCCGTCCCTTCGCTCTGACCGAGGAAGAGGCTGCCGCAGCTCCCGCTGCCGCCAGCATCGTTCCCATCAAGGTCGGCAAGGGCAAGGATACCTACAAGTACACCATGGCCGTGTCTCCTCTGGACTGCATGGGCTGCGGCGTCTGCGTCGGCCAGTGCGGCGTCCACGCCATTGAGATGGTTCCCATGGAGAGCCAGATCGAGCAGCAGGAAGTCTTCGACTACATGGTTGCCAATGTCTCCGAGAAGAAGGATATGTTCGCTCCCACCGATGTGAAGTTCAGCCAGTTTGCTCAGCCCTACCTGGAGTTCTCCGGCTCCTGCGCCGGCTGCGCCGAGACCAGCTACGCCCGTCTTGTCACCCAGCTGTTCGGCGACCATATGCTCATCTCCAACGCCACCGGCTGCTCCTCCATCTGGGGCGGTCCCGCTGCCACCTCTCCCTACACCGTCAACAAGGACGGCCACGGCCCCGCATGGGCAAACTCCCTGTTCGAGGACAACGCTGAGCACGGTCTCGGTATGTACCTGGGCCAGAAGAAGATCCGCGATGATCTGAAGCCCAACGTGGAATACATTGCCGCCAACGCTTCCAGCGAGGAGCTGAAGCAGGCCGCCCAGGATTATCTGGCCACCTACGACGACGGCAACACCAACCAGGAGCCCAGCAAGCGCCTCATCGCCCTGCTGGAGCAGAACGGTGCCTGCTGCGACGCTGCTGCTGAGATCCTGAAGAAGAAAGACTTCCTGAACAAGAAGTCCTGCTGGATCTTCGGTGGTGACGGCTGGGCCTTCGACATCGGCTTCGGCGGCGTCGACCATGTGCTCGCCTCCGGCGAAGATGTGAACATCTTCGTGTTCAACACCGAGGTTTACTCCAACACCGGCGGCCAGGCCTCCAAGGCCTCCAACATCGGCCAGGTGGCTCAGTTCGCCGCAGCCGGCAAGGAGATCAAGTCCAAGTCTCTGGCTGAGATCGCCATGACCTACGGCTACGTCTACGTGGCTCAGATCGCCATGGGCGCCAACAAGGTCCAGACCCTGAAGGCCATTGCCGAGGCTGAGGCCCACAAGGGTCCCTCCCTCATCATCGCCTACGCTCCCTGCGAGATGCACAGCATCAAGGGCGGCATGGAGAACTGCCAGAAGGAGATGGACAAGGCTGTCAAGTGCGGCTACTGGAACCTGTTCCGCTTCAACCCCAACGCCGAGAAGCAGTTCACTCTGGACAGCAAGGCTCCCGCCGGCGGCTACCAGGAGTTCCTGATGAACGAGGCCCGCTACAGCCGTCTGACCCGCGAGTTCCCCGAGCGTGCAGACCGTCTGTTTGCCGCTTCCGAGGCCAACGCCAAGGAGCGCTATGACCACCTGATGAAGCTGGTCTCCCTCTACGAGTAATCTCCAAACCCATAGAAAAAATCACCAGGCTTCGGCCTGGTGATTTTTTGTGATCCATTTTTAAGCAAAAGTATCGCCGGGCTACGCCCGGCGATACTTTTGCTTGCTCTCAGGGCAGGGTGATGGTGCCGGTCTGCTTCATGCTGCCGGCGGCCCCGGTCATGAGGGCGTAGCTTGCCCCGCTCTCCATACCGTCAAGGGCCAGAAAGGCGGATTTGATCTCCCGCCCCGGGTCAAGCTCGCAGAGGCTCTCCCCTTTTGCGTCCCGAAGGGCAAAGCCCTCGCCTTCCTGCACCTTCAATTGCCCGGCGTAGCAGGGGATCGCGGCCTCCACCGTGGGCTTGATGTCCTTGTCCCGGCCCAGGGCCAGCAGACTGCCGCCGCTGATGCTCAGCGCCGCGGCGTCAATGCCGTCGTTGCCGGAGACGATGGTGCTGTCCCCGCCGGCAATCTCCACCCTGCCGGGGGCGCTCTTGTCCCCGGCCTTCAGGCCGTCGGCCTGGGCCCGGACTTCCAGCTGCCCGCCGGCGATCTGGATATCCTTTATGGCGCAAAGCCCCTGATCCCCGGCCGCAATGGTAACGCTACCGCCGGTAATGCGGATATTGCCTTTGCCCTCTTTCTCGGCGTCATCGGTCTTGATGCCCTCGTTGCCGCACCGGATGGACAGGCTGCCGCCGCTGATTTCCACGCTCTCGTTGCCCTTGAGGCCGTTGTTGACGGCAACGATGGTACAGCTGCCGCCGCGAAAGTCAATATCGTTCTTGCAGCCGATGCCGTTGTTGAGATAACCTTCCACAATCAAAGCACCGGGGCCTTGGAGATCAATGTCGTCCTCCGCCTGCAGGGCCGCGCCGCTGGCATTGGGGTCGGCCACCAGCTCCCGCTCCGTGCCGGAGACCAGTCGGTTCTCCGTATCGGGCATGGTGTAAATGTCCGTGTCCCCCGCCCGCCGGATATACAGGGCGGCGTCACCGGCGCAGCGGAGACTGACACCGTCCAGAATCAGCTGCACGTCCTGCTTCTCCTCGCCGGTATTCACCACCACCTGTCCGTCAGAAAGGCTGCCGCTGAGGCGGTAGGCCCCGCCGGTGCTGATGGTGACAACGCCGTTTTCAAAGCGGGCGCCGGGGCCCTTGATCTCCGCGCCGGCGTCGCTGAGGGTCACAGTGGTGGCCTTGGCGCAGAGCTGCTCCAACTCCGTGCCGCCGCTGGGCTGACCCGTGCCGCCGCAGGCGCAAAGCCCCAGGCTCAGACACAGCAGCAGGAAACAAACAACAACTCTTTTCATATCATGTCCTTATCCTTTTCCCGGCCGCAGATGACGGTCAGGTTTCCGTTGCGGCAGCGGATCTCATCCAGAAAGGCCTTGCTGATGCCGGCGTCCTTCAGGCGCACCTCATAGCACAGCTCATACAGGGTGCCCATGTTGATGGTCCTGACCCGCACCAGCTCATGGGAGAGGGTGTACTGCCGGAACAGATCGTCAAACAGGCCCTCGTAGTCCAGATTTTCAGGAATGGTGATCTTCAGCTGGCGGCAGGCGGGGCTGCCCTCGCCGAAGCGGAGCCGGCCCAGGATCAGCACCGTGGCCCCCATGATCACGAAAAACAGCGCCGCCAGGCCCACATAGCCCATGCCGCAGGCCAGGCCCAGGGACACGGACAAAAACAGCCCGGTGATCTCCCTGGCCGTACCCGGCACGCTGCGGAAGCGCACCAGGGCGAAGGTGCCCGCCACGGCAAGCCCCGCGCCCACATTGCCGTTGACCAGCATGATCACCACCGTCACCACCGGCGGCAGCAGGGCCAGGGATATGGTCAGCGAGCCGGTGTGATAGCTCCGGGCGGTGAACACCAGGGCGGTCAGCAGGCCCAGCACCAGGGCCGACAGGACACAGATCAGAAAACTGGGGACCGTCACGATCCCGTTGATTACGCTGCTAAGCAATTACCATCACTCCGTCAAAATATTTTTCTACCAGTTCCTTCTGATAGCATTGGCCGTATTTGGAAAAGCCCCGGGGAAAGACCTCCAGGCGGCTGAGCATATGGGCCAGCCACAGGGGCGCCGCCTCCGGCAGCTTGATCTCCATCAGCACCTGGCCGTCAGAGAGCAGCTCCTGCCCCTGGTCTCCGGCGGTAAGGCTCAGGTCCGTGTCCCGCCATCGGATGGCGCTGTCAAAGGTAATGCGCAGCTCCTCATCCTCCCTGGCCACATAGGCCCGGCGGTCACAGGCGATGAGCACCCGGGGGCTGACCGGGTTGGTTTTCAGGAACCAGTCAATCTCCCGGCTGATCTGGCCCTGGTCCGGGGCGGGGGCCGCCCCGGCCAGCCAGGCCTCCGCCTCGGCGGCAGCCATGGCCACCCGGCGCTTGTACACCACGCCCTTGTATTTTTTCTTCAGCTCCACAAAGACCGGGTCCTCCGGCCCGGGCACATTGTAGCTGCGCAGGCGCAGCTTCTCTTTGTACACCGGCTTGTCCAGAGAATGCCGGATCAGGCGGAAATCCTCCCAGTCGTAATACACGCTGCACACCGTGCTCTGGAAAAAGCGGTCCGGCTCCACAAGGGGCTCCATCTCCTGCCACAGGGCCTGGTACTTTTCCCGGCTCAGCAGGTATTTTTTCTCATAGCGCTGGAAGGTGAATTTGGTTTCTTTCATTGGTCTTTCTCAATTTCTCCGAAATACTGTTCCCGCTGGGCCTGATCCAGGTCAAAGAGGGAGCAGAGATTGTCGATGTTCAGCTTCTGCCAGTCATAGTCCAGCAAAACCTGCTTCATCTCCTCCACGGCGTTTTCCCATTCCGCCGCGCTGCGGTGAAAGCGGGCGCAGTCCCGGGCCACCTCCGGCCGGACAATGGCGCAGAGCCGGTCGGCCTCGGCAAAGACATTCTCCACCGTCAGCACGCTGCCCATCAGCTCCGCCGCCCGGCTCAGGAAGCGGTCTTTGAACTCCTCGTTGGCCATCAGCGGCACAATGAAGGTGGAGACCTGGCGGTTCTCCTTGGCGTACTGGCTCATCAGATTCATGTAGACGCTGGCCGGCTCGGAGAATGTGGCGTCCAGGTCATAGAACATCATGCGCCACTTTCCGTCGTTCTCCGTGGAGCGGCAGTAGCGCACATTGCCGGAGGTCACATCCGTATTGGCGCAGTAGCCCTCCAGAATCAGCCAGTCGATGAGGCTGTCCACATCGAAGATGTCGCAGAAGTGCTGGTAGTTCTCCGGCAGGCTCATGTCGTTGAAGCGGCAGAACTCCACCACCTCATGATAAAATTCCGAATCCAGGGGCACGTTGGCCTCCATCACCGTGACGCTGTCCCGGCTCACCCCGGCAAGGCTGGCATACAGCTGCTCATTAGTCTTTTCTTTTAGGGAGTAGATGCCGGAATACACGCCGTTGATGTACAGCACGCAGTACTGGCTGCGCTGGTTCACCACCTTGTCGGTGGCCTGGGCGCAAAGCTCCTGGCACAGCTCGTTGCGGATGATGGCGCGGGGGAAGTCCTGGCCGGAGCGGAGCAGCAGATTGGTAAACTCCGTGACGCCGCCGCCATAGATGTCATAGTTCAAGGTGGCCTGACCGTAGGCGTCCCGGAAGCGGACGGACATGTTCTTCTTGGGCAGCACCAGACTGGTCTCCCCGTTCATAGACACGCCGCAGCCTATGGTGAAGCCCTCCCTGCCGTCATAGAGGGACAGGCTGGCCGGCAGCTCGACGCCCTTCTGGCGGCCGTTGTACATCGTGTCAAACTCCCGGGGGCTGTCCGTCAGCAGGCTCAGCACCGGCAGGCTGTGGTTTTCGTTGATCATAAAGCTGAGACTCAGCGTCCGGCTGGGCAGGGCGCCCTCCTCCAGGTTCACGGCCCGAATGACGGTGGTCTTATCGATATAGATGGGCCCGGTATATTCCTCACTGTCCGCCGTGGGGGCGGAGCCGTCCAGGGTATAGCGGATGCTGCCGGAAGCGGAGAGTTCCACGGTGATGCCCTCCACATTGTCGAATACCCCGTCCTTTGTGAGGCTTACCGGCTTTTCCGCCACGGTGCGGCCGCCGCCGGTGTTTTCTTCTCCCGGACTGGCGGAGGCGAAGTAGAACCAGCCCTTCTCCCCCTCCTGCCGGCCGTAGCTGGCCTTATAAGGGATGTCCCGCAGGGAGACGTAGTCCAGCAGCCGGCCCTGGGTATCGGAGAGATAGAGCTGCTCATTGCCGGCATCCAGACCGAAGCCGGTGCTCAGGGTGGTCTCCAGTAGGGGCTGCTCCTGGGTGCAGAGCACCAGCCACAGCTCCCCCGGCTGCAGGCTCAGCTCCGGCAGGCGGAATTTTACCGGGTCATCCCGGTCGTCAGACAGGCAGTAGTCCGACAGCAGCACCGGCTGGTCGGAGACGTTTTTCAGCTCCACCCAATCGTAGTACTCGCCCCTTTGGGGCAGGGTGGAACTGTTATAGACCACCACTTCGTTGATCATCAGGGGGCTGTCGCAGCTCAGGCTCTGCTGGAAAGCCTCATAGCCCGCCCGGCTGTTTTCGTAGCCCGGCGTGGGGTACAGGCTTTGCGCAAAGCTTCCGTCGGCGCGCAAAGCCATGGCCACATCCGCCTGGCAGTCGCCGCAGAGGGCAGAGGAGATGAGCGTACCGTGTTCATTGCGCAGGTAGACCCCCTCATCCCCGGCGAGGGCGAAATCGGTATGGAGCTGTTGTCCTTCCCGGTCCTTGCCGGAGGCGAAAAGCAGCAGCCGCTGCCCCGGATCCAGGCTGGTTTCCGGCAGGACCCAACCGGCCTTGTTCTCCTTGTCGGATATGGTCCAGCCCGCCAGGGAGACCGTCTCCCCGCTCTGATTGTACAGTTCGATCCAGTCGGAGAAGTCCCCGTCCTCGTCCCGGAGGGCGGCCCGGTTCTTCTCCATAAACTCGCTGATCACCACCTGCCCCAGCCCCCGGTTCCGTTCCTCCGGGCTGAGGGTAGGCGCAGGCGTCACCGCCGGCGTGGGCGCAGGGGTGGGCTCCGGCGCCTTCTGGCAGCCAACACAAAGCAGAGCGGCGGCGATCAGGACAGGTATCCATTTTATTGCTTTCTTGCCCATTTTTTCTCGCTTTCCTTGGACATAAAATGCATAAGCTAAGACATAAAAATACAGGATATTATACCGCTTTTTGCCCCGCTCGTCAATGCGGCGGGCTATTGATAATTGCCCGGAGCGCTGATATAATAATTCTGTATCACGATTTTTCGGGAGGTAGACTGTGAAAAACATCCTCATGCTGGGTACCGGCGGCACCATCGCCTCGGAGATGACCCCCGACGGGCTGACGCCGGAGCTGCGGCCGGCCCAGCTTTTGAAATACGTCCCCGCCATCAAAGCGCTGTGCAACGTGGACTGTCTCTCCCTTTTCAATATTGACAGCACCAACATCACTCCCCGCCACTGGTGCGCCATGGCCGCCGCCCTGGAGGAAAATTACGACCGTTATGACGGTTTTGTCATCAGCCACGGCACCGACACCATGGCCTACACTGCCGCTGCTCTCAGCTACATGGTGCAGGGGGCGGATAAGCCCATCATGATCACCGGCGCCCAGAAGCCCATTAATTATGACTCCACCGACTCCAAGCTGAACCTGACCGACGCCTTTGTCTGCGCCTGCTCGGAGGAACTGGCCGGGGTGGATATCGTGTTCAGTGGCCGTGTCATCTTGGGCACCCGGGCAAGAAAGACCTGCTCCAAGAGCTTCGCCGCCTTTTCCAGCATCAACTACCCGGATCTGGCCATTTTGCAGGATCACCGGCTGATGCGCTACATCGCGCCGGAGCGGCGGCAGCGGCCCCTCTTTGCCCACAGTCTCTGTGAAAAGGTGGCCCTGGTGAAGATGGTGCCGGGGGCGGAGCCGGCGCTGCTGGACTTCCTGCTGGAGCGGAACGACGTCCTGATCATCGAATGCTTCGGCGTGGGCGGTCTGCCCTCCTATGAGGACAGCCGGCTGTTCGACCTGGTGCAGCGGCACACGGCAGCAGGCAAGTTCATCGTCATGACCACCCAGGTGCAGAACGAGGGCTCCGACCTGTCGGTGTACTCCGTGGGGCACCGGCTGAAAAGCAACCCCTATGTGCTGGAGGGCTTTGATATGACCACTGAAGCCGTCTATGCCAAGATGATGTGGATCCTGGCCCAGACCCATGATGTGGATGCGGTGAACCGGCTGTTCTACACCCCGGTGGCCCATGACATCCTGCGCCGGAATTGAAAACGAAGGATCGATTTGTATGGAAACTGTAATTGTGATCGGCGGCGGGGCCGCCGGCATCATGGCGGCCCTGACCGCTGCGGAAGGGGAGAAGCGCCGGGTGCTCCTGCTGGAGCGGCAGCAGCGCATTGGCCGCAAGCTGCTGGCCACCGGCAACGGCCGCTGCAATCTGACCAATACCGGGGCCACCCTGGAGCATTACCACGGGGAGCAGGCGGACTTTGCCGCCCCCGCACTGGCCAAATTCAGTCCCCAGGACGCGCTGGACTATTTCCACGCTCTGGGGCTCATGACCGTGGAGGAATACGGCGGCCGGGTCTACCCTCTGTCCAACAGCGCCAACAGCGTGGTGGACGTGCTGCGCTTCGCCTTGGAGAAGCGTGGGGTGGAGGTCCGCTGCGCCTGCCCGGTGCGGTCCATCGCCCGCCAAGACCGGGGCTACTCGGTTGTTACCGACGAGGGCAGCCTTGCTGCTGACTACCTGATCGTGGCCTGCGGCGGCGCCGCCGGGGCCAAGCTGGGGGGCGTGATGGACGGCTACGAGCTGTTAAAGCCCCTGGGCCATAAGCGCACTGCTTTGCATCCCGCGCTGGTGCAGCTGATTACCCCGCCGGAGTACCCCCGGGCCTTGAAAGGTGTCCGGGCGGATGGCCGCTTGCGGCTGCTGTCCGGCAGCGAAACGCTGGCTGCAGGAGAGGGTGAGCTGCAATTTACGGACAACGGCCTGTCCGGCCCGGCGGCCTTTGACGTCTCCCGCGCCGCCGCCACCGCCGGGGAAGGCCTGACGCTGAGCATGAACTTTTTCCGGGAATACAGCGCCTCCCAGGTGCTGGCCCTTTTGAAGCAGCGGCGGGAGAGCTACCCGCAGCTGGAAAGCGCCCAGCTTTTCACCGGGATGCTCCACAACCGGCTGGGAAAGATGCAGGTGAAGTACGCCGGTCTGCCCCAGGACCTGGCTCTTGGCAAGCTCAGTGATGCCCAGCTGGAGCAGGCGGTGCAGGCCGCTATGGACTTCCGGCTGAAGCTGCTGGGCACCGAGGGCTTTGACCATGCCCAGGTCACCGCCGGAGGTATCAAAACCACCGGCTTCAACCCGGAGACTCTGGAAAGCTGGTTCATGCCCGGGCTCTTCGTCTGCGGGGAGCTGCTGGATGTGGACGGCGACTGCGGCGGCTATAACCTCCAGTGGGCCTGGAGCAGCGGCCGCCTGGCGGGGAGGTTGGGAACATGATTCTGATCCGATCTTTACGCCTGGAGGTAGGGGAGGAGTTCTCCGTCCTGCAAGGGAAAGCCGCCAAGGCCCTGGGCTGCAAAGCCGGGGAAATCCGGGAGCTTAAACTGGTGAAGCGCTCCCTGGACGCCCGGAAGAAAAACGACATTCATTATGTCTGCGCCGTGGCGGTAGCTGTGGCGGAGGAGGGGCGGTATCTTCGCCGGCCCCGGAAGGACATTGCCGAGTACAAGCCCCCGGTTTATGCCATTCCCCAGGTTCAATCCCATGAGCGGCCTGTGGTGGTGGGCTTTGGACCGGCGGGGATGTTCGCCGCCCTGGTGCTGGCCCGAGCCGGAGCAAGGCCCATCGTGCTGGAGCGGGGGCAGGCTGTGGAGCAACGGACTGCTGCGGTGGAGGCCTTCCGTCAGGGAGGCCCTTTGGACCCGGAGAATAACGTGCAGTTCGGCGAGGGCGGCGCCGGCACCTTTTCCGACGGCAAGCTGAATACCGGCACCCATGACAAGCGCATGGGCTGGGTGCTGCAGGAGTTTCACAAGCACGGTGCCCCGGAGAGCGTCACCTATGACGCCAAGCCCCATGTGGGCACCGATGTGCTGGTGGACGTGGTGCGCAGCATCCGGCAGGAGGTCATCGCCCTGGGGGGCGAGGTGCGCTTCGGTGCCCGGTTTGAGCGGCTTGTCATCGAAAACGGCGCTGTTGCCGCTGTGGAGTATACCAAAGCCGGCGAAAAGCGGCTGCAAAGCTGCCGCCATGTGATTCTGGCCTTGGGCCATTCCGCCCGGGACAGCTTTGAACACCTGCTGGAGCAAGGCGTCAATATGGAGCGCAAGCCCTTCTCCATGGGCGTGCGCATTGAGCACCGGCAAACAGATATTGACCTGGCCCAGTACGGCCGGGCGCGGGGGGCGCTGCCCCCGGCAGACTACAGTCTCAATGTCCACCTGCCCGACGGCAGCAGCGCCTACACCTTCTGTATGTGCCCCGGGGGGCAGGTCTTTGCCGCCGCCTCGGAGGAAGGGGGCGTGGTCACCAACGGCATGAGCTATTCCCGCCGGGACGGAGACAATGCCAACGCCGCCCTGCTGGTGACCCTGCACACGGAGGATTTCCCCGGTGAGGGCGTGCTGGCCGGGATGTACTGGCAGCGGGCCATCGAGCGCCGGGCCTATGAAGTCACCGGCAGCTACAAGGCCCCGGCCCAGCTGGTGGGGGATTTTCTGGCCGGCCGTCCCAGCGCCGGCCCTGGCCGGGTACAGCCCAGTTATGCGCCGGGGGTCTGCTGGGGCGATCTGCATCAGGTGCTGCCGGAAAAAATCAGCGGCGTACTCTCCGCCGCCCTGCCGGAACTGGGGAAAAAGCTGCGGGGCTTTGACGACGCAGAAGCCGTGCTCACCGGGCCGGAGACCCGCTCCTCCTCCCCGGTGCGCATCCTGCGAAACGCCGATTTGCAAGGCTCCTACCGGGGGCTTTATCCCTGCGGCGAGGGAGCGGGCTACGCCGGAGGCATCACCTCCGCGGCGGTGGACGGTCTGCGCTGCGCCGAGGCGGTGCTGCGGGATTTGGCGGAAAAGGGCTGAAAAGCAGTTTTCTCTCTTGCCAAGCCGCCCGCTTTGGGTTAGAATCATTGCAACATTGACAAACATAAGGGGAGACAGAGATATGGAACTTTTACAGCAGCGGATCCTTTCTGACGGCAAGGTGCTGCCCGGCGGCATTTTGAAGGTGGATGGCTTTCTCAACCACCAGATCGACCCGGCCCTGCTCTATGAGATGGCGAAAGAGCTACAGCGGCTCTACGCCGGGGAGCAGATCAACAAGGTGCTGACCATCGAGGCCTCCGGTATTGCCATCGCCACCATGGTGGGCTATGTGCTGGGCTGCCCGCTGGTCTTTGCCAAGAAGAGCAAGACCAAAAACATCTCCAACAACGTCTACTCCGTGGAAGTGGAGAGCTTTACCCACGGCAACACCAACACCGTGGTGGTGTCCAGGGAGTACATAAAGCCCGGCGACCGGGTGCTGATCGTGGACGATTTTCTGGCTACCGGCGCGGCCCTGGTGGGGCTGAAGGCCCTGGTGGAGCAGGCGGGGGCCACGGTGGTAGGCGCCGGCATCGCCATCGAAAAGGTGTTCCAGGGCGGCGGCGATCTGCTGCGGCAGCAGGGGCTGCGCATTGAATCCCTGGCCCGCATCGCCGCCATGAGCGACGACAGCCTCACTTTTTGTTGATTTGTTCAAGTTCGACAATTTGCTATGGCGAAAAATGTCAAAATCGTACACAAGGGCTACTTGACATTTTTCGCCCTTGCTGGTAATCTAGATACGCTTAAGTGAATATTTGAGAGTTTTCGATATATACCAAATGATATGGATTTGAAGTTTCTACCCGGGCGCCGTAAATGACCGGACTATCGAATGCTTTTCCAAGGGTGAGGCTTTCCTGCCCGGCCCTTTTTTGGATATTGCATTGGTACCGAATATATAAATTCGCGCCAATGCATCTTTGTTTTTCCCCCTCCTTTCGTTCAAATCCGCCTGTGCGGTTTTGATAAATAACAATATTAAATGAGGAGATCAACGAATGAAAAAGATCATTGCTCTGCTGATGGCTCTGTGCATGGTGTTTGCTCTCTGCGCCTGCGGCGGTTCTCAGGCCCCCGCTGCCACCGAGGCTCCCGCTGCCGAGGCTCCTGCCGCCGAAGCTCCCGCTGCCGAGGCCAATCCCATGGCCGATGTGAAGCTGGGCTTCATCTTCCTGCACGACGAAAACTCCACCTACGACCTTAACTTCATGAACGCCGCCAAGGAAGCCTGCGCCAACCTGGGCCTGACCGAGGATCAGTACATCTTCCGCACCAACATCCCCGAGAGTGAAGAGTGCTACGAGGCCGCCTGCGAGCTGGCCGACGAAGGCTGCGACGTCATCTTTGCCGACTCTTTCGGTCATGAGGACTTCATGATCCAGGCCGCCAAGGAATTCCCCGAGGTTCAGTTCTGCCACGCCACCGGCACCCGCGCCCACACTGAGGGCGTCGCCAACCACCACAACGCTTTCGCTTCCATCTATGAGGGCCGCTACCTGGCCGGTGTCGCCGCCGGTATGAAGCTCAACGAGATGATCGAGGCCGGCCAGTTCACCGCTGACGAGGCCAAGATCGGCTATGTTGGCGCCTTCACCTACGCCGAAGTGGTTTCCGGCTACACCTCCTTCTTCCTGGGCGCCCGCTCCGTCTGCCCCACCGCCACCATGGAAGTGACCTTCACCGGCTCCTGGTACGATGAGACCGCCGAGAAGGAAGCCGCCAACAAGCTGATCGACAACGGCTGCAAGCTCATCAGCCAGCATGCTGACTCCATGGGCGCTCCCACTGCCTGCGAGACCGCCGGTGTGCCCAACGTTTCCTACAACGGCTCCACCGTTGCTGCCTGCCCCAACACCTTCATCGTCTCCTCCCGCATCAACTGGGCTCCCTACTATGAGTTCGTGGTCAACGCTGTTGTCAACGGCGAAGAGATCCCCGCTGACTGGACCGGCACCATCGCCACCGGCTCCGTCCTGCTGACTGAGGTCAACGAGGCCGCCGCTGCCGCCGGCACTGCCGAGGCCATCGAGGCTGCCAAGGCCCAGCTGGTCGCCGGTGAGCTGCATGTCTTTGACACCGCCACCTTCACCGTGGGCGGCGAGACCCTCACCAGCTACATGGCCAACGTTGACACCGACGCCGCCTCCGAGGCCGACACCGAGGTCATTGCCGACGGTTACTTCCACGAGTCCGAGTTCCGTTCCGCTCCTTACTTCGACCTGCAGATCGACGGTATCACCCTGCTGGACACCAAGTTCTGATTGAACTGAAACTGCACTTGCAACATATAGGGCACTGATATCTTGTCAGTGCCCTATATCCACCCTATGCTGCAAAGGGCAGCGCAGCGAAAAATCACTGCGCTGCCCTTTACAGCGTGAATACTTTTATTATATTATAGTGTCGTACTATTTCGACACCAATCGACAGGAGTGACAGCTTTGGACAACAAGACTCCCGCAGTCCGGATGCGCAACATCACCAAGACCTTCGGCCCGGTGGTGGCCAACGACAAGGTCTGGCTGGACATCTACCGGGGCGAGATCCTGGCCCTGCTGGGTGAGAACGGCAGCGGCAAGACCACCCTGATGAATATGCTCTCCGGCATCTACTTCCCCGACGAGGGGGAGATCAGCATCGACGGCAAGGAAGTGGTGATCCGCTCCCCCAAGGACGCCTTTGACCTGGGCATCGGCATGATCCATCAGCACTTCAAGCTGGTGGATGTGCTCACCGCGGCGGAGAACATTGTCCTGGGCCTGAACGAGCCGGGGCGGCTGGACCTGGAAAAGGTGGCGCAGCGGGTGCGGGGCATCTGCGAGGCCTATGGCTTTGAGGTGGACCCCTATCAGAAGATTTATGATATGTCCGTATCCCAGAAGCAGACGGTGGAGATCATCAAGGTGCTGTACCGGGGCGCCGACATTCTGATCCTGGACGAGCCCACCGCTGTCCTGACCCCCCAGGAGACCGACAAGCTCTTCGCCGTGCTGCGCAATATGCGGGACGACGGCAAGGCCATTGTCATCATCACCCACAAGCTGCATGAGGTGGAGGATCTGTCTGACCGGGTGGCGGTGCTGCGCCATGGTCAGTTCATCGGCGATATGCCAACCAAGACCACCAACGCCCAGGAAATGACCAACATGATGGTGGGCCATGCGGTGACGCTGAACATTGACCGGCCGGAGCCGGTGGATCCCAAGCCCCGCATTGAGGTGAAGAACCTGACCGTGCGCTCCATCGATGGGGTGCTGAAGCTGGACGGTGTCAGCTTCACCGCCAATTCCGGCGAGATTCTGGGCATTGCCGGCATCTCCGGCTGCGGCCAGAAGGAGCTGCTGGAGGCCATCGCCGGCCTGCAGCCGGTGGAGAGCGGCAGCATCAGCTATATTGAGGACAACGGCGAGCGGGAAGAGCTGATCGGCAAGGATCCCCTGGCCATCGCAGATATGGGCGTCAGCCTCTCCTTTGTGCCGGAGGACCGGCTGGGCATGGGTCTGGTGGCCAACATGGACCTGGCAGACAACATGATGCTCCGCTCCTTCCGCCGGGGCAAAGGCTTCTTTACCGACAGGAAGTCCCCCAAAAAGCTGGCCCAGGAAGTGGTTGCGGATCTGGAGGTCAAGACCCCCAGCATCGCCACCCCTGTCCGCCGTCTTTCCGGCGGCAATGTGCAGAAGGTGCTGGTGGGCCGGGAGATCGCTTCCGCCCCTACCGTGCTGCTGACAGCCTACGCCGTCCGGGGCCTGGATATCAACTCCTCCTACACCATTTATGACCTGATCAACCGGCAGAAGCTGGCCGGTGTGGCCGTCATCTATGTGGGTGAGGATCTGGACGTGCTGCTGGAGCTGGCAGACCGGATCCTGGTGCTCTGCGGCGGCAAGGTCAGCGGCATCGTGGAGGGCCGGGGCGCCCAGAAGCGGGACGTGGGCATGATGATGACAAGGCTTGGAGGGAAGAACGCGGATGAATAAGCAAAACAGAGGGCCTTTGGTCCATATCGTCAAGCGGGCCGCCCTGCCCTGGTACGGTGCCTGGGGCATCCGGGCCCTGGCCATCCTGCTGGCTCTGGTGGCCTGCGCCCTGGTAACCACCGTTACCACCGGCGAAAACCCCATCGCGGTCTATGCCGCCATGATTGACGGTGCCTTCGGCACCGCCCGCAAAACCTGGATTACCTTCCAGAACGTGGCCATTCTGCTGTGCATCTCCCTGGCGGTGACCCCCGCCTTCCGGATGCGCTTCTGGAACATCGGCGCCGAGGGCCAGACCCTGATCGGCTGTCTGGCCACCGCCTCCTGCATGATCCTGCTGGCGGATAAGGTCCCCAACTGGCTGCTGATCTGCGTTATGATCGTGGCGTCCATCGTAGCCGGCGCCATCTGGGGTATGATCCCCGCCATTTTCAAGGCCAAATGGAACACCAATGAGACGCTCTTTACCCTGATGATGAACTATGTGGCTACCCAGCTTGTGGCCTTTTTCGTGATCTACTGGGAAGTGCCCAAGGGCGCCGGCAAGATCGGCATCATCAACCAGAGCAGCGAGCTGGGCTGGCTGCCCCAGTTGGGCAACAAGTATCTGCTGAGCATTGTGGTGGTGGCCATCGTCACGGTGCTGATGTACCTGTACCTGAACTACTCCAAGCACGGCTATGAGATCGCCGTGGTGGGCGAGAGCGAGCGCACCGCCCGCTATGTGGGCATCAAGGTGGAAAAGGTCATCATCCGCACCATGGTGGTCTCCGGTGCGGTCTGCGGTCTGGCGGGCCTGCTGCTGGTGGGCGGAATCAACCACACCGTCACCACCACCATCGTGGGCGGCCGGGGCTTCACCGCGGTCATGGTGTCCTGGCTTGCCAAGTTCAACCCCGTCTTCATGGTCTTTACCAGTCTGCTGCTGGTGTTTCTGGAACGAGGCGCCGGGGAGATCGCCACGGACTTCGGTCTGAACCACTCCTTCGGCGACATCCTCACCGGCATCATCCTGTTCTTCATCATCGGCTGCGAGTTCTTTATCAACTACAAAATCAGCTTCCGCAAGGCGGCTGGGAAGGAGGAATGAGCCATGTTTGATTTTGTCTCCTTTATCCCCCGGGCCATCGTTCAGGGCATCCCCCTGCTTTTCGGCTGCACCGGCGAGACCCTGACGGAGAAATCCGGCAACCTGAACCTGGGCCTGCCCGGCGTGATGTATGTGGGCGGCATCTCCGGTGTCATCGGCGCCTTCCTCTATGAGCAATCTGTGGGTTCTGCCGGTGTCAACGGCTTTCTGGCGGTACTGATTCCCCTGGCCTGCTGCCTGCTGGGCTCTCTGCTGATGGGTCTGCTGTACTGCTTTCTCACAGTCACCCTGCGGGCCAACCAGAACGTCACCGGCCTTGCCATGACCACCTTCGGCGTGGGCTTCGGCAACTTCTTCGGCGGCTCCCTCATCAAGCTCTCCGGCGCGGATGTGCCTTCCATTGCCCTGTCCGCCACCAGCGCCTGCTTCAAAAAGTCCCTGCCCTTTGCTTCCAATCTGGGCTGGTTCGGCAAAATCTTCCTTAGCTACGGCTTTCTGGCCTATGTGGCGGTGATCATCGCCTTCGTCTGCGCCTATGTGCTCAAGCGCACCAAGGTGGGCCTGCATCTGCGGGCCGTGGGCGAAAGCCCCAACACCGCCGACGCCGCCGGCATCGACGTGAATAAGTACAAGTACATGGCCACCTGCATCGGCTGCATGATCGCCGGCCTGGGCGGACTGTACTATGTAATGGACTACGCCTGCGGCGTCTGGTCCAATGACGCCTTCGGCGACCGGGGCTGGCTGGCCCTGGCGTTGGTGATCTTCACCATCTGGAAGCCCAATGTGGCGGTGTTCGCCTCCATCCTCTTCGGCGGCCTGTACATCCTCTACCTCTTCATCCCCACCGGTATGAACCTGGCGGTGAAGGAGCTTTATAAGATGCTGCCCTATGTGGTCACCATCATTGTGCTGGTGATCTCCTCCATGCGCAACAAGCGGGAAAATCAGCCCCCCGCCTCCCTGGGCCTGGCTTATTTCAGGGAAGAACGATAACGACACATCACAAAAACCGCACCGATTTTTGGTGCGGTTTTTGTTTTCTGCAACAAAAACGGCCTGTCCGTCGTTTATATAGGTGAGAGCGCTTAAAAAGAAAGGCTGTGAAACGCTTGTGAATGAAAAGCGCATTTTGAAAGCCCTGCGCCGGGGTGACAGCGCCGCCCTGGAGCAGATCATCGACCAATACACGCCCTATGTCTTTGCCATTATCAGCAACATTCTCTCCCACGCGCTGCCCCGGGAGGATCTGGAGGAAGTGGTCTCCGACGTGTTCTGCTCCCTCTGGTACAGCCGGGCGCAGGTGGAGACGGGGAAGCTGAAGGCCTATCTGGCCGCCATCGCCCGCAACGCCGCCAAGTCCCGGCTGCGGCGCCTGAAGCTGACCGAGCCGCTGGAGGACGACCTGCTGGAGCTAAGCCTCCCCGGCCCGGAGGAGGGAGTGCTGGCACTGGAATTGAAGGCGGCCTGCCGGGAGGCGGTGGACAGTCTGGGCCAGCCGGACAGCGAAATTTTCCTGCGGCGGTATTTTCTCTACCAAAAGACCGGGGACATTGCTCAGGCCCTGGGCATGAACGCCGCCACTGTCCGCAGCAGGCTGTCCCGGGGCCGGGAGAAGTTGAAAGAGCATCTGGAAGAAAGGGGGTACGGCGATGCAAATTCGGATCAGTGACCTGATGGACGGCTGCTGCCCCGAAGGGGTGGCGCTGGGCACGGCAGATGAACAGCTTACGCAGCGCGTCAAGGCGAAGGTTTTGAACAAAATCAAAAACGATGCCCCGCGGCCCGGGAGAAGGAATGTGACACGCATCCTGCTGCTGGCGGCGGTGATCGCCTCGCTGATGACGGCAACGGCCTTCGCGGCGGGCCTGTTCGGTATGCACCGGGAGACCGTTCCCGCAGATGAAATTCCCAGCGGCTACTGGCGATTTTACGATGACGAGGGCAAGCTGATGGAAGAGCAGAAGCTTGTCTATCCCGACGCCGGCCTGATCTTTACCTTCACCGGTCCTGACACCCCCCGGTATCTGCTGGAGATCAAACCCGGCTGGCTGCCGGAAGAGGAGCACTATGTGGAGTGCTTCCGCAGCGACTACACCGGGGACGGCTGGGGAAACGGCTTTGGCGCCTGCTGTTCCTGTGACCACATCCCCTGCCAGATTTTCGCCTACGAGGTGGATACCAGGGGAAGAATGTCTGTGCTCAACGCCGAGCCGGTAACCATTGAGGAGGAAATCTGGGATCGGTGGAAGGTCACAAAGGTGGTGGCGGACTACAGCGGCACCGAATGGAGCAGACTGAACAAATATTTGTCCATTGTGAATTATATTCTGATGTTTGACGAGGAGCAGGGGATTCTTGCTATTGTCCAGGGCGAGGAAAGCATGGATACCCTGGAGAAGATCGCACAAAATCTGGAGATCCGGGAAACGGACACCCCGGCGTCTCCGGGCAATCCTCTGGATGAGATCCAGATCGGCATGATGGACATTGGCCGCGGATAAAAGAATGCCGCCCCGGATTTTCCGGGGCGGCGTTTATTGGTTTTCTGTTCGGAATCAGACCTTGAAGTTGACGGAGGTAGAGCCTTCGCTCTCCTGCTGGAATTCGTAGTCCTTGCCGGGGAGGACGGCGTTGAGGATGATACCCACGATGGAGGCAACAGCCAGGCCGGACAGGCTGACGGAGCCGATCCGCACGGCGCCGGCGGAGCTGTTGGCAATGCCCAGGGACAGCACCAGGATCAGGGCGGCGATGACCACGTTGCGGGTGTTGGTAAAGTCCACACGGTTCTCCACCACGTTGCGCACACCCACGGCAGAGATCATGCCGTAGAGCACCAGGGACACACCGCCGATGGTGGCGGCGGGCATGGCGGTGATGAGGGCGGCGAACTTGGGGCAGAAGCTGAGGATGATGGCGAACAGGGCGGCCAGACGGATGACCTTGGGGTCATAGACCTTGGACAGAGCCAGGACGCCGGTGTTCTCGCCGTAGGTGGTGTTGGCGGGAGCGCCGAAGAGGGAGGCCAGAGTGGTGGCAAGGCCGTCGCCCATCAGGGTGCGGTGCAGGCCCGGCTCTACCAGGAAGTTCTTGTTGACGGTGGAGGAAATGGCGCAGATGTCGCCGATGTGCTCCATCATGGTGGCGATGGCCAGGGGGACGATGGTGATGCAGGCGGTGATCAGCAGACTGGTGTCAGCCCCGTTGGCAAAGAGGCCGAAAACGGTAGCGTCCTTGTGGACAGGGATACCGATCCAGTCGGCAGCGGCCACGGTCTGGACCACATTGGCCCGGGAAGCGGGGTCAACGATCATGGACACCAGGTAGGAGGCGATCACGCCGATGAGGATGGGAATGATCTTGATCATGCCCTTGCCCCACATGTTGCAGACAACCACAACAACGATGGCAACGACAGCCACCAGCCAGTTGGCGCCGCAGTTATTGATGGCAGAGGAGGAAAGGATCAGGCCGATGGCGATGATGATGGGGCCGGTGACGATGGGGGGGAAGAAGCGCATCACCTTGTTAACGCCCACGCTCTTGATCACAGCGGCCAGAACCACATACATCAGGCCGGAGACGGCCACGGCGAAGCAGGCGTAGGGCAGCAGATCGGCCTCGCCGTTAGGGGCGATGGCCCAGTAGCCGGCCAGGAAAGCGAAGGAGGAGCCCAGGAAAGCGGGGACCTGACGCTTGGTGATCAGGTGGAACAGCAGCGTGCCAAGGCCGGCGAACAGCAGGGTGGTGGCAACATCCAGGCCGGTGAGGGCAGGCACCAGAACCGTGGCGCCGAACATGGCAAACATGTGCTGAAGACCCAGAATCAGCATCTTGGGGGTGCCAAGGGTGCGAGCGTCATAAATAGGGCCTTCGTTAGCATTCTTTTTTCCCATTTTTAGAACCTCTCTTATATGTAAATTTTGGAGTGCGCATAATTCAGGGGGCCATCAGGAACACGCCGGTCTCCCCGTCGTATTCCGGCAGGCGGACCTCCACCAGTTCGCTGCGGGAGGTGGGGATGTTCTTGCCCACATAGTCCGCCCGGATGGGCAGCTCCCGGTGGCCCCGGTCCACCACCACCGCCAGCTGGATGCTGCGGGGGCGGCCGCAGGAGAACACGGCCTCAATGGCGGCCCGGGCGGTGCGGCCGGTGTAGAGCACATCATCCACCAGCACCACATCCTTATTGGTCACGTCAAAGGGCAGCTCGGTCTTTCTCACAACCGGATTCTCCGTCAGTTCGGTAAGATCATCCCGGTAGAAGCGGATATCGATGCTGCCGCAGGGCAGCGCCATATCCTCGATCTTCTGGATATTCTCCCGGATGATGCGGGCGATGGGCTCGCCCCGGCGGAGGATGCCCACCAGCACCAGGTTTTCCACGCCCTTGTTCCGCTCGGCGATCTCATGGGAGATGCGCATCAGCGCCCGCCTCAGGGCAGCTTCGTCCATGATCTGGGCCTTCAGTTTCACGCCAATCCCTCCTTCGCCATAGGCGCGGGCAAGAAAAAATGCCTTGCCTGTTCCCGGCAAGACACACACACAATTGCGGATGCGGCGCGCCGCACCCTTCCCTATGAGCGATTTTGCCGGTCTCTCTGTACCGAAGCTTAAAAATCTTCTTTTCGTGTGGATTATAGTCGAAGCGTTGGCAAATTGCAAGGGCTTTTTTTCCTTTTGGATGCTTGTATAATTTGTCAAAATCTGCCGGCCCTGTTTTGTTGTACTTTGACAACAGAACTCCAAGCAGGAAAATCCCCCGGCCATTGGCCGGGGGATTATAATGGTGGGAATGCTCACCATTCCAGGTTCTTCTCGGTCTCCTTGGAAAAGACGTGGGCAACGTTGCCGTTGAAGCTGAAGCTGACGGTGTCGCCGATGCTGTAGCTGCCCTTCATGTCGATGGTGGGATCCACCTTGGCGGGCACGCCGCCCTCCACCAGGTTGGTGTGCTCAGGACGGACGCCCAGGGTAACCTCCTGCGGCTCCACATTGTTGGCGGCGAGACGCTCCTGCTTGTCCTGGCTCAGCTCCACCTTCACATTGGCCAGCTGGACAAAGTACTTGCCGTTCTCCTTCAGCAGCTTGGCATCGAAGAAGTTCATCTGGGGGGTGCCGATGAAGCCGGCAACAAACAGGTTCCGGGGATTGTTGAACACTTCCTGGGGGGTGCCGATCTGCTGGATGTAGCCATCCCGCATGATGACGATGCGGTCGCCCAGGGTCATGGCCTCGGTCTGGTCATGGGTGACGTAGATAAAGGTTGTATTGATACGTTCGCGCAGCTTGATGATCTCGGCGCGCATCTGGTTACGGAGCTTGGCGTCCAGGTTGGACAGCGGCTCGTCCATCAGGAAGACGGCAGGGTCGCGGACGATGGCGCGGCCGATGGCCACACGCTGGCGCTGGCCGCCGGACAGGGCCTTGGGCTTGCGGTCCAGATACTGGGTGATATCCAGGATCTCGGCAGCCTCGCGGACCTTCTGATCGATAACTTCCTTCTTTTCCTTGCGCAGCTTCAGGGAGAAGGCCATGTTTTCATACACGGTCATATGGGGGTACAGGGCGTAGTTCTGGAAAACCATGGCGATGTCTCTGTCCTTGGGGGCCACATCGTTCATGAGCTTGCCGTCAATGTACAGCTCGCCCTCGGAGATTTCCTCCAGACCGGCCACCATACGCAGCGTGGTGGACTTGCCGCAGCCGGAGGGGCCTACCAGAACGATGAATTCCTTATCGGCGATGTCCAGGTTGAACTCCTGAACCGCCACAACGCCCTGATCGGTGATCTGAAGGTTGACCTTTTTCTCTTCCGGCTCGTCCTTACCCTTTTTCTTTTTCTTCTTGCCTTCGCCGCTGACGAACGGGTAGATCTTCTTTACGTTTTTCAGTGTTACAGTTGCCATTTTTACCGACTCTGAACGCCGGGCCTCCGCCGCTGGCGCACTCGCAGGGGCACAGCCACCCGCATTACGACAGGTCTCCACACTGCCGCACCCTGAGCCACAGGGATGTTTTGTTTCCTCCTTATTAAAGCTATGCCCGGCTTGGTAATGGAGAGCCGGACACGCAGTCAGATTGGAGCACGCAGGTACTCTTTTACATTTTAATAGAAGCGTCTTAGTATTGCAAGCCAAAGTTCCGGCACCAATTTTATGCACAATTCACAACAAAACCCCATAAAAATCCCCCGGCCTGCGGCCGGGGGAGGAAAATCATTCCAACGCAGTTTTAAGAAAGCGTTTCGTCCTGGACGGCAGCGTCCACATTCTCGTCACCGGCCACCTTCCGCTCGAACTTGTCCATGAAGAAGGGGGAGAAGATGCCAACGATGCTGAGGATGATCAGCACCCAGCTTACCGGGGACTGGAACAGGCAGCCGATGTCGCCGCCGCTGACACGCAGAGCGCCCCGCAGGCCCTTCTCACTGATGGGCCCAAGGATCAGAGCCAGCACCACGGCGGCGGTGTTCAGGTCAAACTTCCGCATCAGGTAGCCCAGCACGCCGAAGATGATCATGACCACCACGTCGCTCATGTTGCGGTGGATGGCGTAGGAACCGATGACGCACAGCACCGTGACGCAGGGGATCAGGATGGCGTCAGACAGGCGGGAGATCTGGGCAAAGCCACGGCAGCCCAGAGTGCCGATGGCCAGCATGAAGAACTGCACCAGCACGAAGCCGGCGAAGAAGGTGTAGGTCATGGCGGCGTGCTTGGTGAACAGCTCCGGTCCCGGGGCCAGGCCCTGGATGATCAGGCCGCCCATCAGCACCGCGGTGACGGACTCGCCGGGGATGCCCAGAGTCAGCATGGGGATCAGGGAGCCGCCGGTGACGGCGTTGTTGGCCGCCTCGGAACCGGCCACGCCCTCAATGGCGCCGTGACCAAACTCCTCCTTGGTCTTGGAGAACTGCTTGGCGCTGTTATAGCCCAGGAAGCAGGCGATGGAGGCGCCGGCGCCGGGCAGGATGCCAATGATGTTGCCCATGATCCAGGAGCGGATGATGGTGGGGCGGATCTTTTTCCGTTCTTCCCTGGTAAGGGTGATCTTATCGCTGAACTTGGCGGCCTTGGCCCGCTTCTTGATCTCCTTCTCCGCCAGGATGAACACCTGGGACATGGAGAACAGGCCGATCAGGGCGCAGGTGGTGTTGATGCCCTCTGCCAGGAAGGCCTGACCAAACATGAAGCGCTTGGTGCCGTCGATGGGGTCAAGGCCGATGGTGGAGATGATCAGACCCATGGCGCCGGACATCAGGCCCTTGACGATGGACTTGCTGGACACACCGGCAATGATGGTCAGGCCGAAGATGCCCAGCCAGAACTTTTCGGCGGACATGAACTTCAGCGCCAGCTGGGCCAGCAGGGGGGCGAAGAAGTACAGGGAGATGCAGCTCAAAAGCCCGCCCCAGAAGGAGCTCCAGCAGGCGGTGGCCAGGGCCTTGCCCGCCTTGCCCTGGAGGGTCATCTGATAGCCCTCGATGGCGGTGGCGGCGGAGGCCGGGGTGCCGGGGGTGTGGATCAGAATGGCGGAAATGGAGCCGCCGAAGATGGCGCCGCAGTAGATGGCGCCCAGTACGATCAGACCGGTGTCCGCCGGCATGGAGAAGGTCAGCGGCAGCATCAGCGCCACGCCCATGGCAGCCGACAGGCCGGGCAGGCATCCGATGATGATGCCCAGGGCCACGCCGCCGGCCATGGCCAGAATGTTGGCGAAGGAGAGGGCACTGATAAAGCCCTGACCCATAAGCTGTAAGGTATCAAGCATTGTTCAGACCCTCCTTAAAACAGAATTCCCGCCGGCAGGCGCACGCCCAGAAACTGCACAAAGGCCAGATAAATCAGCAGGTTCATAGCCACCAGAGCGATCACGGAATGGAGCACCGGCACCTTCAGGTAAATGAAGGAGGCGATCATAAAGATGGTGGTAGCGCTGAAGAAGCCCAAGTATTTCACCAGGAAGAAATATACGATGGTGAGCACCAGGCTCAGGGTGAACTGCAGGGCCTTGAAGCCGGCAAACACGGTGTCCACGCCGCTCTCCACGCCGTACTTCCGGGCCGCCAGGATCATCTGGATCAGATACAGGGTGGTCAGGCCAAAGAGCAGGGAAATGGTAAACAGGGGATAGGTCTTGCTGCCGGCGCTGAGCTTGCTGCTGTAGGCATAAAAGAAGGCGCAGAAGGCGTACATGAAGACCACAACGCCGATGTCCGTCTTTTTCATTTTCAAGGGAAATCCCTCCTATCTCTATGGAATAAATCGGAAAAGGGGGCAGGCAAGCCTGCCCCCTGTGCATTCCGTCCAGGTTTATTCGTACCAGAAGCCCTCGGCCAGACCCTCGGCGAAGGCCTGCTGCTGCTCGATGAGAGCGGCGGTAGCGGCGGCATCCTTGTAATCGGTGGCGAACTCGCTGGCGGCAGCCTGGTAGTCGGGATCTTCCATGGTGGCCTTGAAGGCGGCCTCATAGAAAGCGATCACATCGGCAGACACACCGGCGGGAGCCACGATGCAGCGGGAGGAGCCCAGCCACTGGTCGTAGTAGCCCTTCTCGCCCAGGGTGGGCACGTCGGGCATTTCGGGCAGACGCTCGGTGGAGAAGGAAGCCAGGGCGCGCACGTCGGTGCGGCCGGCAATGTCAGCCACCTTGGCCACGCACCAGTCGGCCTCGCCGCCCAGCAGGGAGGTCAGCTCGTCAGCGGTGTTGCCCTGGGGGAGATCGGTGTACTTGAAGCCGGCGGAGTTGGCAAAGGCCTGGGCGCCGATGTGGTTGGAGTTCTGGGCGCCGTTGGTGGAGGCAACGGTGTTGTTCTCCTTGGCGTAAGCAACCAGAGCGTCGATGTCAGCGAAACGGTCGTCGTCAGCACGGACCAGCACCAGGGAGGTCTCGGTGACGTGGTTGCAGATGGCAGCGAAGTCAGCGGTGGTGTAAGTGCCCAGTTCCTTGACGATGGAGCTGTTGAAGTTGGGCAGGTTCATGAAGCCGATGGTCATGCCGTCAGGCTCAGCCTCTGCCAGCTGGGACCAGCCGATGGAGCCGGAACCGCCGTCAACGTTCTCGATGACGATGGTCTGACCCACATACTTTTCAGCGTACTGGGCCAGGATACGGGCAGTAACGTCAGTGCCGTTACCGGCCTTGTATGCTACGATCATGGTGACAGGGCCGTCGGGAGCCCATCCTTCGGCAGCGGGTGCCTCGGCGGCAGGAGCCTCAGCAGCGGGTGCCTCGGCGGCAGGAGCCTCGGTCTTGGAACCGCAGGCGCACAGAGCGAAGACCATGCACAGAGCCAGAATCAATGCAAGATACTTTTTCATTTTACTTCCTCCTGTAAAAATAATGTTCTTTCGAACTTGAGACATTATATAAGCTTAACAAATCTTTGTCAACAAGTCTGCATTTTTTAGCGTAAAACTGACAAAAGCATTTGTTTCCCAGAAAATATTGCCAAATTTTGAACTTTAGCGCCAAAGGCCTGTCTTTCTCCCCCGGTATGTTCTTATTTGTCTTTCTTCATTCTGCACAGAAAAGCAAAATTTTATGGAAAATGCTGATGTTTTCCCGCATATACTTTACAGAGCCTTCCGCCCTTTTCCACATTCTTTTCATCGGAGGACACAGCAATGCGGCTATTGAAGATCGGCAGCACAGGCCCGGCGGTACAGCTTTTGCAGCTGGCCCTGAACCGGGCCGGGTACGGTCCCCTGGATACCGACGGCAACTTTGGCCCGGGGACGGAGGCGGCCCTCCGGCGCTTTCAGGCCGGCCGGGGTCTCCCGGCGGACGGCGTGGCCGGGAACCAGACCCACCGGGCCATCCTGCCCTGGTATCTGGGTTACATCACCCATCCGGTGCGCCGGGGGGACAGCGTTTATGCCCTTGCCCAGCGCTACGGCAGCAGCATGGAGGCCATCCTGCTGGCAAATCCCGGCGTCCGGCCGGAGGCGCTGCCTTTGGGGCAGGAACTGGTGATCCCCTTTTCCTTCACGGTGGTGCCCACCAATATTGCTTACTGCTCCGCCCTGGTGAGCTACTGCGTCCGGGGCCTGGCCGCCCGCTATCCCTTCATCGGCACCGGGGAGATCGGCCGCAGCGTGATGGGCCGGCCTCTCTGGCGGATGAATCTGGGCAGCGGGGAAAACCGGGTGCTCTATAACGCCGGCTTTCATGCCAACGAATGGATCTGCGTACCGCTGCTGCTGAAATTTGTGGAAGAGCTGGCTGCCGCCTTTGCTGCCGGCGGACGGATCTTCTCCGTCTCCGCCGCGGAGCTGATGGACTATGCCTCCATCTATCTCATCCCGGCGGTGAACCCGGACGGCATCGACCTTGTGACCGGGGAGCTGCAAAGCGGTGAATACTACGCCGCCGCACGGCGCATCGGGGCCAATTACCCCCAATTTTCTTTTCCCGACGGCTGGAAAGCCAACATCGCCGGCACGGACCTGAACCTTCAATACCCCGCCGGTTGGGAGCAGGCCAGGGAGATCAAGTACGCGCAGGGCATCGTCTCCCCCGCGCCGGCGGATTATGTGGGCCCCAGCCCTCTCTCCGCCCCGGAAGCACGGGCCATGTATGACTACTCCCTGGCCCTGGACCCGTCCCTGATTCTGGCCTACCACACCCAGGGCCAGGTGATCTACTGGAAGTTTCTGGACTACGAGCCGGAAAATTCCCGCCAGATCGCCGCCACCTTCTCCGCCGTCTCCGGCTATGGGGTGGAGGAGACCCCCTATGCCTCCGGCTTTGCCGGGTATAAGGACTGGTTCATCCAGCAGTTTGACCGCCCCGGCTACACCATCGAAGCGGGCCTTGGGGTCAACCCCCTGCCCATTTCCCAGTTTGACCGGATTTACCGGGATAACCTGGGCATTCTCACCATGGGGGCATTGGTGACTTAGCTCTATACAAACAAATTATTTTATAGTATGATAGTCCCCGGAAAGGGGGTATACCCATGACAAAGATTCTGCTCTATATCGCCATTCTGCTTCTGGCCTATCTGATGGGCTGTTCCAACATGGCCCTGTACCTGTCCAAGTACAAAGGTGTTGACCTGCGCGCCGCCGGTTCCAAAAATCTGGGGGCATCCAACGCCATGGTGCTGATGGGCTGGGGGCCCGGCGTGATCGTGGCCGTCCATGATATCGGCAAGGCTTTGCTGGCGGTGGTCCTGGCCCGGCACTTTGGGCAGGGACTGCCCTTCATCGGCGCGGCTGCAGGCGTGGCCTGCGTGCTGGGGCATATGTTTCCCTTCTTCCTCCGTTTCCGGGGCGGCAAGGGCTTTGCCTCCTATCTGGGCATGACCCTGGCACTGAACTGGAAGTTTGCCCTGCTTGTGATTGTGCTTGTGGCGCTGGTGACCCTGATCAGCGATTATATTGTGGTGGGCACTGTCACCACCGTGGTGCTGGTGCCAGCCTTCATGGCCTTTACCCACGGCCTGTATTTCTCCGCCATTCTCTGCATCGCCACCGCCGCTATTCTCATCAAGCACCGGGAAAACTATGTCCGCATCTACTGGGGTACGGAGATCGGCCTGCGGAAGGCCAACCGGGGCGAGCACAGAAAGGTATAGCATCTCAGAAGCAAAAAAATCCCATGGCGCTTCCTGGGTCGCCATGGGATTTTTATTGCTTGATTATCAGAAGTCGGCGTTGCCGGTGGTGCGGGGATGCAGCTCCACGTCCCGGATGTTGCTGACGCCGGTGAGGTACATGACCATCCGCTCAAAGCCCAGGCCGAAGCCGGCATGGCGGCAGCTGCCGTAGCGCCGCAGGTCCAGATACCACCAGTAGTCCTCTTCCTTCAGACCCAGCTCTGCCATGCGCTGGGTCAGCAGCTCCAGCCGTTCCTCACGCTGGCTGCCGCCGATGATCTCGCCCACGCCGGGCACCAGGCAGTCCGCCGCGGCCACGGTCTTGCCGTCGTCGTTCAGGCGCATGTAGAAGGCCTTGATGTCCTTGGGGTAGTCGGTGACGAAGATGGGCTTTTTATACACTTCCTCGGTGAGGAAGCGCTCATGCTCGGTCTGCAGGTCGATGCCCCACTGGACGGGGTAATCGAACTTCTTGCCGGACTTCATCAGGATATCCACCGCCTCGGTGTAGCTGACCCGGCCAAAGTCGTTATTGACCACGTTGTGCAGCCGCTCCAGAAGGCCCTTGTCCACAAAGGAGTTGAAGAACTCCATCTCCATGGGGCAGCGTTCCAGCACGGTGTTGATGATGTACTTCACCATGGCTTCGGCGGTGTTCATATAGTCGTTCAGGTCGGCAAAGGCCATTTCCGGCTCGATCATCCAGAACTCGGCGGCATGGCGCTGGGTATAGGATACCTCTGCCCGGAAGGTGGGGCCGAAGGTGTACACATCCCCGAAGGCCATGGCGAAGTTCTCGGCGTTCAGCTGGCCGGACACGGTGAGGCTGGTGGGCTTGCCGAAGAAGTCCTTGCTGTCGTCCACGGTGCCATCCTCTTTCAGGGGCAGGTTGTTCAGGTCCAGGGTGGTGACCCGGAACATCTCGCCGGCGCCCTCACAGTCGGAGCCGGTGATGATGGGGGTCTGGACATAGACGAAGCCCCGGCTCTGGAAAAACTCATGCACCGCCTGGGCCGCCACGCTGCGCACCCGGAAGACAGCGGAGAACAGATTGGTGCGGGGCCGCAGATGCTGGATGGTGCGCAAAAACTCCACGCTGTGGCGCTTTTTCTGCAGGGGGTAGTTGGGGGAGGAGACGCCCTCCACCGTGATCTTGCCGGCTTTCAGTTCAAAGGGCTGCTTGGCCTCCGGGGTCAGCACCAGGGTGCCCCGGACGATCAGCGCCGCGCCCACGTTCTGTCTGGCGATTTCCTCATAATTGCTGAGACTCTCCCGCTCAAAGACCACCTGCAAGGACTTGAAGCAGCTGCCGTCGTTGAGTTCGATAAAGCCAAAGTTCTTCATATCCCGCACGGTTCTCACCCAACCGCAGACGGTAATGTTCTGGCCGTCAAAGGCCTTGCTGTCGGCATAGATTGCCGCTATTTTCTGACGCTCCATTCGCGCTCATCCTTTCTCTCGATACTGGAATATTGCTCCATGAATAAATATTATAAACATTATAATAAAAGATTGCAACTAGAAAATCAGCTGGATGGGCCGGTGGTAGTTGCACAGTTCGATCTCCCGGTATTCGCCGCCGGCCTCGCCGTCCCGGGTCCAGGCCACCGGCTTTTCAAAGGTGAAGCGGGCCTTATGGGTGTGGAAGATCAGAAGATTCTTATTATCATAGCTCTGGCGCAGCACACCGTCCACAATGTTGTTGAACTCCGCCAGATTGCCGGGATTGCGCACCAGTACCAGCTCGGACAGGCCATCCCCCAGGCAGACCAGATCATCCCGCAGGTGGACGATGCCCGCCACGGAGGTGGAGTTGGACACGCTTCCATACAGAAAGTCCCCCTCAATGATGCCATCATCGTACTCCACCCGGGCGCTGTAGCTCTCGATTTTGGGCAGCTGTATGGCTCCCTGGAGCACATAGGCCAGGTGGCCCAGCACCCGCTTCTGGTTCTGGGGCGTGGCATAGCTGACCTGGGTAAAGGCGCCAAAGGCGGCGATGTAGGCAAAGTACTCCTCCGGCCCAAAGCCGCCCACGTCAAAAGGATGGGCGCCGCCGTGGACAATCCGCCGGGCAGCGGCAATGGTATCGTTCTTGGGCAGGTTCAGGGTGGTGGCCACGTCGTTGGCGGTACCCATGGGGATATAGCCCAGCGGGGGAGGGGAATCCAGCTCCATCAGGCCGGAAATCACCTCGCTGAGGGTACCGTCCCCGCCGATGCAGGCCACGGTGTCAAACTCCTTGGCATAGGCCCGGGCAAAGTCCGTGGCGTCCCCCCGGCCGGCGGTGAAGAACAGGCTGGTGCGGTAGCCGCCCATATCCAGCACATGGAGAGCTTCCCCCAGATTCACCTTATAGCTTCCCTTGCCCGCTGCCGGGTTGATGATCAGCATCAGTTTCTTTTCCATTTTGTCATCCTCTCATGATAGAAAAAAGGACATGCCGGAGCATGTCCTTCATTTGTTTTTGATTAAGCCATCTCGTTGAGCTTGCTCGCCATAGCGGACTTTTTGTGCGCTGCATTGTTCTTGTGCAGAAGACCCTTGCCGGCTGCGCGGTCGACAGTCTTAACAGCAACTTTATAGGCACTGACGGCATTTTCACGGTTGCCCTCGGCAACGGCTGCGTCAAATTTTTTCATCATGGTCTTGAGCTCGGTCTTGTCAGCCCGATTCTTGGCTCTGAGTTCCTTAGACTTCTCGTCTCTCTTTGCAGAAGATTTAATGTTGGCCATGCTTCAATCGCCACCTCCTCCTATAAAATTGAGTTACAATAACTCGCATTGATGGATTATATCAAAGAAGTCCTTGAAAATCAAGTGTTTTTTCAAAAAAAATTGTATTTTTTTCAGTTTGTTATGTATAGTGTTTTTCATGGTTACAATACACTATATCTTGATATTTGGAGGTTGGATTTATGCTGTATCAGGGCAGAACAGACATTGCCACCGAGAGCCTTCGGCAGTTGGACGGCAGTGCCGGAGAACTGACGGAAAAGCAGGGGGTTATCGCCGTTCAGGAACATCTGCATGGGCTGGAGCTGATGGCGGTGGACATCCTCAACGAAACCGGCGCCCAGGCTCTGGGCAAGCCCATTGGCAAATATTTTACCCTGGATCTGCCCCAGCGCTTTGAGCGGGGGGCGGAACAATTTGAAGCCGCTGCCCGGGCGGTGGGGGAGTTGATTGTCTGCTGCTGTGAGAAGCGTGACAGCGTCCTGGTAGCGGCCCTGGGCAATCCGGATATCACTCCCGACGCCCTGGGCAGTCTGGCGGCTTCCAGCATCATTGTCACCCGGCATCTGAAGCAGCAGTCTCCATCGGATTTTTCCGCTTTTTCTTCGGTGTCCCTTTGCCGCCCCGGGGTACTGGGCACCTCCGGCATAGAAAGCGCTCAGCAGGTTAAGCTGCTGTGCAGCCTGCTTTCCCCGGATCTGGTCATTGTGATTGACGCCCTGGCCGGGGCAGACCTGGACCGGCTCTGTCGCTGCGTGCAGATTTCCACCGCCGGTATCTCTCCCGGCTCCGGCGTGGGAAACGACCGGCAGGAGCTAAGCGCTGAAACCTTGGGTGTGCCGGTGATCGCCATGGGGATTCCCACTGTGATCGACGCCGGTATTTTCGTTGAGGAAGGCCTTTCCGGCCTTTTTGTCACCCCCCGCAGCATTGACGCCCTGGTCCGCTCCGGTGCGCGGGTTATTGCTTACGGCATCAATCTTGCTGTCCATCAGGGGCTTGGTATTGGGGACATCGATATGCTGGTCAGCTGATGTTTCACGTGAAACTACGTCAGAAGAAGTCAACTTCACTCCGCTTCTCTCTGTCGAGAAAAGCTTCGTATCCGTTGTCTCCTTCTTCCTTCCCAAGTTGAAGCCTTCGCTTCAACTTGAATACGCGGGTTGATAGAAGTCAACTTCACTTTGCTTCTCTCTGGCGAAAAAACGCATATCCGTTGATTCCTTCTCTTGACGCTGCGCACAAAAAAATAATCTGGCTGACCGATAAATTGTTTCATGTGAAACATTGAAAAGCACCAGCAAAGCTGATATAATGCCAACAGAGTAAAGGAGAAGGACTATGGCTAAAATCATTGCTGTTGCGAACCAAAAGGGCGGCGTGGGAAAAACCACCACCAGTGTCAACCTCTGTGCGGCCCTCAGCCTCATGGGGAAGAACGTGCTGCTGGTGGACTGTGACCCCCAGGGCAATGCCAGCTCCGGCATGGGCGTGGCCAAGACCCAGCGCCCCAATACATATGATATGCTGATCAACGGCGCTGCCGCTTCCGACTGCGTGGTGCACACCGACTATGGCGATGTGATCCCCGCCAGCAAGGAACTGGCCGCCGCTTCCGTGGAACTGATTGACGCGGAGGAACGGGAGTTCGTTCTGAAAAAAGCCCTGATATCCCTGTTCAGTGACTACGATTACATTTTCATGGACTGTCCCCCCTCTCTGGAGCTGCTGACAGTCAACGCCCTGGTGGCGGCGGACAATGTATTGATCCCCATGCAGTGCGAGTATTACGCTCTGGAGGGGATTACCGATCTGCTGACCAGCATCAAAATGTGCTCCAAACGGCTGAACCGCCGGCTGGGAATCGAAGGCATTGTCCTTACCATGTATGACAGCCGGGCCAATCTCACCACCCAGGTGGCCAATGAGCTGCGCCGTTATCTGGGGGACAAGGTCTATGAGACGGTGATCCCCCGCAGCGTCCGGCTCTCCGAGGCGCCCAGTCATGGTCTGCCCGGCGTAGTGTATGACAGGATCAACCGCGGCAGTAAGGCCTATATGGCCCTGGCCGTGGAATTTATCGCCAGAAGCGAGAAGTGAGGGAACAGATGGCAGCAAAAAGCAACAAGGGACTGGGCATCGGCCTGGACGCGCTCTTCGGCGGCAGTGATTTTGACGAGGTAGAATCGGAACTGCTGCATCTGCCCATCAGTAAGGTGGAGCCCCGGCTGGAACAACCCAGAGAGTATTTTGATGAGGCTGCTTTGCAGGAGCTGGCAGACTCCATCGCCCAGTACGGCCTGATCCAGCCCATTACCGTCCGCAAGCTGAACACCGGCTACTATCAGATCATCGCCGGAGAGCGGCGCTGGCGCGCCTCCCGGATGGCGGGGCTGACGGAAGTGCCTGTCCGGGTGATCGAGGCCGACGACCGGCGCACCGCGGAGCTGGCCCTGGTGGAGAATCTGCAAAGGGAGGACCTGAATCCCATTGAGGAGGCCAAGGGCTACCGCACCCTGATTGAGGAGTACGGCCTGACCCAGGAGGAAGCGGCCAAAAGCGTGGGCCGTTCCCGCCCGGCTATCACCAATGCCATGCGGCTGTTGAGCCTGTCTGCCCCGGTGCTGGAAATGGTGGAGAAGGGGGAGCTGTCCGCTGGTCATGCCCGGGCACTGATTCCCATCAGCGACGAGAAGCTGCAATGGGAAGCAGCAAACGAAGTCAAAAGCAAAAATCTCTCCGTCCGAAAGACGGAGCAGCTGGCGGCCCGAATCACCAAAGAGTCAAAAACGGAAAAGCCCGCCAACGATCCACTGGCCGTGGATTACAGCGCAGAAGTCTCCAACCAGCTTACTGCCGCCCTGGGCCGGAGGGTCCGCCTGGTGGACGGCAAAAAAACCGGCCGCATTGAGATCGAGTTTTACGGCGCTGACGACCGGGAAGCCCTGATCGCCCTGCTGCAGAGCGCAGGGGAGAACAAATAACAGAGAAAATCACAATATGGATTGAGGAGATAGAAAACCATGCTCGATATCAAGTTTATCAGAGAGAATCCTGAGATTGTCAAGGAGAACATCAGGAAGAAGTTCCAGGACGCAAAGCTCCCCCTGGTGGATCAGGTGCTGGAGCTGGACAGCAAGAACCGTGCTGCCATCACCGAGGCCAGCGACATCCGGGCCCAGCGCAACGCCCTTTCCAAGCAGATCGGCATGCTGATGGGTCAGGCCAAGAAAGACCCATCCAAGCTGGAGGAAGCAGAGGCCGTCAAGGCCCAGGTCAAGGCCCAGGCTGACCGGCTGGCAGAGCTGGAGAAGCTGGAGGAGGAGTACGCCCAGCAGATCCGCCACATTATGCTGTCCATCCCCAATATCATTGATCCCTCCGTCCCTATTGGCCCGGATGACAGCGCCAACGTAGAGGTGGAGCGCTTCGGCGAGCCGGTGGTGCCCGATTATGAGATCCCCTATCACACCCAGATCATGGAGCGCTTCAACGGCGTGGATATGGATTCCGCCGGCCGGGTCTCCGGCAACGGCTTCTATTACCTGATGGGCGATATTGCCCGACTCCACTCCGCCGTGCTGGCCTACGCCAGAGACTTTATGATCAACAAGGGCTTTACCTACTGCATCCCTCCCTTTATGATCCATGGCAACGTGGTGGAAGGCGTTATGAGTCAGACGGATATGGACGCCATGATGTACAAAATTGAAGGGGAGGACCTGTACCTGATCGGCACCTCCGAGCACTCCATGATCGGCAAGTTTATCGACCAGATCATTCCCGAGGAGAGCCTGCCCCAGACCCTCACCAGCTATTCCCCCTGCTTCCGCAAGGAGAAGGGTGCCCACGGCATTGAGGAGCGGGGCGTCTACCGCATCCATCAGTTTGAGAAGCAGGAGATGATCGTAGTCTGCAAGCCGGAGGATTCCATGGCCTGGTACGAAAAAATGTGGCGCTACTCCGTGGAGCTGTTCCGCAGCATGGACATTCCCGTGCGTCAGCTGGAGTGCTGCTCCGGCGACCTGGCCGACCTGAAGGTCAAATCCTGCGACATTGAGGCCTGGAGCCCCCGGCAGCAGAAATACTTTGAAGTCTGCTCCTGCTCCAATCTGGGCGACGCCCAGTCTCGCCGCCTGCGGATGCGGGTCAAGGGAGAGGATGGCAAGATGTACCTGCCCCATACCCTGAACAACACCGTTGTGGCCCCGCCCCGGATGCTGATCGCCTATCTGGAAAACCATCTTCAGGCCGACGGCAGCGTCACCATTGCCGATGTGCTGGTGCCCTACATGGGCGGCACCACCGTTCTGATCCCCAAAAAATAACAGATACGAAACACCATACAAGAAGCCGGAATCTCTCCGGCTTCTTTTTTGTGGAATATTTCCTACTATATTATATTTATATCTCCCCAAAACCCTTGAAATGAGGAAAGAGTTTTGCTATAATTGTATAGTTAGGAGTATTATGAACAAATGCTGTTTGAGGTGCTGCAAATGAACTCGCTGAATGATATTTGGGACAAAATAATAGAGATTCTTTCACATCAGCTCACCCCCACTGCCATTAATACCTGGTTTTCCGATTGTACCCCGGTGGATATTGAGGACTGCCGCCTGGTGCTGCATACCACCACCGATTTTAAAAGGGGCATTATCAGCTCCCGCTTTGGCGATACCATCAAGGCCGCCCTGTCCGACCTGTTCTCCTGTGACTTTGATCTGCTGGTCCTCGCCGGGGATGAGATCAATGATTTCGCCATCAAGAAAAAGGTGGACAGCTCCCTGCCGGAAATGGCGGGCTATACCTTTGATCGCTTCATCGTGGGCAGCTCCAACAAGTTTGCCCACGCTGCCGCCATTGCCGTGGCGGAAAATCCGGGCAAGACCTATAACCCCCTGTTTATCTATGGCAACTCCGGCCTGGGAAAGACCCATCTTCTTCTGGCCATTGGGCAGCAGATCCATGAAAAGAGCCCGGAAAAAAGCATTGCCTACATCAAGGGGGATGAGTTCACCAATCAGCTGGTAAAATCCATTAAGGACGGCACAGCGGAGGAATTCCGCCAGAAATACCGCAATGTGGACCTGTTTCTGGTGGACGATATTCAATTTATTGCCGGCAAACAGCAGACCCAGAACGAATTTTTCCACACCTTCAACAACATCTATGAGGCCGGACATCAGATCGTCATCACCTCCGACCGGCCGCCGCTGGAAATGTCCATCCTGGATGACCGGCTGCGCACCCGCTTTGAAGGGGGCCTGATGGCGGACATTCAGCCCCCGGACCTGGAGACCCGCATGGCCATCACCCGCAATAAGGCCGGGCAGCTGGGCCTGCTGCTGTCCGATGACGCGGTGGAATACATCGCAACCAACATCACCGCCAATATTCGTCAGCTGGAAGGCGTGATCAAGCGCCTCACCGCCTATAAAGAAATCCTGGACGACGTGATTAACATTGACTCAGTAAAGCGGGCCATTAGGGATGTAATTCGCATCGGCACCTATATTCCCACGCCGGAGAGCATCATCCGGGAAACCGCCCGTTACTATTCTCTAAAGGAAGAGGATCTTCGGGGGCAGAGCCGCTCCAAGAACACGGCTATGGCCCGGCAGGTGTCCATGTATCTGATGCGGTCCCTGACCAACCTGTCCCTGAAGGACATCGGCGCGGAATATGAGGACAGAAACCATGCCACCGTCCTCAGCTCCATCCGCAAGGTGGAGGACCTTTTAAAGACCGACCCCAACATGGCCGGCACCGTGAGGGACATTACCTCTAACATTAATTCCATCTGAGATGTTTTCCACAGTTTTCTGTTGAAAAGTGGGAAGAGTAATGTGGAAAGTTTTTGCTTCGGATTTGGGTGTTGAAAAACGGAAAATTGCCAACAAAACAAACAACATAAAAAAGCCTTGCCATGCAGGGGTTTGGGGCTGTTTTCCACAGTTTGAAGTCCCTACTACTATTGCTACTAAAAATATAAGATTTATTTATTGATAGAAAAAAATTCTTTGCTTTAAGGAGAACGAGATATGAAGTTCAGCTGTGAGAAATATTTGCTCCAATCTGCCTGCGGCATCGCGTCCCGGGCGGCTGCCGGAAAAAGCCCCATCCCGGCTCTGGAGGGTCTGCTGCTGCAGGCCAGCGACCGGCTCACCGTTACCGGCTATGACCTGAAAAAAGGCATCTACACCCAGCTGGAGGCTGAGGTGAAGGAGCAGGGCTCCGTGGTAGTGGGGGCCCGGCTCTTCGGCGAGATGATCCGCCGCCTGCCAGACGGCATCGTCACCATCAGCACGGATATCAACAACAACGTAAATGTAAAATGCGGCAAGAGCGAATTCAACTTCATGGGCATCAGCCCCGAGGACTACCCGGAAATGCCGGTGGTGGACGGGGTGAACAACATCGCCCTGCCCCAGAAGATCCTGGGCAGCATGATCAACCAGACCATCTTCGCCGTGGCGGATAACGATATGCGCCCCATCTATACCGGCACCCTGTTTGATATTGAAGGGGAGGAGCTGACCCTGGTATCGGTTGACGGCTACCGGCTTGCCAAGCGCAGCGAGAAGCTGGAGTCTGCAAAGATGGAAAATTGCAGCTTCGTGGTGCCCGGCTCCGCCCTGGCGGATATTGAGCGCATCTGCGGCGACAGCGAGGAGCTGGTGAAAATTTCCGTAGGCGCCAAGCACATCTCCTTCTCCATTGGGGAGACGGTGGTGGTATCCCGCCGGCTGGAAGGGGAGTTTCTGAACTACAAGAAGTCCATTCCCGACAGCTTCAAGTACACCGTGAAGGTGGACCGGGGTGAGTTCATGTCCGCCATCGACCGGGTGGCCCTGATCGTCAGCGAGCGGAACCTCTGCGTCACCCCCATCGGCCGGGCGGAGGACGTCTGCACCTGCGAGGGCAGCGGCGAGGGTCTGCAGATCGGCTTCAACGACCGGTATCTGAAGGACGCCCTGAAGGCCGCCGCCAAGGAGGAGCTGAATGTTTGCCTCAACTCCGCCTCTTCCCCCTGCATCATCACCGCCGCCGACGGCAGCGACAACTTCACCTATATGATCCTGCCTGTGCGTCTCCACGCCTGAGGCTGACTGAAAATAGAAAATTATGGAAAAAATAACAATAGAAACCGAATATATCAAGCTGGATTCCCTGCTGAAATTTGCCGCCGTTGTAGGGACCGGCGGGGAAGCTAAGTACGTCATCAGCGAGGGCATGGTGAGTGTCAACGGCGAAGTCTGCACCATGCGGGGCAAGAAGCTGCGCCCCGGGGACAAGGTCAGCTTTCAGGGGCTGGACTTTGAAGTCGTAAAGGCATGATCATCAAACGAATCGCTCTCAACGGCTTTCGCAACTATGAGTGGGAAACGGTGGAGTTCGGCAGCGGCACCAACGTGATCTCCGGCCAGAACGCCCAGGGCAAGACCAATCTGCTGGAGGCAGTGTACATGCTCTCCTGCGGCCGCAGCTTCCGCACCCGCTTTGACCGGGAGCTGGTGGGCTTTGACTTTTCCTCGGCAGAGATCCTGGCAGAGGTGCTGAGTCACGACCGGGAGCAGACCATCCGCATTCTTCTGAATCCCGGCCAGGCCAAGAAGATCACCGTCAACGGCGTGAAGAAAACAGCCGGAGAGCTGGGCCAGGTGGTGAACGCAGTTCTGTTCTGCCCGGACGATCTGAACCTGATCAAGGAAGGGGCGGCTGTCCGCCGGCGACTCATGGATAATGCCATCAGCCAGATCCGGCCCCGGTACGCCGAGTTCCTCTCCGAGTTCAATAAGCTGTATGAGCACAAGACCCGAATTTTAAAGGACTGGCGGGAAAAGCCCTCACTGCTGGACACCCTGGACGAGTTTTCCGATGGGATGTGCCGGGCATCGGCCCAGCTGATCCGCTACCGGGCGGCCTTTGCAGCCCGGCTGAACCAGGCGGCAGGGCCCATCCATCGGGAATTCTCCGGCCAGGGCGAAGAACTGGAGATCCGCTACAAAACCGTCAGCACCGTGAGGGACCCCTTTGCCAGCGCAAGGGAAATTTATTACGACATCTGCGACCACCAGGAGCGGCACCGGCAGGCAGAGCTGGACAGCGCCCAGTGCCTCACTGGCGCCCATAAGGACGACCTGGAAATTTACATCAACGGCAGCGCCGCCCGCAGCTTCGCCTCCCAAGGCCAGACCCGGACGGCGGCCCTGTCCATGAAGCTGGCGGAGCGGGAGATCTTCCTGGCAGAGACCGGGGAATACCCCATTCTGCTGCTGGACGATGTGTTGTCGGAGCTGGACACCCGGCGGCAGGAATTCGTCCTCAACCGCATCGGCGGCGGCCAGACTCTGATCAGCTGCTGCGAGGACGAGGGCATCTCAAGCCGTACCGGCGGCAAGGTGCTGTTTGTGGAAAAAGGGAAGATCAAATAATGTACCTGCATCTTGGTAAGGGCAGGGTGGTGAACACAGCGGAGATCATCGGCATCTTCGACCTGGACATCACCTCCCAGTCTCATATAACAAGGAAATATCTCAGCATGGCGGAGAAGGCCGGACAGGTCATCAACGCCTCGGAGGACATTCCCAAGTCCTTTGTAGTCTGCTGGGATGGGAAAGAAAGAAGCCTGTATCTCTGCCAGATGGCGGCGGCCACCCTGCTGCGCCGGGCCGAGGCAGGAATACTGTGAAATGGAGAAACGATTCAATGGCTGAAAACATAGAAAAAGCAGTTCAGGAATATGACGCCTCACAGATCCAGGTTCTGGAGGGTCTGGAGGCGGTGCGCAAGCGGCCGGGTATGTATATCGGCTCCACCTCCTCCTCGGGTCTGCACCACCTGGTTTATGAAATTGTGGATAACTCCATCGATGAGGCCCTGGCCGGGTTCTGTAACCACATTGAGGTTTGCATTGAGGAGGGGGATATCATCTCCGTCACCGATAACGGCCGCGGCATCCCCGTAGACATTCAGGAGCAGACCGGCAAGAGTGCTCTGGAAGTTGTTTTCACCGTTCTGCACGCCGGCGGCAAGTTCGGCGGCGGGGGCTATAAGGTCTCCGGCGGCCTCCACGGCGTGGGCGCCTCGGTGGTCAACGCCCTGTCTGAGTGGCTGGAGGTCCAGGTCCACAAGGAGGGCAAAATATATGCCATGGCCTTCTCCCGGGGCCAGATTACCCAGGGCATCCATGTGGTGGGCCAGACGGACAAAACCGGCACCGCCGTCCGCTTCAAGCCTGACCCGGAGATGTTTGACGATACGGTCTATGACTATGAGATCCTCCACACCCGTATGCGGGAGCAGGCCTTCCTCAACGCAGGGCTGCGCATCAGCATCCAGGATAAGCGGGAAGGCAAAGAGCAGGGCGAAACCATGTGCTACGAGGGCGGCATCCGGGAATTTGTCCGCTATATCAACAAGAACAAGACGCCCCTCCACGAGGAGGTCATCTACCTCAGCGGTACCAAGGACGATGCCATCGCTGAGATTGCCCTCCAGTATCACGACGGCTATAACGAGACCCTGGTCTCCTTCGCCAATAACATCCACACCCCGGAAGGCGGTATGCACGAGACCGGCTTCAAGACCGCCCTCACCCGGGTCATCAATGCCTACGGCCAGAAAAACAACATCATCAAGGGGGACGACAAGGTCTCCGGCGACGATGTACGGGAGGGCATCTCCGCGGTGATCTCCGTGAAGCTGCCGGAGGCCCAGTTCGAGGGCCAGACCAAGCAGAAGCTGGGCAACGCCTACATCCGCACTTTGGTGGACAATATTGTCTCCGACCAGCTGGCCACCTATTTTGAGGAACACCCCGCCGTGGCCAAGGCCGTGCTGGACAAGGCCATGATGGCCAACCGGGCCCGGGAAGCCGCCCGGAAGGCCCGGGAATCCGTCCGCCGCAAGACCGGGCTGGAGAGCGGCCAGATGCCCGATAAGCTGCAGGACTGCAACGAGCGGGACCCCTCCCTTTGCGAAATCTACATCGTGGAGGGCGACTCCGCCGCCGGCTCCGCCATTCAGGGGCGGGACTCCCGCTTCCAGGCCATCCTGGCCATGTGGGGCAAGATGCTCAACGTGGAGAAGGCCCGTGCGGACAAAATTTACGGCAACGACAAGCTCTATCCCCTGATCGTGGCCCTGGGCGCCGGTATCGGGGATGAGTTCAATATCGAGAAGCTGCGCTATCACAAAATCATCATCATGGCCGATGCCGATGTGGACGGCAGCCATATCCGCACCCTGCTGCTGACCTTCTTCTTCCGCTACATGCGTCCCTTGATCGAGCACGGCTATGTGTATTCCGCAGTGCCCCCCCTGTATAAGCTGAGCCGGGGCAAGACCCAGCGGGTGGCCTACTCCGATGAGGAGCGGGATAAAATCAGTGCGGAGCTTCGCGCCGATAACCCCAACGCCAAGGTGGACATCAACCGCTTCAAGGGCCTGGGCGAGATGGACCCCCACGAGCTGTGGGAGACCACCATGGACCCGGAGAAGCGCTCCCTGCGCCGTATCACATTAAACGACGCCATCCAGGCCGACCAGATCTTTACTGTCCTCATGGGCGAAGACGTGGAGCCCCGGCGGGACTGGATCGAGAAGAACGCCAAATACGTGGTGAATCTGGATATTTAAGGAGGTGAGGGAAGATGGCACACAAGAGAGACTACAAGCCTGAGGATATCGCCTTTCCCAATCAGGTGATCACCGAATCGGAGCTGGTCAACGAAATGCAGACCAGCTACATCGACTACGCCATGAGCGTCATCGTGGGCCGGGCCCTGCCCGACGTGCGGGACGGCCTGAAGCCGGTTCACCGCCGCATCCTCTACGCTTTGTATGAGGACAATCTGACCTCGGATAAGCCCTTCAAGAAGTCCGCCACCTGTGTGGGCGACGTGCTGGGCCGCTACCATCCCCATGGCGACGCCTCCGTTTACGACGCCATGGTGCGCCTGGCTCAGGACTTCTCCATGCGCTATATGCTGGTGGACGGCCACGGCAACTTCGGCTCCGTGGACGGGGACCCTCCGGCTGCCTACCGTTATACCGAGGCACGGCTTTCCAAAATCTCCAACGAAATGCTGCGGGATATTGAGAAGGATACCGTGGACTGGGACCCCAACTTTGACGAAACCCGGAAGGAACCCCGGGTCCTGCCCTCCCGTTTCCCCAACCTGCTGGTCAACGGCAGCAGCGGCATTGCCGTGGGCATGGCCACCAACATCCCGCCCCATAACCTGACGGAGGTCATCAACGCCTGCATCTGCGTGCTGGATCACCCGGAGGCCACCCTGAACGACTTGATGCAGCACATCACCGGGCCGGACTTTCCCACCCGGGGCATCATCATGGGCCGCAGCGGCATCCGCCAGGCCTATGCCACCGGCCGGGGCAAGGTGATCGTCCGCGCCCGCACCGAGTTTGAGGAGCACGGCCAGAACCGCACCCGCATCATTGTCACCGAGCTTCCCTATCAGGTGAACAAGCGGCAGCTCATTAAGAACATAGCCGACCAGGTCCATGACAAGCGGCTGGAGGGCATCTCCGACCTGCGGGATGAGACGGACCGCAACGGTATGCGCATCGTTATCGAGCTGAAGCGGGATGCCAACCCCCAGGTGGTGCTGAACCGGCTCTTTGCCCAGACCGCCCTGCAGACCAGTTTCTCCATCAATATGCTGGCCCTGGTGAACAACCAGACCCAGCCCCGCATCCTGTCCCTGCGGCATATTCTGGACGAGTACCTCAGCTTCCAGGAGGACCTGATCGTCCGCCGCACCCGCTACGACCTGCGCAAGGCGGAGGAGCGGGCCCACCTGTTGGAGGGCCTGCTGATCGCCCAGGATAATATTGACGAGGTTATCCATATCATCCGTTCCAGCTATGACAATGCCAAGCAGAACCTGATGGAGCGCTTCTCCCTCAGCGAGGTGCAGGCCCAGGCCATCTGCGATATGCGCCTGATCTCCCTCCAGGGCCTGAACCGGGAAAAGCTGGAGCAGGAGTATAAGGAGCTGGAAGAGAAAATCAGCTACTTCAAGAGCCTGCTGGCCGATCCGGCGCTGATCCGGGGCGTGCTGAAGGACGAGCTGACCGCCCTGCGGGATAAGTATGGCGACAAGCGCTATACCGAGATCCAGGATGTGGCCGACGAAATTGATGTGGAAGACCTCATCGAGGAGGAGCAGTGCGTCTTTACCCTGACCCACGGCGGCTACATCAAGCGCCTGCCCGTCAGCGAGTACCGCTCCCAGGGCCGTGGCGGCAAGGGCATCCGGGCCATGGCCACCAAGGAGGAGGACTATGTGGAGACCGTGTTTACCGCCTCCACCCATGACTATATCCTCTTCTTCACCAGCAAGGGCCGGGTGTTCATCAAGAAGGGCTATACCATCCCCGAGGCGGGCAGAAACGCCCGGGGCACCAATATCGTCAACCTCATCCAGATCGAGACTGGCGATAACCCGGAGAAGGTCAGCGCCATGATCCGGGGCCGGGGTATGGAGGAGGACAGCTATCTGGTCTTCGTCACCCGCAAGGGCACCGTCAAGCGGATGCAGCAGTCGGCATTGAAAAACATCCGCTCCAACGGCATCCGGGCCCTGACCCTGGACGAAGGGGACGAGTTGATTTCCGTCATTCCCACCACCGGCGACGAGGATATCATCATCGCCACCTACAACGGCATGGCCGCCAGCTTTAACGAGCGGGACGTGCGCCCCATGGGCCGCGGCGCCGTAGGCGTCCGGGGCATCCGCCTCCGGGAAGGGGACTTCGTGGTAGGCGCCGGCAGCGCCAGCGCCGGGGAACATCTGCTGACCATCACCGAGAAGGGCTACGGCAAGCGCACCCCCATCGGGGAATATACCGTCCGCGGCCGGGGCGGCCTGGGCATCAAGAACTACAACGTCACCGAGAAGACCGGCAGGATCGCCGATGTGAAGATGGTCAGTCCCGGGGACGACATTCTGGTCATCAGTGACGACGCCACCATTATCCGCATGGCGGTGGATTCCATCTCCGTGCTGGGCCGCTCCACCCAGGGCGTGCGCATCATGCGCCTGAGCGAGGGCAGCCGGGTCATATCCATCGAAACGACCGAGAGGGAAACCGAAGACACAGAGCCGGAGGAACTCCCCGGCCCGGCAGAGCCGGAGGAATAAGCCATGAACCAGAAAAAAAACGAGAACAAGCTGAATAAGGCCGGCAAGACCATTCTTTATACCTTTATCCTGTTGGTGGCCATGGGCTTTCTCAACGACGGGAGCGGCAGCGTCATCGCCGTGGCGGCCGTGGTCCTTGTGGCAGCCGGCGTGGCGATACTGGGGTTCTATTTTGCCAGAAAGGCCAAAGCGGCCAAGGAGGATACTGTCACCCGCAGCTACACCACCCATGAAAGCAGCCAGCCCCGGAAGTATGACCCGGCGGAGATCAAGGACCGGGACAGCCGCCGCCGTCTGGAACAGCTGGACAGCTTCCTGCGCAACGGTGTGATCGACAAGAAGGAATATGCGGTGCTCCGGGCCAAGTACCAGCGGGAAGCCGGCGAATGAAAACCGTTGAAATCTATACCGACGGCGCCTGCAGCGGCAACCCCGGCCCCGGCGGCTGGGGGGCCATCCTGCGCTACAACGGCGCGGAGAAGGAGCTCAGCGGCGGGGAAGCCCAGACCACCAATAACCGCATGGAGTTGACCGGCGTGATCATGGCCCTGCTGGCCCTGAAGGAGAGCTGCATCGTGGAGCTGTATTCCGACTCCAAGTATGTGATCGACGCACTGGAGAAGGGCTGGGCCTGGGGCTGGCGGAAAAAGGGCTGGATCAAAAGCGACAAGAAGCCGGCCCTGAACCCGGACCTGTGGGAAACCCTGCTGAACCTGACCATGCAGCATGAAATGCACTACCACTGGGTCAAGGGCCATGCCCAGAACGAATACAACAACCGCTGCGACGCCCTGGCCGTGGCTATGCGGGATCATTATGCCGGGAAATAAAAAAGCAAAGACTCAGGTGAAGCAATGAAGAAAGACTATACGCAAAAGCCCCTGAACATATTCATGCGCTATATCGCCGGGCATAAAAAGCTCTTCGCCCTGGATATGAGCTGCGCGCTGCTGGTGTCGGTGATCGATTTGGTGTTCCCCTATGTGTCCCGCACCTCCATGAACCGCCTGCTGCCGGGGAAGCTGTTCACCCTGTTTTTCACGGTGATGGCCCTGATGGTGGCGGCCTATCTGGTGAAGGCCGGGCTGTACTACATCATCACCGTGCTGGGCCACCGCATGGGCGTGCTGATCGAGGCGGATATGCGGCGGGACGTGTTCAACCATATGCAGGACCTGTCCTGCAGCTTCTATGACAAGAACCGCACCGGCGTTTTGATGAGCCGCATCACCAGCGACCTGTTTGAGATCACAGAGCTGGCCCATCACGGCCCGGAAAACATCCTCATCTGCACTCTGACCATCGTGGGCGCCCTGGCGGTGATGTTCACCATCGAGTGGCGCCTGGCCCTGACCCTGGCGGTGGTGCTGCCCCTGTGCCTGTGGTTCACCCTGTCCCAGCGGGTGCGGATGAAGGAGGCCAATATCGAGGTCAAGAAAAAGACCGCCGATATCTACGCCGCCATCGAGAGCAGCATCTCCGGCATCCGGACTGCCAAGGCCTTCGCCAACGAGGAGCAGGAGCTGAATAAGTTTGACGACGCCAACGCCCTGTTCAAGGCCTCCAAGGTGGAGTATTACAAGACCATGGGCCTGTTCCAGAGCGGCATGGACTTCACCTGCTGCATTGCCCAGGTGCTGGTGATCACCGTGGGCGGCCTGCTGATCATGCAGGAGAAGATGGATTACATCGACCTGGTGACCTTCTCTCTGTATGTGTCCACCTTTATCTCTCCCATCCGGCGGCTGACCCAGTTTTCCGAGCAGTATATGAACGGCAGCGCCGGCTTCACCCGCTTTCTGGAGCTGATGCGCACCGAGCCCATCATCAAAGACCGGCCCGGTGCCAGGGAGCTGCCCGCTGTGGAAGGCCGGGTGGATTACGAGCACGTCAGCTTTGACTACGGCAACGGCGTGCCGGTGCTGAAGGATATCGACCTGCACATTGAACCCGGCCAGTGCCTGGCGGTGGTGGGCCCCTCCGGCGGCGGTAAAACCACCCTCTGCCAGCTGCTGCCCCGATTCTACGATGTGTGCGCCGGCAGCGTGAAGGTAGACGGGGTGGACGTCCGGGACGTGACCCAGAGCAGCCTGCGGCGGAACATCGGCATGATCCAGCAGGATGTGTTCATGTTTGCCGGTACCATCCGGGAGAACATCCGTTACGGCCGGCCTGACGCTACCGACGAGGAGATCGTGGAGGCGGCAGTGCGGGCCCAGGTACATAATGAGATCATGGAGCTGCCCGACGGCTATGACAGCTACATCGGCGAGCGGGGAGTCATGCTCTCCGGCGGCCAGAAGCAGCGGATCTCCATCGCCCGGGTGTTCCTGAAAAATCCGAAGATTCTGGTGCTGGACGAGGCCACCTCCGCCCTGGACACCGTCACCGAGCAGCGGATCCAGGCCTCCCTGGATGAACTGAGCCAGGGCCGCACCACCATCATCATTGCCCACCGGCTCTCCACCGTCCGCAATGCGGATATGATTGCCGTGGTGGAAGGGGAGCATATTGTGGAGCTGGGCAGCCATCAGCAGCTGATGGAAAAGGACGGCGAATACGCCCGCCTCTGCCGGGCCCAGGACCTGGGCAAATAATGATTCAATCGCCTTCGGATTTTTGCGGACAATTTGTGCCCTGATTTCGTTACTTTTTCTTGCAATACACAAAAATAGAGAAAAACAGGAGGAATCGCCATGCTGAGCATCCGAAAAGGCGGCCACGCAGATTTGGAAAAGTACTATCCCCTGATGGAAATGGACTTTGACAGTGAGGAGCTGATCCCCAAATTGAGCCTGCACAAGGCCATCATGAACGGGACGGCGGAGTTACTTGTGGTGTATGAGCAGGAGAGCAATCTGGACGTGGCCTACGCCCTGGTTCTGTGCAAGAACCTCTATGGCTATGCCCTGCTGAAATACCTGGGCGTGCTGCCCTGGTACCGGGAGCACGGTATGGGTGTGGAGACCATGCGCTTTCTGAACCGCCGCTATGCCGACCGGCAGGGTCTCATTGCCGAGATCACGGAATTCCCGGACGAGGACCCCAACCGGGTGAAAAAGCTGATGAAGTTCTTCGCCCGCTTCGGCTATGTGGAGGTGGAGAGCGATTACCGCATCGGCGGCGTCAAGGCCCATCTGATGGTCAAGCCCATCAGGGGCAGCGCCGACATTGCCCCCATCGCCCACCGGATCCTGCCGGATTTCTACACCCGCTGCATGACTGACCGGGCAGTAAGTAAGATGATCGACATCAGGCCGGTAAAAAGATGAAAATAGGTTCCCCGATTTTGGGGAACCTATTTTCGTTTTATGTTGCATTATATGTGATAATACGAACCTTTTCCGAATCTCACCAGTCGCTGTCCCAGTCGGTATAGCTGCTGTCCCAATCGTTGCCGGCATCCCAGTCCCAGTCACTGTCGTCCCAATCGGAATCGTCCCAGCCGCTGTCCCAACTGCTGCTGTACTCCTGTGTGGAACTGTCATCCTCCTCCCAGACACTTTGAGAAGCGGAGAAGGCGTCGTAATATTCGCTGTCAACGGGTTCACTGTACTGGCTGCCGGCACTGCTGCTGTTTTTAATAAGGTAGCGATTATAATGCCGGTCAAGGGGGGTGTCGGCCATGTCGGCCTGGAGCCAGTCCAGCTGCTCCCGGTCAAAACGGTACCAGTCGTGATAGTCGTAGTAGTAATAGGAGCCCTCATAGCTGTAGTAGCCCTTATCCGGGACCATGGCGTCAAAGGTCAGAATAGGGCCAAAAACCAGTACAAAAAAGACAGCGGCCAGCAGAAACTTCTTCATCCAGTCGGGAAGGCTGCCCCAAATACCGCAGGGCCGCTTCGGCCTTCTGTCCTGATTATAGGGGTTGCCGCTGTAGGCTGCCCGCCGCGCCTGCTCCGCTTTGGAAGCACCGCCCGCTGTGGAAATTCGTGTTTTCTGCTTCTGCACCTCGGATTGCATCTTCAGGTACAGCTCATGCACCGCATAGGCCTCGTCCGTGCCCTTGTAGCGGATGGCCCGGCTGCCGTCAGCCTTGTTTTTGTATACAACAAAGTTGCCGTCCCCATCCTGATAGATGCCGAAAGCCCTTGGCTTTTTGTAATCGACCCCGATGAAAAAGCGCATTTGCTCCAGGGGCAGATCGTGTTTGGCACAAAAGTCCTTCAGCTCCTCCATAGTTTGGGGCACGCCTGCGGCATTACGCTGGTGGTTTGGATTGACCGCACCGCAGTTGGGGCAATTTTCCTCAGTGCTTTCCACATAGCTGCCGCAATACTCGCATTTTGAACGCATGATACCCACCGCCTTCCTGTTGTTATAATAATATAGCCCGGAGAGAAATACCAGCCCCAAAGTGATTGAATTGGACACAAATTGGTGCTATAATCGTCCCTATGGAACTTCTGATCAAGCAAATACTGGAACATAAGGAAGCAGCCGCCCTCCCCTCCCTGTTGGAGAGCGGTGGGCTTCCTGCGCTCATTTCCGGTCTTTCCGCCGTCCACCGGGCCAACCTGGCGGCGGCTTTGCGGCAGCGGCTGGACCTGCCCCTGTTTGTCATTTGTCCGGATGATACCGCGGCGGAAAACTTCGCCAACGACCTGCGCTCCATGCTGGGGGCGGATGTCAATACCCTCACCATGCGGGACTTCGTCTTTTACCAGACCGAGGCCGTCTCCCGCCAAGGGGAGCAGAAGCGCATCGCAACGCTGTACCGGCTGGCAAAGGGAATGGGGGAGATCACCGTGGCCTCCGTCTCCGGCCTGATAGAACGCACCATGCCGCCGGAAACACTTCTCTCCGCTGCCCTGGTGATCGAAAACGGCGGCAGCTGCCCGCCGGAGGAAGTGGAAAAGGCCCTGCTGCGCTGCGGCTATCAGCCCACGGAGCAGGTGGAAGGTCCGGGCCAGTTCGCCCGCCGGGGCGGCATTCTGGACTTCTTCTCCCCCGGGGAGCGGGAGCCGGTGCGCATCGAGTTCTGGGGGGACGACATTGACTCCATGGGCTTTTTCGATATCGCCACCCAGCGCCGCAGCGAGAACGTGGAGCGCTGCGTCATCCTGCCGGCGGCGGAGACCCTGCCGGAGCTGAGCTCCGGCGGCATGGAAAGCCTCTGCCGGGAGATCGATGCTTTTGCCGAAAAATACGCCCGGAAGCGCAGCAGCGAAAACGCCGCCACCCTGGCGGCCACCCTCCGCGCCGACGCAGAGCGGCTGCGCTCGGGCCTGCGTATGAGCGATGCGGACCGCTACCTGTCGGTGATCTACCCCATGGCCTGCGGTTTGGATTACATCCCGGAAAACGCCATGGTCTTTCTGGATCAGCCGGGCCGCTGCGCCGAGCGGGCCAGGGATTTCGGCAAGCAGATGGGGGAGGATGTCAAGGAGCTGCAGCGCCGGGGCCAGATTGCCATGAGCGCCGACAGCTTCCTGCTGAGCCCGGAAGCGCTGTTCAAGGCCCTGGAAAACTACCCTCTCTATATGGCCGACGCCTTTACCGTGGGCCGTAACCCCATCCAGCCCCGAACGCTGACCAGCCTCAGCGCCAAGCAGCTGCCCTCCTATGCCGGATCTGCCCAGACCGCGGCGGAGGACGTAAGCCTGTATCTGAAGCAGGACTACCGGGTGGTGGTGCTGGCCGGGGATGAGCGCCGGGCCGGCGTTCTGCAAAACTTCTTCCAGGAGCGGGATATTCCCGCTCTGGTGTATCAGGAACTGACCAGACTGCCGGAACCGGGGAAGGCCGCCATCGCCATCGGGGCCATCTCCGCCGGCATGGAATATCCCGCTCTGCGCCTGGCGGTGCTCACCGACGCCCAGCTTCTCCGCCGGAGCAGCAAGAAGAGCACCAAGCACAAGCTGCCCCCCGGCCGGCAGCGGATCGAATCCTGCGCCGATCTGTCGGTGGGGGACTATGTGGTCCATGAAAACCACGGCATTGGCCGCTTCGCCGGCATCGTGCGGATGCAGGTGGACGGCTTTGACAAGGACTATATCAAAATCAATTACGCCGGCACCGACACCCTCTATGTGCCCGCCACCCAGTTGGACATGGTCAGCAAATATACCGGCGGTGGGGAAGAAAAGCCGGTGCACCTGTCCAAAATGGGCGGCACCGACTGGGCCAGGACCCGCAGCCGGGCCAAGGCCTCCGCCAAGGACATGGCCAAAAAGCTGATTGCCCTCTATGCCGAGCGGCAGCGGCTGCCGGGCTATGCCTTCTCCCCGGATACGGAGTGGCAGCGGGAGTTTGAAGATAACTTCGGCTATACCGAGACCGACGACCAGCTGCGCTGCATCGCCGAGATCAAGGCGGATATGGAGAAGGCAACGCCCATGGACCGGCTGCTCTGCGGCGACGTGGGCTTCGGCAAGACGGAGGTGGCCCTGCGGGCGGTGATGAAATGTGTGCTGGACGGCAAGCAGGCCGCCATCCTGGTGCCCACCACGGTGCTGGCCCAGCAGCATTATCAGACCGCATTGCAAAGATTCTTCGGCTTCCCGGTGGATATCCAGGTGATGAGCCGCTTCCGCTCCGGCGCGGCAGCCACAAAGACCCTCTCCGACCTGGCTTCCGGTAAGTGCGACCTGGTCATCGGCACTCACCGGCTCCTGAGCAAGGACGTGCAGTTCAAGAACCTGGGCCTGCTGGTGGTGGATGAGGAGCAGCGCTTCGGCGTAACCCATAAGGAGCACATCAAGGAGCTGAGCCGGGGCGTGGATGTGCTGACCCTGTCGGCCACCCCCATCCCCCGCACCCTGAACATGGCCATGAGTGGCATCCGGGACATGTCCACCATCGAGGAACCGCCGGAGGATCGGCTGCCGGTGCAGACCTTCGTCATGGAGCATGACTGGGGCATCGTGGCCGACGCCATCCGCCGGGAGATCCAGCGGGGCGGCCAGGTGTACTATCTCCACAACCGGGTGGAGGACATCGAGCGCACGGCCAAAAAGCTGGCGGATCTGCTGGAGGGCGAGGTCAGCATCGGCGTGGCCCACGGCAAGATGGACAAGAACATGCTCGCCTCCGTGATGGACAGCGTCTCCAGCGGGGAGACCCAGGTGCTGGTCTGCACCACCATCATCGAGACCGGCATTGACATTCCCAACGTAAACACCCTCATCATCGAGGACGCGGATCACCTGGGCCTGGCCCAGCTGCACCAGATCCGGGGCCGGGTGGGCCGTTCCACCCGCAGGGCCTCGGCCTATCTCACCTTCCGGCGGGACAAGGTGCTGACGGAGATCGCCGAGAAACGGCTCAACGCCATCCGGGACTTTGCCCAGTTCGGCTCCGGCTTCAAAATCGCCATGCGAGACCTGGAGATCCGGGGCGCGGGCAACCTGCTGGGGGCGGAGCAGTCCGGCCACATGATCGATGTGGGCTATGACATGTATATGAAGCTGCTCAGTGAGGCGGTGCTGGAGGCCCGGGGTATCCCGGTGCCCCAGCGGGCGGACTGCTCCGCCGACCTGGCGGTGGCGGCCAATATCCCGGATCGATACATTCCCTCCTCCGAGCAGCGGATGGATATTTACCGCCGCATCGCCCTCATCCGCACCGAGGCGGAGGCGGATGACCTCACCGACGAGCTGATCGACCGCTTCGGCGATCCGCCCCCCGGCGTCAACGCCTTGATCCATGTGGCCCTGCTGCGGGGCGAGGCAGGGAAGGCCGGTATTACCGACATTTCCCAGAAGCAGGGCTACCTGCGCTTCACGGTGGAAGATTTCAATATGGAAAAGGTTTCCGCCCTGTATGCCATGCCGGAATACAAGGGCCGCCTGCGGGTGGAAGCAGGGTCCAAGCCCTGCCTCAGCCTGCGCATTAAGAACAAGAACCGGGTCATTGACGAGGCCCGTCGCTTCACTGCCCTCTGGGCGGGAGAGCAAATAGCAAACTAAGCCGAAAAGGAGAAGATAAAAATGAAGAAATTTGTTGTGCTGTTGGCGGTCCTGTGCCTGGTCTTTGCCGTGGCCCTGGGCTTTCTGGCGCAGACTCCCATGCCCCTGACCGGGGACAGCGCCGAAACTCAGGAACCCGCCGCCGAGACCGCTGTGCCCGTGGAGGTGGAAACCCTGGACTATGAAGCCCTCTACGCCCTCCATGACCCGGCGGAAGTGGTCATGATCGTGGACGGCAAGGACGTCACCTGGGGCGAATACTTCAGCTGGCTGTACATGAGCGCCATGCAGACCGAGCAGTATTTCGTTTCCATGGGCAACTACGGCGTGCCCCTCAAATGGTCTGACGTTGTGGGCGAGGACGGCAGCACCTATGCCGATGCCGCCATTACTGGCGGGGAGAACACCCTCCGCCAGCTGATGACCATCCTGGGCTATGCCGAGAGCCAGGGCGTGGAAGCCAGCCAGGAGACCCTGGATGCCGTCCAGGCCCAGCGGGAAAGCGACAAGCTGGCCACCGTGGGCGAGGAGGGCACCGAGGAGGACTTCGCCCAGTTCCTCCGCAGCCTGTACCGCAGCGAGGAAGCCTATCAGCGCGCCACCATGGCAAACTACATCAATCTCCAGAACTATACTGACACCTACGGCGAAAACGGCGAGAAGGTCAGCGATGAGCAGGCGCTGGGCTATCTGGAGGAGAACGGCTACCTCTATGCCAACCACATCCTGCTGACCACCATGGACCTCCAGACCGGCGAGGCTCTGGACGAAGCCGCCGTGGCGGAGAAGGAGGCCCAGGCCCAGAAACTGGCAGAGGAGCTCCAGGCCATCCAGGACCCGGAGGAACTGGTAAAGCGCTTCCGGGAACTGAAGGAGGAATATGACGAGGATACCGGCAAGGCCACCTATCCCGACGGCTATGTGTTCCTGCCCGGGGAGATGGTGACCGAGTTTGAGGAGGGCGTCAAGGCCCTGGCGGACTACGGCGTCTCCCAGCCGGTCAAGAGCAACTACGGCTACCACGTCATTCTGCGCCTGCCCCTCACTGCCGACACGGTGGTGAGCTATGACAGCACCGGCGCCGCCGTCACCGGCCGCAGCCTCTTTGCCAGCTTTGACTACGCCGCCGGGCTGGACGCCTACCTGGAGAATCTATCCGTGGAATATGTGGGGGATTTCCAGGCTCCCGATCTGAGCAAATATGTAGAATAATATCAAAACGCTGTGGCGAGGGTTTCCTCGCTACAGCGTTTTTTTCAGCTTTCCTATTATATATACAGTAGGGAGAAAAAGCAGGGCGAAGCCCAGGTTCAGCAAGGGGATGATCTGACTGGACCAAAGCTCCAAGCCGGTGGCGTTGCGGCCGATCAGCAGGGAGCTGACGATCACCGCCAGGGCGCAGGGCCAGACGAGCCAGCGCCCCTGCCGAGGGTCCAGAAGCCTTTCCCCGGCATAGGCCGGGTCAAACCGGAAGATCAGCCGCAGGCAGTGCTGGGAACTCCACAGCAGCAGCGACACCAGCAGGAAATCCGGGAACAGCCACAGCATGGCCACCAGCGCCTCCACCCGCTCCACCGTGCGGAAGAACACCAGGTTGCGCACCATGACGAAGAAGGGCCGGTTTATTTTCGCGGTCAGCTCCGCGCCGAACATACCGGTAATGGCGGTGGTCAGCAGGCACAGCAGCACCACCATCCACAGCAGCCACAGACTGCTCTCCCTGGCTCTGCCGGGGCTCACCGGGCATTGCCCCTCCACAAAGCACAGGGTATACACCCCCACCAGCAGCACACTCACCGCCGCCAGGGAGCCCAGGGCCGCCGGCAGCGCGTCATTGACGGTAATGGGCAGCAGATTGTCGCTTTTGACAGAGGCAAAGGCGAAAAACAAAATCAGCAGCAGTGCCGCCAGGACAAGGGGCTTGATCAGCCGGGCGCAGCGGATGATGGTGCGGGGCTTGCCCAGAGCCGCCACCAGGCAGACCAGCCCCGTGGCCACGGTGAAGGCGGCGGGGCTGCTGTTGGGATAGATGGTGATGATCATTCGGTCAGCCCCGGAGCGGAGCACGAAGCCGGAATAGAGCAGCAGCCAGGCCGTTGTCAGGGCCAGGGCGCCCCGGCCCAGCTTAGGACCCAGGCAGCGCAGCATCAGCTCCTGCAAATTCTCGCCCTCCCGGCGGCAGCCCATAAAATCCGCGATGAAATGCAGATACAGCAGCATGGGCAGCGCCGCGATCAGGGGCGTGAGCCAGGCCGCCCGCCCCGCGTACTTGGCGGAGGCCGTGACAAAATGGCGCAGCGCCGGCACCATCAGCACCAGCGTGCCCAAAGAAAAGAGGGAGCGGCGGTTTGTTTGATCGGGTTTATTCACGTCGATTTATTCCTTCATGTCATTTGTATGGCTCAGCTGGCTGCTGACGGTGATCTGCAGCTCCAGCCCCGGCAGCAACTCCGAAAAGCGCTGGCTCATCAGCCGGTAGTTTTCCGGGGATTTGCGCTCCACCTGGCCGGCAAGACCAAGAAAATCGGCCTTCAGCTTCATGGATGTGCGCAGCAGACTGCTCAGGCGCTGGGATACGGCGCTTTCCAGCTGGGCGGTCAGATGGTTGATGTACTCGTTGCTGCTGCCCTGCTGCCAGTTATCCGTTTCCAGCACCGACGCGCTGACCTGGGCTTGGATGTTCAGTCCCTTCAGCTGGCCTTTGCCGCCCCATACCGGGGTGATCTCGGCGCTGCCTTGGTTCAGCTCCAGCGAGGCGTCCTTTCCGTTCCTGTCTGTTACCGTGATGTCCGTTATGGGCAGGCTGCCGGTGAGAAGCCCCACAGCGGCGGCCTCCTCCGGCTCGATGAATTTGCACAGCTTCCCATCCCGGATCACCGCGTAGCCGGCCGGCACCGCCATCAGCGGGGTTTCCCCCTGGGTCATATCCTGGGCGTTCTGCCCTTCCTCCTGCTGAGGATTCTTCTCCTCTCCCTGCTGGGCGTTCTGCTCTCCGCCCTGCTGGGCGGACGCACTCTTTCCGGGGCTGACGGACTCGGAGGAGGGCACGCATTCGACGGCGCAGACCAGAGCACTGCCATAGCGCAGCAGGCTGTTTATGGTATCGGCAACGGTGAACACCCGGCTGTTGCTGGGGCTGGCGAAGCTCTCGTGGACGGTCTGCATCACTTCGGAGATGCCTTTGCTGCTGTCGCCTACCTCCATCACCGCCTGGTTGGCCGTGCCGCCCCGGACGATGTACAGGGGAATATCGATGCGCATGGTGGGTGATTGGCTCACATAGTCCAGAAAGGTGTCCAGCCCCTCCTCCGCCGCGGCTTCGCCCACCAGCAGGTGATTCACATGGGAGAAGAAGATCTCCTCCTCGTAGGACAGCTTGTAGGCCCGGTCGATGGCAGCGGTGACGGTGCTCCCCTGGGCGCTCATCCGCCGCGGCCCGCCGCCGGAGGCCTCCGCCGCGGCTGCCATGGACACCTGCACCCCGCCCTTCTCCCGGTCGATCCCCATGGTCTGGACCACCATCAGCTGCTGGATCTCCCGGTAGTTGGAGTAGATGCTGCCGCAGCCGCTGAGAGTTGGGAGAGCACACATTATAATAAGAAGAGAAAGGAAACGTTTCATTTTTGCCGCCTCTTGTCCGGGGTGTTCAGTTTTGGGTCCCGGTATTTGTTCATGGGCTTTGGCAGCCGGATCAGCAGCCGCAGCAGCGGAAAGGGCTGACCGTCGGTCATGGGCGCGGTGTAGTTGACGCCGAAGCTGTCCAGGGATGCCAGGTGCAGCAGAAACAGGCACAGCAGCAGCCCCACGCCGAACAAACCCGCCGCTGCCGCCGCCACCACCAGCGCCAGCCGCGCCAGCCGTACCACCGCCCCCAGATCCTGGCTGGGCAGGGTGTAGCAGGCGATGCTGGAGGTAGCCACAACGATGATGGCGATGGGGGAGACCACCCTGGCCTCCACCGCGGATTGCCCCACGATCAGTGCCCCAATGATGGAAATGGTGTCACCGATGGGGTTGGGCAGCCGCAGGCCTGCCTCCTGCAAGAGCTCAAAGGCAATGATCATGCCGATAATCTCCAAAGCAGTGGAGAAAGGGACATCCCGCTTGGCTTCGATGATGCTCAGCAGCAGCCGGGTAGGGATCATCTCCTGGTGGTACATAGCCACCGCCACATACATGGCCGGAAGAAAGATGGCCAGGAGAAAGGAGACATAGCGCAGTATGGTCAGGAAGGTGGCCACCAGATAATGGTTGCAGCTGTCCCCGGTGACCTGCATGAAATCCGCCAGAGAGGCCGGCAGCATCAGCCCGATGGGCAGCCCGTCCACCAGCAGCCCCACCCGGCCCGCCATCAGCTGCATGGCAAAGCGGTCAGGCCGCTCCGTGTGCAGCAGCTGGGGTAGGGGGGACAGGGGCGCGTCCACAATGTACTCCTCCAGCGTCCCGGTGGCCAGCAGCGCATCCACATCCAGCCCGTCCAGCCGCCGGGCCAGCTCCTCCACGGTTGCCGGGTCGGCCACGCCGTCCACGAACATCACCGCCACCCTGGTGTGGCTTTTGCGGCCCACGCTGCTCTCGATCAGCTTCAGCTTGGGAGAGCAGATCCGCCGCCGCACCAGAGAGGTGTTGATCCGCAGCGTCTCCACAAAGGCGTCCTTGGCCCCCTTCAGGGATTTTTCCAGGGTGGGCTCGCTGATGCTTCTGGTGTTGGAGCTGCGCACCTCAAAGCACACCGCCTGCCCGATGCCGTCTAGGATCACCGCGCAGTGGCCGTGGGTCAGGTCATCCACCACCTGGTCCATGGTCTCCCGCTGCTTGGCGGAGTAGTTATAGGCTGCCCCCAGCAGGATCAGCTCCAGGCACTGCTGCTCGTTGGTCACGTTGCGGCTCCGGCTCAGCTGGGTCAGGGGACGAATAATGTCCTCTGTCACTGCCGTGCCGGAGACCACCCCGTCCAGCCAGCATACCTGCAGGCGGATCTTTTCCTCCAGGCCGAACAATATTTCCCTCGTTTCAAAATCGCCGCAGCGCTGGAAAATATCATCCAGCCCCTGGGAGGAAAGGAGGCATTTGTATTCCGGCTGCTTCTGCTTGTGGAAGCCCCGGTTCAAATCACTTGCATTGCTATACATATTGTGTAGTATTGCCCACTTTTGCCGCAATATTTAGAGACTGAAAAAAAGCTACTAAAAAAGCAAAAAAAGTGTTGACAAAAGGCGAACCCGGTGGTATATTAGCAAAGCGCCTTGAGGGAGAGCTCAGAAATGAGCTTCCAAGAGCAAAAAGAATTTAAAAAAATTCAAAAAACCTCTTGACAAACCCGAAAGAACGTGCTAAAATAAACAAGCTGTCCCGGAAACGGAGCGAGCGAGTGTACCTTGAAAATTGAACAATGTAAGAACAGCTTATGCAAATAAGCACCAGAAAAGGGTTCTTTAAAAGTCAGAAATGACTATAAAAATTCTTTTGAGAGCTAGAAAGCTTCAATAGGTTTTAGCAGAGCTTAGGTTCTGTTAAGATACAATATATTGAGAGTTTGATCCTGGCTCAGGATGAACGCTGGCGGCGTGCCTAACACATGCAAGTCGAACGAAGCACTGA
>SFVI01000011.1 GCA_004560305.1 bacterium | reverse complement strand
CATCTCATCAATAGCCGTCCCAGAAAATGCCTCAATTGGCTTTCTCCTTCTGAGGTCTTTTCCTCCTGTGTTGCACTTCCTTGACTTTCTGCCCTGGCAGCGAAGCTGACTGAGAGGTTCATCCCCCTCTGCACCTGCTCTGACAGGCAAAAAAACTGGTTACACAAAAAGGCTCCCGTTGTGTAAAGGGAGCTGGCAGCGAAGCTGACTGAGGGATTGTTTTATAAAATGTTCGGGATTATCAGTTATGTCATGCAAATTCGCAACGTTTCTTTTACAACCCCTCCGTCAAAAATCATAGATTTTTGCCACCTCCCCTTACACAGGGGAGGCTTTGGCTGGTTCTTTGACAGACTGAGGCAAAAAACATCCGCCCCATCGGACGGATGTTTTTTTGCTTATTGTCTTTCAGAACTTTCCGCTCTTTCCTGAGAAGCCGCGGCTGTTGATGGTGGTGCCGCCACCGCCGCCTTTGTTCTCGCTCTGGATCACCTGGCGGGTCACCGTGCGGTGGGTAAAAATATCCTGCACCACGCGCATCTCCGCGCCGCCCTGCACCATATAGTCTCCGGCCTCGGTCTTGCGCTTGGCGGTCTTCATCTGGGCCGTCAGCACCAGGCAGACAGCCAGCGCCAGCACCAGCGGGATCACAATGATCAGGGGGTTGAAGCCCTTGGGTGCGGTGTCCACATCGTAGGGCGTGCCGTTTCTGGCCTGCTCCAGCAGCCAGGCGCATCCGTCCAGATAATCCCGGAAGCCGCCGGCCCAGTCATCATTGCGGAAGTTATCCAGGAACTGCTCACGGAGAGCGTTCTGGCCGTAGTCGGTAAAAGCCCGGTGGGTGACGCTGCCATAGGTCACCAGGGCATAGTCCCGCTCCGCCATGCTGAGAATCAGCAGCAGGCCGTTTTTTTCCGGCCCATGGCCCAGCTCCCAACGTTCATAGAGATTCATCCCCGCTTCGAAGATATCCGTCGTGTCCTCATAGACCCGGAAGTCCTCCACCACCAGGATGTAGGGCGCGCAGCCGTAGCTGTCCTCAATCTGGCCCGCCTGGGCTTCCAGAGCCATGATCTCCTCATTGCTCAGCAGGCCCACCGCATCCGTTACATGGGGCATTGTGATCTGGCTGCTGGCCAGGGCCACTCCCCCCAGGGAGAGAACCAGGCACAGCGCCAACAGGAGGGAAAAAATGCATTTCTTTTTCATTTCCATCAACCTCCCAGCAGCAGATACAGTATCGCCATCAGCGGCAGGGACACCCCGGCGAACCAGCCCAGCAGCCGTCCCCTGGATATGGGCAAATCGCCGATGAGCCGGCCGGTCTGGCCATTCATGGCAAAGAGGAAATTCTGCCCCTTCCACTGGGTGCTCAGCATCCACACCGGCATCAGGGCGTATTTTACGCTTCCCCGGCGCAGGCGCACATTCTCGTGGGTGGGGATGCAGGTGGCATAGCCCTTTACGCTGTCGCTCATTACGTTCAGCGCCGAAGCCTTGGCCCGCTGATCCGCCCGCTCGGCGCACTTGTCCGCGTCCTCGTCGTACTTATCCGCCAGATAGCCGGGCAGATAGGCGGTGGAGAAGGGCTTCAGGTCGCTGTAATCAAAGGGCTCAATGCTGTCCATGTGTTCGTCGGGCATCTTGCTGGAGGCGTCCACAGGGATGCCCTCAAAGCGCACCGTGCCCGCCCGGCGCACCTGATAATGCTCCGTGGTGGTAATGCGCTCGTTGCCCCGGGTGGTAGTGAACACCCGGGTGGCGGCATAGCTGACGTCCGCATCCGCCTCCCCGTCATAGAGCCAGAAGGGTACATACACGCCCTTGATCTCCTGAATGTGGTTCTCGGCGGAGAAGGCTCTGGGCAGCAGCTTCTTGCCCTTGTAATATTTTCGCAGCGCCTCCTCGGCGGCCTTCTTATCCAGCTTGAAGGGCAGCACATAGTCGGGCTTGCGCATATCGGTAAACTGCCCCGGCACGATGCTGGGGTTGCCGCAATAGGGGCAGCTGGTAGCCACGGTGGTCTCATCGCAGACCAGCTCCGCCCCGCAGGAGGGGCAGCTGTAGGCCTTCATGCCCTCCGGGCTCCAGCTCTCGCCATTGGCGGCATATTCGCCCTGATCCTCCCCCAGCTCCTCCGCCTCTGCTGCCTGGGCGGCAGCGGCAGAGGCAGCCTGGGTCTCAGCGGCAGCCTCTCTATCGGCGTAGAGCTTTTCGATCTCGGCAACATCATAAGTGCTGCCGCAGTATTCGCATTCCAGCTTGCCGCTGGCCCCGGCATAGTGCAGGGGGCCGGTGCAGGCCGGGCATTGATAATTTGTTACCTGGGTCGCCATAAGCCATCACCTCATTCCGGCTCAGACGATATCTCCGTTATCGAAGGGATCGCCGCACTCCGGGCAGAATCTGGGGGGCTTGGTGGGGTCTGCCGGCTCCCAGCCGCATTTGTCGCACTTGTACTGGGGCACGCCGGCGGGCTTTTTCGCGCCGCATTCGGTGCAGAACTTGCCCTTGTTCACCGTGCCGCAGGCGCATTTCCAGCCATCCTCCGGCTTCTTGGCGCCGCACTCGGGGCAGAACTTGCCGGTGGCCACCGCGCCGCAGGCGCACTTCCAGCTGCCAGCCGGGGCCGCCGCTGCCTGCGGAGCAGGCTGCTGCACCGGCTGCTGGGCACCCATCTGATACAGGGCCTGGGCGTTGAGACCGCCGGCTGCACCGGCCATATTCATGCCCATGAAGCCCACCGCCGCGCCGCCGGCGTTCTTGGCCGCGTCCTGCATGGCCTGGGCCTGGGCGCCCACCAGATGGGCCGCGCCCATGGTGGGGTCACGGAACACCGCGTTGCGCTGCAGCTCCTTGATCATCTGCTCGTCTTCCTCGCTGGCCTTCACGCTGTTGACGCCGAAGGACACGATCTCCAGACCCCGCAGATCCCGCCACTTGTCGGACAGCACCTCGTTGAGGGCATTGGCGATCTCCATGGTGTGGCCGGGCAGGGCGCTGTAGCGGATGCCCATTTCGGAGATCTTGGCAAAGGCCGGCTGCAAAGCGGTCAGCAGCTCGCTCTTCAGCTGGCTGTCCAGACTGGAGCGGTCATAGGCGCTGCTCACATTGCCGCAGACGTTGGTATAAAACAAAATGGGGTCGCAGATGCGGTAGCTGTACTCACCGAAGCAGCGGATGGCAATGTCCACATCCAGCCCGATGCGCTGGTCCACCACCCGGAAGGGCACGGGAGAGGGGGTGCCGTACTTGTTGCCCACCAGTTCCTTGGTGTTGAAGTAATAGACCCGCTGATCCTTGGGGGCCTCGCCGCCGAAGGTGAAGCGCTTGCCGATATTCTTGAAGGTCTCCTTCACGCTGTCGCCCAGGTCCCCGGCGAAGATGCTGGGCTCGGTGGAGCTGTCATACACGAACTCGCCGGGCACGGCGCACAGCTCCGCGATCTTACCGTTATCCACAATGACCATGCACTGGCCGTCGGCCACCGCCACCACGGAGCCCTTGGAGATGATGTTGTCCGCGCCCCGGCGGTTGGAGGAAAAGCCGCTGACCTTTTTCTGGCCCTTGACCACCAGCGTGTTGTTATCGATGGCTTCGCAGTAGAAATACTCCTTCCACTGATCGCCCAGCACAGTCCCCGCTGCGTTCAGTGCCGCCTGAATAAGTCCCATAATCGTTTGCTCCTTTCGATTTCTGTTATATCAATATTATGTACTTGCGCCTATACACAGACAGTATAGCAAGACCTTGCGGAAAACACCAGAAAAATTTTCTTAATTCTTTGCAACAAAAGTCCCCCACACCCAGGCATGGAGGACTTTTTCTATGGCTACAGCAGCTACGCAATTCCTTTCCCCATAAATCGGCCCCAGTTTTAGTGAAGAGTGAATAAGTAAAAATCGGCAATCTTCTGTCGAAGCTTGCCGATTTTTGGAGCGGGGTACGGGAGTCGAACCCGCCTAGCCAGCTTGGGAAGCTGGAGTAATACCGATATACCAACCCCGCATCACTTGGGGTAGTATAGCACAGGAAAAACAAAATTTCAAGCCCAAAGCCCAAAAAGTCTCCGACGGTTTTCGCCACGCTGCTTGCCTCCCTCAGCCAGCTGTGCTGACAGCCTCCTCGTCAGGGGGCACCAAGGGCAGCGGTTTTCCTGGGCCTGCCTTCTTGGGAAGGGGGTTCCCGGAAAAGAGGAACTGCGTCAGGCAGCTCCTCTTTCCCGTCCGATTTGGATGTGACCGGAGTTGATGAGGGCCAGGAGAATGATGATTCCATAGCCCAGGAAGCTGAGGGCGTCGGGAATCTGGTCAAAGATGAAAAAGCCCAGCAGCGCGGAGAAAATGATCTGGGAATAGTCATAGACGGAGATCTCCCGGGCAGGGGCAAAGGTATAAGCGGCGGTGATGCTGAACTGGCCGCAGGCCCCGAACACGCCGCAGAGCAGCAGCCACAGCAGCTGCACCGGGCTGGGCATGGTGAAATTCAGCAGGGCCAGGGGCAGCATGGCCAGGGTGGAAAAAGCAGAGAAGCAAAATACCACCAGGGTGCGGGGCGTGCCATGGGTGGTGGCCCCCCGGAGGCAGGTGTAGGCCCCGCCGGCGGCGATCCCGCCCAGGGCACCCACCAGAGAGGGCATCAACTGCAGGTTGGCCGGAGAGGGCTTGATGATCAACAGGCTGGCGGCAAAAGCCCCCAGCACGATCAGCAGCTGCCTGAGACTCATTTTCTCTTTCAGCAGCAAGGCGGAAAAGACCACCGCGAAGAAGGGAGACATCTTGTTGAGCATATTGGCGTCGGCCAGGTTGATGCGGCTGACAGCATAGAAATTGCAGACCAGGCCCAAAGTGCCCAGAACGACCCGCCCCAGCACCAAGCGCCGGCTCTCCCGGCTGAGCTTGGTAGGGACATGCCGCCGGAGCATAATGACGCCGGTGATCAGCGCGGCCACGAAATTGCGGAAAAAGGCCTTTTCAAAGGTGTTGATATCCCCCGCCAGGCGCACGCAGGTGTTCATCAGCGCAAAGCTCAGCGCCGCCAGCACAATAAATAAAATGCCTTTTGATTTGCTGCTCATCGTCTCTCTCCATAGAATACCCGGTGCTTGCGCACCGGGTATCATTTTTTCATTTTTCCTCAGTCACCCATGCAGATGCCCAGGTCCCTGGCCACCTGGATCATGGGGTGGTCCACCGGCAGGAACTTGGTGCGGCTGGCGGCCTCCTCCAGCGGGATGGAACAAATCTCCCCATTCTGGATAGCCACCATGCGGTTATACTGGCGGTTGATGATCAGCTCCGCCGCGGCGGTGCCGAACTGGGTGGCCAGCACCCGGTCATAGGGGCAGGGAGGGCCGCCCCGCTGATAGTGGCCGGGTACGGTGACCCGGGTCTCCTGGCCGGTGAGGGCCTCCAGCTGGGCAGCGATCTTATAGGACACGGTGGGATAGCTGGCGTCCTCCTTCAGGCGGCGGCGGGCCTCCTCGTCCAGCACCGCGTCATCCTTGCTGACGGCGCCCTCGGCACAGGCCACGATGGAGAAGCTGCGGCCTTTTTTCTTGCGCTCCTCGATCAGCTGGGCCACCTTGTTCAGGTCATAGGGGATCTCCGGGATGAGAATCACGTCAGCCCCGCTGGCAATGCCGGCGTTGAGGGTGAGCCAGCCGGCATCCCGGCCCATCAGCTCCACCACAAAGATGCGGCTGTGGGAGCTGGCGGTGGAGTGTATGTAGTCGATCACATTGGTGGCGATATCCACGGCGGACTGGAAGCCGAAGGTGGTATCGGTGCCGTAAATGTCGTTATCGATGGTCTTGGGCAGGGTGACCACATTCATGCCGGCGTCAGAGATCAGCTTGGCGCTCTTCTGGGTGCCGTTGCCGCCCATGATGACCAGGCAGTCCAGGTTCAGGCGGTTGTAGGTGTCCTTCATGGCGGGGATGAGGCTGTTGCCGTCCTCATCCACAATGTCCTTGCCGGGGATATAGCGCTGGCGGGAAGTGCCCAGAATGGTGCCGCCCTCGGTAAGGATGCCGGAAAAGTCCTTGGGCGTCATGAATTTATAGTCGCTCTCGATCAGGCCCCGGTAGCCGTCATACATGCCGAAGATTTCCACATTATCCAGCTTCTCATACAGGGCCTTGCCCACGCCCCGGATGGCAGCGTTGAGACCCTGGCAATCGCCGCCGCTGGTGATCAGGGCGACACGGATCATTCTCTTCATTGCGTTACCTCCTGTGATATTCTGTCTTTATCCGATATTATGCCTCTGTGCTGAATTTTGCAATGGGCATTTCATACAATTTATTGCTGCGCTGCACCTTTCCCTGGGCATTCCTGATCTTCAGGCCCCGTAAAAGCTGAGATCGTTCATGGCCCGGGCCAACACCTCATGGGTCTGCCGCTCCAGCTCCGGGTAGTCCCGGTTCAGCAGGGCGGAGTACAGCTCCAGCTTGATGCGGTACAGGGCCTCGATCCCGGCACGCTTGCAGTACAGACCCCAGAGGTACTCGCTCTGGGGCTTGAAGGAGTGGTACAGCAGGGGCAGCAGCACATTGCCCGACAGCACCGCCAGCTCATGGTGGAAGCAGAAAACCCGCTCCGCCGCTTCATCCGAATTCCGGGCTTCCCGGATGGACTCCAGCAAGGGGGAAAGGCTTTCCAGCTCCTCACAGCCGCACTTTTCCAGCACCAGCTTCAGGCACAGCAGCTCCAGCGCCTCCCGCACCTCCAGCAGAGCCTTCACCTCGCCCCGGCGCAGGGCGCCGCCGTTATAGCGCATGATGGCCACCAGGGTCTCCATGGTGCCCCGGCGGCGATAGTCGCTGACATAGACGCCCTGACGGGCTTTGATCTCCACGAAGCCCAGCTTCTCCAGCTCCACCAGGCCGGCAGAGATCACCGGCCGGGAGACCCCCATCCGCAGGCTCAGCTCCCGGGCCGGGGGCAGCTGCTCCCCTACAGTCAGCTCGCCGGAGAGGATCATATTCTCGATCTGCTGCACAAACAGATCCGTCAGGGAAAGGGTCTCGATCCTGGTAAAGCCCATGGTTCAAACCTCCTGAATGCATCTGGTATTACCAGCAATTTATCACGTTTAATCTATCAGCAATTTGCCCTATTGTCAAGGATGGCATTGCCAAAAACGCTGATTTTTCGTCCTTTATATGTGAAGTAATTGACAATTTCATTGAAAGAAGAATATACTTGTTTTATCAGCAATATTGGTAATACCACAACACTGTAAGGAGGAATTGATATGCCAAAATTTGACGCCGTTGTCATCGGCGCCGGAAACGGCGGTCTGGCCGCAGCCTGCCGGCTGGCCCTGGCCGGGAAAAAGACCCTGTTGGTGGAGCAGCACAATCTGCCGGGCGGCGTGGCCTCCAGCTTCCGCAGAGGCCGCTTTGAGTTTGAGACGGCGCTCCACGAGCTGTGTGAGTTCGGCAGTGAGGACAATCCCGGCGGCTGCCGGCTCACCATTGTCAACGACTTTGGGCTGGACATTCCCTGGCACATGGTGCCGGACAACTTCCGGGTCATCACCACCGCCAGCGACGGCAAGACCCACATCGACGCTACCCTCCCCTGCGGCCGCCAGGCCTTTACCGACGAGATGGAGCGTCTGGTGCCCGGCTGCCGGGCCTCGGTGGAAGCCTTCTTCGACCTGGGCGCCGAGACCCTGGCCGCCGGCAAGTACATGACCGCTGCCGCCGGCAAGGTGGACAGCAAGTACATGCAGGAGCACTTCCCCAACTTCCTGCGCACCGCCGCCTACCCGGTGAACACGGTGCTGAAAAAAGCGCTGAAAATGCCGGAACTGGCCCGGGACATCATGAACACCTACTGGGGCTATCTGGGGGTGGACGCGGATCACCTCAGCTTCATGCAATATGTGAACATGGTTTGCCTCTATGTGAACCACGGGGCCTGGATCCCGGAAAAGACCAGCAACCAGCTGACCACCGGCCTGCTGGAGCGCTTCCGGGCCATGGGCGGCACCGCCTGGCTCAACTGCCGGGCAGAGGAGATCCTTTTTGACCAGGAGGAGCACGTCTGCGGTCTGCGCACCACCGCGGGAGTGGTGGAGACCCGGCACATCGTCTGCAACGCCAACCCCACCATGGTCTACGCCAACATGGTGCCGGAGCACATTGTGCCTGACCGGGAGCGGAAGCTGGCCGGCGCACGGCGGTACTCCGCCCGGATGTTCGTGGTCTACATGGGGCTGAACAAGAGCGCAGAGGAGCTGGGCCTGAAGGACTACAGCTACTTCCTGCCCCAGTCTGCCGACTCGGTAAAGGAGTATGAGAGTCTCAAGCGCATTGAAACCAACAAGTACAACATCGCCCTGTGCTACAACGTGGTCAACCCCAAGGCCTCCCCGGAGGGCACCTGCATCGTGTCCCTCACCACCACCTATATGGAGGACTGCTGGGGCGAGATCGATCCCAAGGACTATGTGAAGAAAAAGAACGAAGTAGCCTCCGGGATGATCGACTGGTTCGAGGAAAAAACCGGCATCATCATCCGGCCCTATATCGAGGAGTTTGAGGTGGCCACCCCCTGGACCTTCTGCCACTATGCTTCCGTTCCCGAAGGGGCAGCCTACGGCTATGAGCTGCGGGATTGGGACAACATGATGCCCCGCATGGCCATGATGCGGGAGGAATACCCGGTGAAGGGGCTGAAGTTCTGCGGCGCATCCAGCATCCGGGGCGACGGCTTCAACTCCGCCATCTTCAGCGGTGACACCATCGCCAAGCTGACCATTTCCGAGATCAATGCAGAGGAGGCTAAGTAAAGATGGACAGAAAGCTTAAAGTCAGTCTGATCGGGGCATTGGATATGCTGAAGTTCAAAAACCTTGCCCCCAACCGCCGCAAGGCCATTGAGGCCGCGCCGGCAAAGCCCCTGCCCAAAACCATCGGCACCAACGAGAAGGCCATGTTCATGCATCCCCGCCGGCAGCTGGTTCGCATCAAGGATAAGATTCCCAACGGTCCCGACGCCGTCACCGTAGTGCTGGAAAAGGCGGAGGGCGGCGCCCTGGCTCCCTTCCGGGCCGGGCAGTACATCAGTGTGTCCGTCTCCGCCGGGGAGACCCGTACCACCCGCTCCTACTCTCTCTGCGGCAGCCCGGACTGGGCCTGGCAGGGCATTTACCACATCACCGTCAAGCGGGTGGAGGATGACGGCTTCGTCAGCCAATTCATCCAGGACGAGTGGAAGATTGGCCAGGAGATCGCCATCTCTGCCCCCCAGGGCCACCTGTACTATGAGCCCATCCGGGACGAGAAGAAGGTGCTGGCCCTGGCCGGCGGCAGCGGCATCACCCCCTTTATGGGCATGGCCTACGCCATCCGGGACGGCTATGAGGATTTTGACCTGACCATTCTTTACGGTTCCCGGAAGGAGGAGGACATTCTCTACCGCAAGGAGCTGGACGCGGTGGCCGCCGCCTGTGACAAGGTGCACATTGTGCATGTGCTGTCCGATGAGGCAAAGCCCGGCTTCGAGCACGGCTTCATCACGGCGGAGCTGATCCGGAAATACGCCGCCGGGGAAGCCTGCAGCGTGTTTATGTGCGGCCCCCAGGCCATGTACACCTTCCTGGATCAGGAGACCGCCAAGCTGGGCCTGGATCACAAGCATGTGCGCCGGGAGCTGTTCGGCATGATCAAGGACCCCTGGAATCAGCCGGACTATCCGGCCCAGATCCGGGGCAAGACATTCCGGGTGAAGGTCATTCTATTTGATCAGGAATTCAACATCACCGCCTCCGCCGATGAGCCGCTGCTGACCGCCTTTGACCGGGCGGGCATCAAGGCCCCCTCCCGCTGCCGTAGCGGTGAATGCGGCTGGTGCCGCTCCCGGCTGCTGGAGGGCCAGGTGTATGTGCCCGCCGTTACCGACGGCCGCCGGGGCGCCGACAAGGACTTCGGTTATATCCACCCCTGCTCCAGCTTCGCCATGAGCGATCTGGTGGTGGAGGTACCCGGCCAGTACCAGAGCTGAAAAACATATCATATAGGAAAAACAGAGGAGTCTTTGCGGCTCCTCTGTTTTTCATTTCATTGATCTTATTCAGCCCGCCAGTGCGGGGAGGACCACCCGCTCCAGCATCAGCTGCTGGCCCAGGCGGTTGGGGTGAATGCCGTCCTGGCAGAGATACTGCTCCAGTTCCGGCCCGGAGGCAGGGAAAGCAGAGCGCAGGTCCAGCACCCGGCAGCCCAGCTTTTCAGCCACCCGGCTCACCATGGCGCTGTAGCTGGCCTGCCAGCGGGAGATGGCCTCCAGATCCCCCAGCCAGTGGAGGATAGCGGCGCTGTCCAGCCCGTCCCGGCAGACATGGGCCAGGTAGCGCCGGGAGGAAATGGGCGGCAGGGTGGCGGCCACAGGTTTGCTGCCCGCCGCTTCCACCACCAGCAGCATCTGCTCATACCGTTTTTCGAAGTCCGCCGGCGGCACCACGCTCAAATGGTTTTCGTCCGGGGCAGCGGCCACCTCTGCCCAGTCATAGGCGCAGTCATTGCCGCCGAACTCCACCAGGGTATATTCCCCCAGGGAGCCCTGGCGGAGGAATTTGTTCAGCCGCTCATAACCCTTGACCACTGTGGAGCCAAAGCTGCTGTGATTGTCCAGACGGGCGCCGGTTTCCGCCTCCAGACGCTGAAACGGATCCCGGCAGCGGCTGTACCGCCCATCCTCCTGCACAACGCCGGCCATGATGGAATCGCCAAAAATACTCAGCAGCATAATCGTTTCCTTCTTTCCTTGATCTAGTTTTAAATACTATATATCATAATACAAAAATTCTGTCAAGGCGTATCTATGAAAAGATATTGCAAATTGAGGGGCTTTATGCTATGCTGTGCAAAAGAATCAGGATAAGGAGGATGCTCCATGACCGAGAGGGAGAAAAACGCCCTGGCGGAGCTGGGCCGGCGCCGCCTGCCGGCCTGGGAGGAGCTGCCGGATCTGGCGCTGTATATGGATCAGGTGTTGAGCCTGACGACCCGCTATCTGCCCGGCGGAGAGGGCAAGGCCCTGACTGCCGCCATGGTGAACAACTATGTGAAGCAGAAGGTGCTGCCGCCGCCGGTGAGCAAGCGCTACGACCGCAGCCACATTGCCGCGCTGCTGATGCTGTGTATTCTGAAAAGCATTATGCCCATTGCGGATATTCAGCGCCTGTTTCAAAGCGCCGGTGACGACGGAATACAGGCGCTTTACGAGGAGTTTCGCAGCGTCTACAGCCAGGCCAACCAATTGGTGGCACGGCAGTTGACCGCGCTGAGCCAGGAGGGCCGCAGCCGCTTTCTTTTTGCGGCTCTGGGGTCCCAGGCCGCCCAGGAGCTGGCAGCGGCGCTGCTGCCTGCGCCGGCGGAGGAGTCCAGGCGCATCAAGGGAAAGGAGCAGGAAAGATGATCAAACTGTATGACGGCGGTGTATATCTGCTGAGAGGGGCGGAGCTGTGCCGCAGTGAAGAAGAAGTCCGGGCCAAAAGCGGCCTTGTCACCACCAAAGAGGAGGCCTCCAAGGGCACCATTGCCTACGGCATTCTCAAAGCCCACAACCAGGGGGCAGATATGGAGCAGCTGCGCCTGCGCTTTGACTCCCTCACCAGCCATGACATCACCTATGTGGGCATCATCCAGACCGCCCGGGCCTCCGGCATGACGGAATTCCCCATGCCCTACGTGCTGACCAACTGCCACAACAGCCTCTGCGCCGTAGGCGGCACCATCAACGAGGACGACCACAAGTTTGCCCTCTCCGCCGCCCATAAATACGGCGGCATTTATGTGCCCCCCAACCTGGGCAACATCCATTCCTACAACCGGGAGACCATGGCCGGCTGCGGCCGGATGATCCTGGGCAGCGATTCCCACACCCGCTACGGGGCCCTGGGCACCATGGCTGTTGGCGAGGGCGGTGGGGAGCTGGCCAAGCAGCTGGTGAACCGCACCTATGACTTTGCTCGCCCCCAGGTAGTGGCCGTCTATCTGACCGGCAAGCCCCGGCCCGGTGTAGGCCCCCATGACGTGGCCCTCTCCATTGTGGGCAGCGTATATAAAAACGGCTATGTGAAAAACAAGGTAATGGAGTTTGTAGGCCCGGGCATTGCCAACCTGCCCATCGAGTATCGCAACGCCATCGATGTGATGACCACGGAGACCACCTGCTGGAGTTCCATCTGGGTCACCGACAATGAGACCAAGGGCTATTTTGAGACCCACGGCCGGCCGGAGGCCTACCGCCCGCTGGCCCCTGCCGATGTGGCCTATTACGACGGCTGCGTCTGCATTGACCTTTCCACCGTGGAATGCACCATCGCCATGCCCATGCATCCCTCCAATATCTTCACCATTGACGAGCTGCTGGCCAATGCGCCGGATATTCTCCATCAGGTGGAGGAAGAAGCCAGCAGGCAGCTGAAGGGCGTTCGGATGAACCTGCTCAGCAAGTACCATGATGGCGGCATCTGGGTGGATCAGGGCGAGATCGCCGGCTGCTCCGGCGGCACCTTTGACAGCATCTGCGGCGCGGCGGACATTCTCCGGGGCGGCAGCTGCGGCAACGGCAGCTTCAGTCTCAGCATCTATCCCGGCAGCCTGCCTGCCTACAGCGCCCTGGTGAAAAACGGCAGCATCTCCGACCTGGTGGCCGCCGGTGCCATCATCCGGGAGTGCTTCTGCGGTCCCTGCTTCGGCGCTGGGGATTGCCCCGCCAACGGGGAGCTCTCCATCCGTCACACCACCCGGAACTTCCCCAACCGGGAAGGCTCCAAGCCCGGGGAGGGCCAGCTCAGCGCAGTGGCATTGATGGACAGTCTTTCCATCGCCGCCACCGCCGCCAACGGCGGCAAGCTCACTGCCGCCACCAGTCTGGATGTGGACTACCGCAAGCCGGAATATGTGTTCGACGGCGGCATCTACCAGAAGCGGGTCTACAACGGCTGGGGCCATCCGGAGCCGGAGGCAGAGCTTAAATTCGGTCCCAACATCAAGGACTGGCCGGAAATGCCGGCCCTGACCGATGATTTGCTGGTCAAAATCTGCGCCTACATCACCGATCCTGTCACCACCACCGACGAACTGATCCCCTCCGGGGAGACCTCTGCCTACCGCTCCAACCCGGAGCGGCTCAGCGAGTTCGCCCTGTCCCGCCGTGCGCCGGACTATGTGCCCCGCAGTAAGGTACTGCGCCAGGCCGACCGGGATCGCCGCTCCGGCAAGGGGCTCAGCGTAGAGATTCAGTCAGTCTACGCCGCTTTGGAAAAGGCCGGTCTCTCCGTGGACCCGCTGAATACCGACATTGGCTCCGCCCTCTTTGCCAATATGCCCGGCGACGGCTCCGCCCGGGAGCAGGCCGCCTCCTGCCAGCGGGTCATGGGCGGCGCCGCCAACTTTGCCCGGCAGTACGCCACCAAGCGCTACCGCTCCAACTGCATTAACTGGGGCATCACTCCCTTCCTGGTGGAGGATCCCTCTGTCTTTGCTCTGGGGGACTATGTGTTTATCCCCGGGCTGCGGCAGGCGGTGCTGGAAGGGACGGATAATATTACCGCCTACGCCGTGAAGGAGGACGGCAGCGTTCTCCCCTTCCCCGTGTCTATCGGCGCACTGACCGATGCCGAGCGGCACGTCATCGCCGATGGCTGTCTCATCAATTACTACCGCGGAAATTGAAGCTTATAAACTTCATTGGAAATGAAAAAATCCCTGTCCGAAAGGACAGGGATTTTTCAGTTCAGGAATTTGATTCCTTGTTGCCCAGCCAGTTGATGATGTGGCGGGGGCAGATATCGGCACAGTGGCCGCAGCCCACGCACTTCTCCGGATCCACCACGGCCAGGTTGTCTTTGACGACAATGGCGTCAGCAGGGCACTCACGCTGGCACTTCATGCAGCCGATGCAGCCGAAGTCGCACATCTTCATGACCTTTGCGCCCTTGTCCTTATTGCCGCAGGCGGGGATCACCTTCTGAGACTCAGGGATCATCTTGATAATGCTCTTGGGGCAGGTATCGGCACAGGCGCCGCAGCCCACGCACTTGGAGCGGTCCACCTTGGCGACGCCGTCCACAATGTGCATGGCGCCGAACTGGCAGGCCTTGACACAGTTGCCCAGGCCGATGCAGGCGAAGGTGCAGGTCTTGTTGCTCTTGCCGCCGAAGAGCATGGCGGCGCGGCAATCCACAGGGCCGGAGTAGTTGAAGCGCATCTCCGCATGGCCCTCGGTGCCGGAGCAGGGAACGAAAGCCACCATCTTCTCGGCAGCGCCAGCGTCCACGCCCATGATGCGTGCGATATGCTCGGCAGCTTCCGCACCGCCGGCAACGCAGCGGTTGGTGGGAGCTTCGCCGGCAGCCACAGCGGCAGCATAGCCGTCACAGCCGGGGTAGCCGCAGCCGCCGCAGTTAGCGCCGGCCAGGCAGCTGCGAATGGCTTCCTGCTTGGGGTCTACTTCCACGTGAAATATCTGAGAGGCGAAGGCCAGGATGGCGCCGAAGATGCCGCCCAGCACGCCCAGGACCAGAATGGCCAGAAGGATAGAAGTCATATCTCTCTCACCCTCCTTAGAAGATCTTCATGCCGCTGAAGCCCATGAAGGCCAGAGCCAGCAGGGCGGCAGAGACAAGGCAGATGGGGAAGCCCTCAAAGCACTCGGGATAATCGGAGAACTCGATGCGCTCACGGACGCTGGCGAAGAGAACGATGGCCAGCATGAAGCCCAGACCGCCGGTGATACCGTAAACCAGGGACTCCAGGAAGTTGTAGTTGTTCTGCACGTTCAGCAGCACAACACCCAGAACCGCGCAGTTGGTGGTGATCAGGGGCAGGTAGATGCCCAGGGCAGAGTACAGGGAGGGGACGGACTTTTTCAGGAACATCTCAACAAACTGCACCAGGGCAGCGATGACCAGGATGAAGGCCAGGGTCTGCAGAAATTCCAGGTGCAGGGCCACCAGCAGGTACTCATTGATGACCCAGCAGATGGCAGAGGCCAGACCCATGACGAACACAACCGCCAGACCCATGCCGGTGGCGGTCTCCACCTTGCTGGAGCAGCCCAGGAAGGGGCAGCAGCCCAGGAACTGGGAGAAGATAAAGTTGTTGATCAGGATCGCGCCCAGGGAGATGGAAATAATATTGGTCAGCATTATTCTTCAGCCTCCTTTTCTTCCTGTGCCTTCAGCTCCTGCTTCTTGGCGGATTTCTTCAGGGCGTACTGCATGAGAGCGATCAGCAGGCCCAGGGTCAGGAAACCGCCGAAGGGCAGGGTCATGATGGAGGCGCCATAGGTCTCCGGGAAGATCTGGATGCCGGCGCCGGTGCCGTCCATGGTGATGCCCTTGGCCAGGTCGATCAGGCCGCCGCCGAAACGGCCGCTGCCGGTGAACTCACGGAAGACGCACATGACGATCAGCACCAGGGTGTAGCCGATGCCCTGGAAGATGCCGTCAAAGAAGGAAGCGCCCACGGTGTTCTTCTGGCAGAAGGCCTCGGCACGGCCGATGATGATGCAGTTAACGACGATTAGGGGGATGAACACGCCCAGTGCGTCAGACAGGGCGGGTATGTAGGCCTTCAGCAGCAGGTCAACAATGGTAACAAAGCCTGCGATGATGACAACGAAGATGGCCAGGCGGATCTCGTTGGGGATGATCTTGCGGATGGCGGCCACAACAACGTTGCAGCAGGTCAGGATGATGAGAACGGACAGGCCCATGCCCACACCGTTGAAGAGGGTGGTGGTGATAGCCATGGTGGCACACATGCCGATCAGCTGCACCAGAACCGGGTTGTTGGTGATCAGGCCTTCCTTAAACTGTTTCTTGATATTCATTCAGCCGTTCCTCCTTAACCCAGAGATTCAACAGCCACGATGGCGGTTGCGGTTGCTTCAGCTACACTGCGGGAGGTGATGGTGGCACCGGCCAGAGCATCGATGTTGCCGCCGGCCTTGGTGATGGCCACGGTCTTATCCTCGCCCACAAACTGGGCACGCCAGTTGACGCCCACCTCAGCGGAGCTGGCAGCGTTTGCGCCCAGACCGGAGGTCTCGGAGTGGGAGATGATGGAGATACCGGTGCACTTATAGTCGGTATCCACGCCCACAGCCATGGTGATCTTGCCCTGGGCGCCGGTGAAGGTGGTCATGACCACGTGGCCCGCGCCGTTGGTGCATTCGCTGATCGCATCAATGCTGGGGAATGCGGCCTTGTCAAAGGCCACCTCGGTATAGCCGTCAGAAGCCAGGACCGCGGCATAGGCCCGCTCGGTCTTGATGCGCTGCTGCTCGGCAATGGTGTCCTTGGTCAGTTCGTTGACCACACCCAGAACGCCGGCCACGACGGCGCAGACCAGGAACAGAACAATGGTAAGCTTCAGGATCTTATTCATTTTGCCGCCTCCTTTGCTGCCTTCTTGGCTGCCTTCTCAGCTGCGATGTCTTCCTTGGTGACGCCGAACTGATGACGGTGGAAGCCCTTATCGATGGCCCAGGTGCACAGGTTCATGATCAGGATGGCATAGGTGACGCCCTCGGGGAAGCCGCCGAAGTAGCGGATCAGTACGGTAAGCGCGCCGCAGCCCACGCCGTAGAGCAGCTGGCCGTTAAGGGTCACAGGGCTGGTGGCGTAGTCGGTGGCCATGAAGATGGCGCCCAGCATCAGGCCGCCGGACATCAGGTTGTAGAGCATCCAGTCCACATTGCCGTAGCCCTCATGGCCGAAGATCAGGCAGAGGACAGCCACGGTACCCAGGTAAGCGCCGGGGATACGCCAGGAGATGACCTTGGTGGCCAGCAGGTAGGCGCCGCCGATCAGCAGGGCCAGGGTGCTCAGCTCACCGATGCAGCCGGGAATGGTTCCCAGCAGCAGGGACTTGAAGCCCATGTATCCGGGCATGGCAGCGCCGGAATACAGGTAGGACAGGGGGGTTGCCATGGTGACACCGTCAACGGCGGCAGTCAGGGCCTTGGGCACAGCGTAGCGGCCCATAATGGCGGCGTAGGACGCCAGCAGGAAGGCACGGCCGGCCAGGGCGGGGTTCAGGAAGTTCTTGCCGATGCCGCCGTAGAGCTGCTTCACCACCACGATGGCAAAGAAGTTGCCGATGATGGGCAGCCACCAGGGGGCGTTGGTGGGCAGGACCAGGGCCAGCAGCAGACCGGTCAGGCAGGCGGACAGGTCGCCCACGGTGCAGGTCTTTTTCATCAGCTTGCGGTAGCCCCACTCAAAGAACACGGCGGAGGCCACAGAGATCAGGGCCAGCACCAGGGGGTAAACGCCATACTGCCACACGGCCACGGCCAGAGCGGGCATCAGAGCCAGGATGACGTTGAGCATGATGCGCTTGGTGTCGGTAGCAGTCCTTACCTGGGGCTGATACGCAACGTCAAGGACAATTCTTTCTTTATTCTCGCTCATTTCTTGGCCTCCTTTGCTGCCGCTTCTGCCTCAGCCTTGGCCTTTTCTTTGGCCATCTTGACCTGGAACATGATCTTGGCGGTCTTGAAGGCGTGGGTCAGAGGCATTCTGGCGGGGCAGTTGAATGAGCAGCTGCCGCACTCGAAGCAGTCCATAACGTGATATTTCTCCATATTCTCATAGTCGCCCTTGCTGTAGTACATGTACATGAACACGGGCTCCAGATTCATGGGGCAGACGGTGATGCACTTGCCGCAGCGGATGCAGGTGGGGTTCTCCACATGCCTATCCTCTTCCTCGGTGAAGAACAGGACGCCGGCGGTGCCCTTGACGGTGGGCGCATCAAAGCTGGTAGCGCAGATGCCCATCATGGGGCCGCCCAGAACAATCTTCCGGGGGGTCTTCACAAAGCCGCCGCACTGCTCGGCAATGTGCTTGAAGGGAGTGCCCACGCGGGTCAGGCCGTTGACGGGAGCCTTCAGCGCGCTGCCGCCGTAGGTGACGATACGCTCAATAACACTCTTGCCCTCATAGCAGGCCTGGTAGATGGCGTAGCAGGTACGGGTGCTGACCACGTTGCAGCCCACGCCGGAGGGCAGCCCGCCAGGCTTCACCTCGCGGCCGGTGACGGCCTTGACCTGCATCTTCTCGCCGCCCTGGGGGTACTTGACCTCTTCGGGGACGATCTCAATGCCGTACTGAGCGGGATTGAGGGAGTTGAGCAGATTGATGGCGTCCTGCTTGTTGACCTCGATGCCGTAGTAGGCCTTCTCCACGCAGTTGGCGATACGCACCAGCTCAATGCCCTTGAGCAGCTGGGTGGGGAAGTTCAGCATGGTCAGGTGGTCGCCGTTCAGGTAAGGCTCACACTCGGCGCCGTTGATAATCAGCTTATCCACCTTGCCGATACCGCCGCGGATCTTCACAGCGGTGGGGAACATGGCGCCGCCCATGCCAACCACGCCGGCCTCACGGATACGCTCCAGAATGGCCTCGGGGTCCTTCAGCTGCTCCTCGGTGAGGGGGGGCATCAGTTCCGGGGTATCCTGGAAGTCGTTCTCGATGACCACAGACATGATCATATCCCCCAGGGGATGGGGTCTGGGCTCCACAGCGATGACCTTGCCGGAGACGGAGGAATGGACGGGCGCGGAAACAGGGACCGGGTTTTCGCCGATCTTCTGATACATCTTTACATAGTCGCCTACCTTAACCAGGGGCTGGCAGGGCGCGCCTATGTGCTGTATCATAGGTATCACTACCTGGGACGGCGGTGCAATAACGGTCACGGGAACTTCCGGGGCCTTCATGTAATTGGGGTGCACGCCGCCTTTAAACGTATGGGACATAAGCTTCACCTCTTCAAAATTTGCCGTAGTCTTACATCAAAGAATTGTATCACAACCGGTCATAAATTGTCTATAATTTTTGGTATAAAAAAAGTCTTTTTCACTGGACAAGTTTCTAACAATCCTGTTCGTTTATTGTCAATAGGTGGATAACTTCCATTTAATTCCATATTTATGCTATTCATTCACTTTTATGCCATATTTTCCACGGCCTGAGATTTTCTGCCTGTAAACTATATATTGTGGGCGGGCATAAAAAAGTCCGGGCCTTTCGGCCCGGAGGGAAGTGCGGGATGCGCTTATGCCTGCGTGTCGGCGGCAATGGCGTCGGCCAGGGCGTCCAGCTGGCTGAGCTGGTCCTCCGCCAGGGAGGAGCGGAGGGTGATGTTCTCGCCGATGAACTGGGTGTTCTTCAGGCCGGAGAGCATCTCCCGCATCAGCTTGCCGCTGGCGGGGGCCCAGCTGCCGTTTTCCATGATGGCCACCTTGCGGCCCTGCAGATTGTGGTTGGCGATGTCGTGGAGCAGGTTCTCCATGGTGACAAAGACGCCGTTGTTATAGGTAGTGGCGGCAAAGACCAGGTGGCTGCAGCGGAAGGCGTCAGACAGGATATAGCTGGCGGGGGTGACGGAGGTGTCATACATACGCACCCGCACGCCCCGCTCGCACAGCTTCACAGCCAGGATGTTGGCGGCATTCTCCGTATGGCCGTACACCGAGGCGTAGGCCAGCATGACGCTCTTTTCCTCGGGAGCATAGCTGCTCCACAGCAGGTACTTCTCCAGGAAGCTGCCGAAGTCCTTCCGCCACACCGGGCCGTGGAGGGGACAGACCAGGGCGATATCCAGCCCGGCGGCCTTTTTCAGCACATTCTGCACCTGCATGCCGTACTTGCCCACGATGTTGGTGTAATAGCGGCGGGCCTCGTCCAGATAATCGGCCATGAAATCGCACTCGTCGGCAAAGAGCCGGCCGTTGAGGGCGCCGAAGGTGCCGAAGGCATCGGCGGAGAAGAGGATCTTGTCCGTCTTGTCATAGCTCATCATGACCTCGGGCCAGTGAACCATGGGGGCCATAAGGAAGGTAAATTCATGCCGGCCGGAGGAGAAGACACTCCCCTCTTTCACCAGGTCAATCCGGTCGGTCAGGTCCAGTCCCCGGAAAAACTGGCCCAGCATGGTTTTGATCTTGTCGTTGCAGAGGATGCGGGTCTCCGGATGGCGCAGCAGCAGGCCCTCCACTGTGGCGGCATGGTCCGGCTCCATATGGGAGATGACCAGGTAATCCAGTGCCCGGCCGCCCAGGGCCTGCTCCAGATTCTCAAAGAAGGTCTCATAAACCGCCTTGTCTACGGTATCAAACAGGACGGTTTTCTCGTCCAGCAGCAGGTAGGAATTGTAGGAAACACCGTCAGGAACGCCATACACGCCCTCGAAACAGGCCAGGCGGCGGTCGTCAGCGCCCACCCAAATCAGATCGTCCGTTACTTTTCTGGTGCAGTACATAGCAATACTCCTCCGTGTCATTGTTAGAATTCTATCGTAATTATATTGCAGATTATAGCAAATGGGCGTAGCGCACGCAACACTTTTATGCTATAATAATGATATATTATGATTGCAGATGAAAAGAGGGCATATCGTGGGGAATGTACAGCTGTTCGATGGGATCAGCCCGGAGAGCATCGAGGCCATGATCAACTGCTTCAAGCCGGAAAAGCGCAGCTTCAAGCGGGGGGAGACCATACTGGTCTATGCCTCCAGTCTGGAATACCTGTGTGTGCTTACTGCCGGCCGGGCCCATCTGTACTGCATGGACAGTGAGGGGGAATACGCCCTGCTGGAGCAGTACGGCCCCGACGACATTTTCGGCGAGGTCTTTGCCATGCCCTATGGGGATCTTGGCTATGCGGTGGAGGCGGACAGTGACTGCCAGGTACTGTTCTTTCGCTTCAGCTGCATTTACGGCCGCTGCCCCAAGGCCTGCGCCCACCACAGCCAGCTGACGCGGAATCTCTTTGAACTGTCGGCCAGAAAGGCCCAGAGTCTCTCCGTACGCATCAATATGATCAGCAAGAAATCTCTGCGCCGGAAGCTGCAGGCCTATTTTGATTATCTCAGCGAAAAGACCGGCAGCCGCAGCTTCCAGCTGGACCAGTCCTTTTCCCAGCTGGCCAGCTATCTCTGCGCCGACCGCACCAGCATGATGCGGGAGCTGCGGAATATGTGCGACGAGGGACTGATCACCCGGCAGGGGAAAAACATAAGCCTGTTATAAGCATTTATCATATAGCAGTAATACATAAAGGAGGGTAATACTATGGCAGAAAAGAAATTTGCAGGGATCAATGGTGCGGTCGTAAGCCCGGAAGTCAGCGCCGACTATGAGGCGGCAGCGGTCTTTGACAAGGTAAAGGTTGGCAAGCTGGGCGTCTATTTCCGGGACGGGTTCAAGACCCGCTTTATGGATTATACCCTGCTGGAGCGGGTGTTCATCCGCATTCAGGAGGTCAACGGCCGCATGTGCTGCGGCAACACGGTCTTTGCCTACTACCGGCTGGTGTTCGTTGTGAACGGCAAGGAAATTGCCGACACCATTTCCGAGGATGAGAAGGCCATGGACGAGGCCCTGGCTTTGATCAAAGCCAACGCTCCCGCCACTCTGGCCATCGGCGTGGCGGAGAAGTGAGATTAACTCCATCAAAAAACAGCAGAGACGAATTCGTCTCTGCTGTTTTTTGCGTATAATGAAGTTTCCTCAGCCCTTGACGCCGCCGGCGGTAAGGCCGGAGGTCAGGTGCTTCTCAATAAACATGAACATAATGACCACAGGAATGGTGGCCAGCAGGGAGGCGGCAAACAGGTACTGCCACTCGATCATGTTGAAAGAGGAGAACTGGGTGATGCCCACGGTAATGGGCCGGTTGGAAGCGGTGGAAATGAGGACAGTAGAGATGGTGTACTCATTCCAGGCGTTGATGAACACGAAGATCAGCGTGGTGACGATGCCGGGGGCGGCCATAGGCAACAGCACATGCCACAGGGAGCCCAGCACACTGCAGCCGTCAATACGGGCGGCCTGCTCCATCTCCGGAGAGATAGCCACGAAGGTGCCCCGCAGCAGCCAGATGGCAAAGGCCTGGTTGAAGGCGGCATTGATCAGCATCAGGCCCAGAATGTTGTCATTCAGGTGCAGGGTGCTCATCAGCTGGGAAATACCGATCAGCAGCACCACAGGGGAGAACATCTGGCTCATGATGACAAAGCCCAGGAAGATCTTCTTGCCCTTGAACTTCATGCGGCTCATGGCATAGGCGGCGGGGATGCCGCAGATCAGAGCGATCAGGGTGGCGCCGCCGGCGATCATGGCAGAGTTCAGCAGGTAGCGGGGAACACCCCGGCTCACAATGTGGCTCAGGTTCTCCCACTTCCATTCCGTGGGGAACAGGTGCTGGAAGTACATGTCGTTGGTCTCTGCGTTGGTGCGGAAAGCAGTAATCAGCATGACATAGTAGGGGTACAGGATGAAAAGGCACATACCGATCACAAAGGCATACAGCAAACCCCGAAGCAGCGTATGCTTCACGGTGCCGAAGCGAAGCTGGATTGCCGCTACAAGGCCCACAAAGGCAACCGGCAGCAGAGCCCAGAGAACGCCAGTATTGCTGAATTTCAGATTCTTCAGGGCCACATCCACGTTCTCTCCGGCCATCCCGGCAAAGAGGAACTTGTCCAGAGTCTGGAACAGAGCTTCCTTCCCCTCGGTGACGATACCGGCGGTGTACAGCCCCACCCGGCGTGAGAGGGTATAGGTGCTCATCATGAAGAACACCGGCACCAGCAATATGGCAATCAGCAGCAGCCAGCAGGAGGCATTGCGCAGCCGGGCGCTGCCGCTGTCCAGGAATTTATAGGTGGTGTCCAGGCTGCCGCGGCAGCCCAGGGCGGCGCAGGCCAGCGCGCCCAGCAGGCAAATCAGAATGGCAGCCAGGGCGCAGGAAGAATTGATGCCGGCGGTCAGGAAGGACCAGCCGTTCTTGGTGAACTTCTCGCTGATGGTAAAGGCCACCAGGGAGGTCTTCTCCCCCTTGGAGTTGGTGCGCTCGGTGACGGATTCGTCAACGGTAACTTCCATGCCCTGTGTCCGGTATTCATCGGCCAGGGTCTCCACCTCGGCCTTGACGGCCAGGTATTTTTCATCGCCCACAAAGGTGTTGGGAGATTTCTGGCTGTATACCGTGGAAGTAAACCGGTAGGCAGGGACGCTGAGCAAAATGCCGGCCATAATGACCACCAGAAGCAGCAGCGCCAGGGCCACCTTGTTTTGTTTTGCAGCGGAGGTACGATTCATCAGTCTTCCTCCTTTCTCATGACGCCCAGCATATAGATGCCGGAACACAGACACAAGACAAGGAAGCCGATCACCGACAGCGCCGTGGCCGGGCCTTTCTTCCGGTCATAGAAGTTCAGCATGTACAGGAATGTGACCAAAGTATCTGTCTTGTTGGCGGGAGCGCCCTTGGTCATGGTGTAGATGATGGGGAAAGAGTTGAACACATAGATGATGTTCAGAACGGTGGCCACTGTCAGGGAGGGCTTCACCAGGGGAATGGTGATGTTGAAAAGCCGGTCCCAGAAGCTGGCGCCGTCAATCTCCGCCGCCTCATACAGAGACTTGTCAATGGACTGCAGGCCAGAGAGCACGCAGAAGGTGACGAAGGGAATGGTGACGAAAATGCCCACACCACACTCCCAGATGAACTCAATCTGGTAGCTGGAGCGCCAGTTGATGGCCTCCTTGATGATGCCCAGGTTCAGCAGGATGTTGTTCAGGTTGCCGTACTCATATTTGATGATGTAGTTCCAGACGGAGGCCTGGATGACCAGAGAAGTGGCCCAGGGGAAGACCACGATGGCCCTGGCAATCTTTCTGCCTTTGAAATCCTGGTTCAGAACCATTGCCACGATAAAGCCGATCACCGTGGACAGCACCACCACGGAAACCACCCAATACAGCGTATTGAGCATGACCGTCTTGAATGCCGGCAGGGAGATGGCATCGGCAAAGTTCTTGAAGCCCACGAAGCCCCCCACCAGGCCGGATTTGGACACCTCGCTGAAGGCAATCCGGAAAACGATGCAGATGGGGAATACCACGAAGATCGCCATCAGTATCAGGCTGGGCAGCAGCCATACATAGGGTTCGATCTTTTGTCCGAGTCTGTTGTTCACGCTTAAACCCTTCTCTCTTAAAATTTCTCGTTCTCAAAGTTCTTTTCAAAACGCACCGGCGGCCATACGCTTTGAAAAGAACTTTATGGAAAAGGGGCCGGACGTTGTCCGGCCCCCGGAAGAATCCTGTGTTCTGTTTGCCTGTTGCGAATTAGCCGGCGATCTGGGTCTGGAGTGCATCCAGCTCGGCCTGCACATCGGCGCCGGTGAGAGCGTTCTGCTCAGCGGCGATAACACCCTGCTTCACAGCGTCCCACTCAGCCATGGAGGTGGGATAGAACTGGCAGCTGCCAAGAACATCCAGCCAGCCGGCGAAGGAAGGATCGGAAGCAACCAGAGCCTCAACAGCAGAGTTGACAGCGGGCAGGAAGCCTTCCATGCTGACCCAGCCAACGTAGTTCTCAGGATTGTAGAAGAAGGTGAGGAACTTGCCGATGGCCTCGTTGCGGGCAGCCTGGTCGGGAGCAGCGTCATCCTTGAAGGCCATAACACGGTCCATAACGCCCACGGAGGAACCGGTCTTGCCCTCGTTGGCGGGGATACCAGCGGTAGCCATGTTGATGGTGCCGCCCTTATCACTCACGTAAGTGGGCAGGGAGTTGGGAGCAATGACCATGGCCATCTTGCCGGCAGCGAACATATCTTGCAGGTCGTAACGGGTCTGGGTCTCAGGGTTGGGGTTGGTGTAGCCGTTCTTTACCAGGCTGACAGCGTACTCAATGGCTTCCACGTTCTCAGCGGAGTTCAGGGCCCAGTTGCCGTCGGCATCAACGAAGCCGCCGCCGTTGCCCCAGGTGTAGTAGGCGAAAGCAGCCTGGCCTTCGTCGGTGGTCATATCAATACCCCATGGATACACTTCGCCGTCATAGTAGTCCAGAATGGCCTGAGAAACATCTTCCAGTTCAGCCCAGGTGGTGGGGACTTCAACGCCAACTTCCTCGAACATATCTACATTGTAGAACAGGGCGCGGGCAGAGGCCAGGTCGGGAACGGCCCAGCAGACACCGTCGATGACGGACTGGTCAATGAAGGAGGGGAAGAAGTCGTTGAAGAGCTCGTCCGGGCAGTACTCGGAGACGGGCATCAGCAGACCTTCGTTGGCGTAGTTGGCGAACACGTCAATGTTCAGAATGTCAGGGGCATTGCCGCTGGCGATGCGGGTATCAACCACGGTATAAACGTCGTTCCAGGAGACAACCTCCAGGTTCAGCTTGACGCCGGGGTTCTCCGCTTCGAACTTGTCAACAAAGTTGGTGCCGTTCATGCCGGAGCCCAGGAACCACTCGTTGGTGTTGGGGCCGTACTGGCAGATGATGACGTCCAGGACGATCTCATCACCGGCGGGAGCCTCCGCTGCGGGAGCCTCCGCTGCGGGAGCCTCAGCTGCAGGAGCCTCAGTTGCGGGTGCCTCCGCTGTGGGAGCGGAGCTGCCGCCGCAGGCGCACAGAGCAAAGACCATGGTCAGTGCAAGAAGCAGTGCTAAAATCTTTTTCATCGTTTTTCTCCTTACATAAATTTTATTCCGAAAAGCAATTTCGCCTTTCTTACAGATGGATGGGACGTAAAAGCTGTCCAACGTTAAGATTCCGTTAAGTATCTGTCAACCTTCACAAGCATTCTTTACCATGGGTTTATTATACTTGTTTGAATTTACATTTTATATAAAAAATCATTCGCCTTTGCGCAATTTTATCCTGGCTTTAATCCTTTTGTAAATTTTCATGCATATTTACAAAATATTTTTGTGACATTTGCGCAATAAACGGTCAATGCTGGCCGTTATACTTGCGGTAAGCGGAGGGGGTCACACCCTCGATGGTCTTAAAAATCTTTGTGAAATAGTTGTAATCGCTGAAGCCTACCCGCTCCGCCACGGAGGAGATGGGGATATCCTCCCGCAGCAGCAGGCGCTTTGCCGCCTGGACCCGGCGCTGGGAGATCAGACGGGTGACGCTGCCGTCCCCGGAGAGCTTTTTCGCCACGGCGCAGAGCTTGGTGGTGCCCATGTTCAGGTCCCGGGAGATCTGCTTCAGGCTCAGCTTCTCCATATAGTGCTGGTCTATATACATCTCCAGCTTCTGCTGGTCGGTATACTGGGCGGAATGGATCATGCCCTCCAGCAGCACATAGTGGGTCAGGGCCTCCAGGATCTCCGTAAAGGCCTTGATCTCCCGCTCGGAATACTGCCGGATCTGACCGAAGGCGTCCTTCAGCTCCAGCATATCCCCGCCGTACCAGCCCAGGGTCTTTACCGTGGCCTCCCACTGCTGCTTCTGGGGGGTATCGTCCAGCAGCTGGCCAAAGACCATGTAGGCGATGGGCACACCCTGGTCATAGATGGGCACCACGATCTCCTTCAGCCCCGCGTGGCAGCGGTACTGGTAGGCCCGGCCCAGGGCGGCGCACCTCTCCACCGCCCGGGCGTCACAGTCCTCGCAGCGGCGGCGCCCCTCCGCCTCGGCCTGGATATGCTGGCAAAAGGCGGCCGCGTTGCCGAAAAGCCGGATGTCCTTGCCGTCGGCATCAAAAATATTCACCCATATGCCCGTCAGTAATTGCAGATTGTTCAGCAGCTCGCTGAGCCGGTTGCTATTAAAGAGAACGTTCATACCATCGCTCCGTCCCTGACTTTATTTTTTATAATTGTAGCATATCCGGCGGGAAAGTTCACCAATAAATTTTTCCAATTCAGGCCTTATGGATCTCCTCGATGATGGCGAGCATCTGCTCCCACTTGCCCTCCATATCCTGCACCATCTTCAGCTGGGTGCGGCAGCGGTCCAGGTTATGCCCCTCCCGGTGGATGGCAAAATAGTGGTCCCCGTCCAGATAGTCGGTAAGGAAACGCAGGCCGCACTCCAGGGTCATGGTTCTGGCGCCCCAGGCCAGGCTCACATACTCCGCCTCCGTCAGCTGGGGGCAGGCGCTGATAAAGCCCTGGGCAAAAATGCGGTACAGCTCCAGATCCAGGGAGACCTTGCTCAGGTCCCGCTCATCCTCCGCAGCAGTGGCGGCGCCGAAGCGGATGGAATCGCCGAAGTCAAAGGCCAGCAGGCCGGGCATGACGGTGTCCAGGTCGATAACGCAGAGGGGCTTGCGGGTCCGGGCATCCAGCATGACGTTATTCAGCTTGGTGTCGTTATGGGTGACGCGCAGGGGCAGCTTCCCTTCATGGAGCATATTCATCAGCGTGGCCCCGTCGGCCTCCCGCTTCAGGAATTCCTCGATCTCGTATCGGGCGCTCTTTGCCCGGCCCAGCCGGTCCCCGGCCAGCACAGCCTTGAACTTGGCATAGCGGTCCGGGGTGTTATGGAAGTTCACAATGGTCTCATGCAGGGTCTCGGCGGGGAAATCCGCCAGCTGGCGCTGGAAGGTGCCGAAGGCCACGGCGCTCTGATAAAAGTCCTCCGGGGTCTCCGGGGCCTGGAGGCAAAGGCTGTCCTCCACAAAGTCATAGACCCGCCAATAGCCCTGGGCGCCATCATGGTAATAGTCAGCGCCGTCCACCGTGGGCACCAGATGCAGGCAGCCCCGCTCCTCACTGACTTTTTTTGCCAGGTGACGGGTGACGGCACCTACATTTTCCATCAGGCCGGGAATATCCTTGAAAGCAACGGTGCTCAGTCCCTGGAGAATATAGCGTTTGCCGGAATCCATCACCACAAGATAGGTTCTGTTGATGTGGCCGCAGCCATAAGGCTCACAACTTACCACGCCGCCCTGTAAGCGGAAATTTTTCAGCACGTCCTGCATTTTTTATCCCCCGCATTGTTTTGTGTAATATGATGAAACTATTTGTATTTTACATGATTTTCCCTTGAATACTAGTGCGTTTTGCACGCTTAGTTGTAATATTTTTCGCATGGCAAAATATTTTTATGGAAATGAAGAAAAAACAATGCCGGAACCTGAGTTCCGGCATTGTTTTTTCCTATAGCATTGCCTATTCACTTGTCAGCATTCCACCTGCACCCGGTTGACCATGATGGCCGAGACTACCCCGATGACCACGCCGGCGATCACGCCGCTGAGGATCAGGAAGGGCAGGTAATACACGATCACATTGGTCTCCAGCAGCAGGCAGGCCATCAGGATCTGACCCACATTGTGCAGCACGCCGCCGGTGACGCTGACGGCCACGGTGGAAAACAGTCCCGTCTTTTTCAGCAGCACCATGCCTGTCAGGCTCAGCACCGCGCCGGCCACGCTGTAAAACAGGCTCACCGCCGTGCCGAACAGCACGGACACCATGAACACCCGCACCAGGGAGATCAGCACCGCTTCCTTCCAGCCCAGCTTATAGAGCACAAAGACCACGGCGATATTGGCCAGGCCGATCTTTACCCCGGGGATGGCCACAAAGGCAGGGATCTGGCTCTCCACGAAGGAGAGGATCATGGCCAGGGCGATGGCCAGGGCCAGGACGGCGATCTTTTTTGTTTTCATCAGCTTATCAGCTCCACTTCGCTGTTGTCGGCCCGGATGGTGACGGTGAGCTTATTGGGCAGACAGGTGATGACCTGGCCGTCCAGATGCACCTTGCCCTGACGGACGCAGAGCTTATCGGGGCAATCCGCATCCTCCAGCCAGGCAACGCCGTTTTCAATGATGAGGATGTTGCTGCCGCCGTTGAGCGGGTAGCGGCCATTCTGATACAGGGGGTAGCGCTCGGTCTCCACGCCGTTGATGCAGACCACGGCCACGTTGCCATCGCTCTTGCTCCCGGCAAAAAGCAGATAGCACACCAGGGCCAGAAGCAGCAGCCCCCCGATCAGGATCAGGTCAAAAACAGGCTTTCTCTTCGCGGCGCCGCTCATTTGAAGGCGACCAGCACCATAGCGATGATGGAGGCGGCCAGCAGGCTGATGGGCAGACCGCGGAAGGCGGCGGGGATATGCTTCTCCTCAATGCGGCTCTGTACGCCGTTCATCAGCAGCAGGGCCACCAGGAAGCCCAGACCCACGCCCAGGGCGGCGGCCAGGGTCTGACCATAGCTGTAGCCCTTGGCACCGGCCTCCAGGGCCAGGCCCAGCACGGCGCTGTTCAGGGCGATCAGCGGGAAGTACACACCCAGGCACTGATGCATGAGGCCCTTGACAACCAGCTCCACCACATAGACTACCAGCAGCACCAGCGCCACAAACACCAGCAGCCGGAGATAGTCAAGGCCGCTGTTTGCCAGCGCTGCCTGCACCGGGTAGGCGATGGCAGCCACCAGCAGCATCACCACCGTGACGGAAAGGCCCAGAGCCACCAGCTTGTTCTCCTTCCGGGAGTAGCCCAGCAGCGGGGTGACGCCCAGGAACTTCTCGAAAGCATAGTTATTGGCCAGTACTCCGCCAAGGATCAAAAGAAGTATCTCTTTCATCAGACTCCCTCCTTCTCAGCGCATTTCACATCCGTCAGGCCGGCGGCGGCAAAGGCGGTGCCTCTGGCGGCGCAGCAGCAGCCGGGGAAGAGCTTGTTGACCACGGCCGCCACGAAGGCAAAGATCATGAAGCCGCCGGTGGGCTGGGTCAGAGTGACCACGGCATGGGCCTTCAGGAAGGCGATCTCATTGCCGGCAAAGCTGCCGCAGCCGAACAGCTCCCGGATGGCGGCCACCACCAGGATCACAGCGGTGAACACCAGACCGGTGACCAGGGCGTTGACCAGGGCCTTGCCGAAGCCGGCCTCCGCGGCGTTCTCGGCAGCGCCGAAGAGCAGCAGGTTCACGGCGCAGACGGCCAGGTAGATGCCCATCATGCTGTAGACACCGGGCAGATATGCGTTCATCAGCATCTCCACGGCGGAGACGAAGGCGGCGGTCACCAGCACGCAGGCGGCAAGCCGGGCCCCCTGGGGGATCAGCTTGGTCAAAGCGGCGATGACCACACTGCTGAGCACCATGACCACCAGGGCCGCCAGGCCAATGGCCAAAGCGGCGCGCACATCGGTGGTCAGAGCCATGGCGGGGCAGGCGCCCAGAAGCAGGACCAGCACGGGGTTTGCCCCTATGGCTTCCAGCAGCTTGGGGCTTTTCTTGGTTTCATTCATACCGTTCCCCTCCTTTTATGCGATTGCCGCAAAGGCGGCGAAAACGTCCTTGGTGGCGGTATCCATGCCGCCGGTGCTCATGGTGGCGCCGGCAATGATGGCCTGCTCACCGGTGTAGCTGTCACCGGTCAGGCCGATGAAGCCCTCTTTGTAGCTGGGCTCATCCAGGGTATAGTCGCTGAAGTAATCCTTGTAGAAGATCAGCTCGTCGGCAGTCATGGAGACGATGGCGCCGTTTACATCCAGCACATAGTAGACGGCCATGGGCAGGTTGCTGTAGCCATAGCTGCGGGCCACGAAGCCATAGAACTGCGCGCCGCCGTCCAGGATAGAGTAAACGCCGGTGACGCTGTTATAGAGTTCCACGGGCAGGGCGGTGATCTCCGCGCCCTCGGATACCATGCGCTGCAGCTTGGCGATCTCCTTGTCGGCCAGGCTCTCCGCATTGGCGGCACCGTAGGCCTTGATCTCCTCCAGCAGGGCGGCGTTATCCACGGTATTGCCCTCCAGGTCAAGGATCTTCGCGCCGCCGGCCAGGGTCCAGACGCCCAGGTAGTTGGCGCTGCCGTCGTTGAGGATAAAGCCGAAGCCGGAGCCGTTAAGGGCCTTGAAGGCCTTGAGGATGGAGCCGGAATTGACCTCAGCCTCCTCATACTGGCCCACGCCGTTGCTGGCGATGCCGGGATAGGCCTGGGGCAGCAGCTCCAGCAGGACCTGATCGTCGCTCTTCACGCCGGCGCCCACCAGGTCGTTGTTGATCAGGGCGGCAAAGCCGTCGCTGACGGCGTTCTTGATGGCAGCGGAGGAGAAGGTAGTACCGGCCACCAGGCCCACATCGGGCAGGGCGGAGTCCTGTCCCTGGAAGCTGGTCAGATACTCAGCGCCCACATCCCGGCTCTCGGGATAGGCGGTGACCTCCAGGGCGGAGATTTTGCCCTCGGCATCCACAGCCAGGGTCATCTCAATGGGCTCCTTGGTGTAGCCGGCGGAGGTGGACAGGGTGATGGCGTAGCCCAGGCCGGAGGTCTCGCTGTAGACGCCGGTGACGGTTTCCGGCACATCCACCAGAGTGGTGGCGGCGGGATCCTGGGCGGAATAGAGCACATCAAAATTCTGGGCCTCGGGCATGACGGCAAACAAAGGCTCAAACTGGGCGGAAGCGCCGTTGGCCTCGATCAGAGGGGCGGTGACGGCGTTGACGCCGGTCAGCAGCAGGGCGGCCAGTACAAACAGGACCAGCAGCACCGCAATGGATTTGGAAAATTCTTTTTTAGCCATTTTTAGAACCTCCCAACGGTGTATTCGCAGTGAACTTCTCGATGTAGGGAGTCAGTATGTTCATAGCCAGGATGGAGAAGGAGACGCCCTCGGGATAGGCGCAGAAATAGCGGATGACGAAGGTCACCAGGCCGCAGCCCAGGGCAAAGACCATCTTACCCTTCAGGGTGATGGGGCTGGTCACATAGTCGGTGGCCATGAAGATGGCGCCGATGAACAGGCCGCCGGCCAGGATCTCGGCAAGGGCCATCTGGAAGCTGCCGGTAAAGACCAGGTACAACACGAACACGGTGCCGATGAAAATAACGGGCACATGCCACTTGATGACCCGGCGGAAGAGCAGCCAGGCAAAGCCGAGCAGCAGGGCCAGGCAGCAGGTCTCACCGATGGCGCCGCCATGGAGGCCCAGGAACAGCTCCATCAGGCCGGGGGCATCCTCCGCACCCTGGGCCAGCAGCTCCAGGGGGGTGGCGGAGCTGACCAGCTCTACCACTGCGGGCTTGGCGCCGCCGGCCACAGAGGAAAAGGCCAGCAGCATGAACACACGGCCGGTGATGGCGGGGTTGGCAAAGTTCTTGCCCAGGCCGCCGAACAGGCACTTGACCACCACGATGGCAAAGACCGTACCCACCACACACTGCCAGATGGCCACGTTGGTGCTGAGATTCAGGGCCAGCAGCAAGCCGGTGACAACGGCGCTGAAGTCTCCCACGGTCTGCTGCTTGTGGACGATAAGGTTAAACAGGGCCTCGCTGACCACGGCGGTGATGACGCAGGCGGCAATGACGCCCAGGGCCTTGGCGCCGAAGATGATGACGCCGGCAATGGCGGCGGGCAGCAGGGCGATGATCACATCCAGCATGATCCGCCGGGAAGAGTCCCGGGTATGGATATGGGGAGAGGATGAAAGTATCAGATTGGTCTCCATATCACTTTCCTCCTTCTTTCTCTTTTTCCTGCTCTTGCAGTTCGGTTTTCACTTTTTTCGCAAAGCGCTTGGCTTCCCGGTTGTTCTCCACCAGGGGACGGTGGGCGGGGCAGACATAGGAGCAGCAGCCGCACTCCATGCACAGGGAGACCTTCTCCTTATCCAGCAGGGCATAGCGCTCCATCTTGTCGTCGATCTCCAGGGCCTTGGCATAGGCGGTGGGGTTCAGGCCCAGGGGGCAGTTTTCCACGCAGCGGCCGCAGTGGATGCAGGCGGAGGAGGTCAGCGCAGCGGCGTCCTTCTTATTCATGACCACGATGGCGTTGGTGGCCTTCACGATGGGCTGCTCCATGGAATAGGCGGTCTTGCCCATCATGGGGCCGCCGAAGATGACCTTGCCGGCCTCTTCCTTCAGGCCGCCGCAGGCTTCCACCAGGTAGCTGATGCGGGTGCCGATGGGGGCTTCCAGGTTCTTGGGCTCCCTGATGGCGGAGCCGTCCACGGTGAGGCAGCGGCTGACCAGAGGCATGCCGGTCTCAATATACTCGGCCATTTTGGCCAGGGAGGTCACGTTGATGATGATATAGCCTAGAGAGGCCAGGCGCTGACCCTCGCCCACCACAAGGCCGGCGGCGTTATACAGCAGCACCTGCTTGGCGCCCTGGGGGTACACGCTCTTCAGGGGCTTGACCACCACAGAGGGATCATCGGCAAAGACCCGCTGCATCTCGGCGATGGCGTCGGGCTTGTTGTTCTCGATACCCAGGATGAATTCCTCGCTGTGGAGATACTCCTTCAGCAGGGCAACACCCTTGACCACCAGGTCGCTGTGCTCCACCATGGTGCGGTGGTCGCTGGTGATGAAGGGCTCGCACTCAGCGCCATTAATGAGAACGGTCTTGATGGGGCCCTTGCGGATGGCGTCCAGCTTGGCCCACAGGGGGAAGGCCGCGCCGCCCAGACCCACAATGCCGCTCTGCCGCACGGCGGCCAGGAAGCTGTCCAGGTCATGGATCTCTGGGGGCTGGACGCTGGGGTCCACTTCCATCTTGCCGTCACCCTTGATGAGGATGGCCTGGGTCTTTCTGCCCGGCTCGCTCTCATAAGGCTCAATGGCGGCCACAGTGCCGGAAATGCTGGCATAGACCGGGGAAGAGTTTCTCCCCTCCTCCCGGGCGATCAGCTGGCCCACGCGGACATGATCGCCCACGGCCACAACAGGCTCCGCCGCCTGGCCGGAGTGCATATTCATGGGCAGCAGCACCTCGCTGGGGGGCGCCACAGGCACAGAGGCCTTGGCCGCCGTGCCCTTATAGTGGGGCAGTTTCAGGGATGATATGCTTTTTTTGAAGTTCATAACACACCTACCTCCAAATTATTTACGACTTTATCAGTTTTGCGGTTCTATCAGCGCTTCCACGCCTTGGGTATATTTTATCCCGCCGTCGGGGAATATCCACAGAGCCTCCACGCCCTCCATCTGTTCCGCCAGGGCCAGGCCCTCTTCATAGCTCATGCAGAAAAGGGCGGTGGAAAGGGCGTCCGCCAGACCGCTGTCCTTTGTCAGAACGGTGAGAGAGGCAAAATACCCGGCGGGATACAGCGTGTCCTTATCGATGATGTGGTGATAGCGCTGTCCATCCACCACGAAATAACGCTCATAAACGCCGGAAGTAACACAGGCGGTGTCCTTCAGGCGCAGGCTGATGGCAAAGTCCTTGTCCCCGCCTGCCGGGTCCCGGATGCCAGTGACCCAGCCGCTGCCGTCGGGCTTGGCGCCGATGATGCGGATGTTGCCGCCCACATTGAGAACATAGCTTTCGGCGCCGTCCTCCCGGAGGAAGTCCGCCGCCCGCTCTGTGGCATAGCCTTTGCCCAGAGCCCCCACATCCAGGGAGGCCGCCGGGTCGCTGATGCGCACTGTGTTATTCTCGTGGTCGATCTCCAGCAGGGAGAAGTCCGTGTGCTTTGCCGCCTCGGCAAGGGCGTCCCTGTCCGGCAGGGCGGCCTTCTCCGGGTCCTCGGCGGCGGCCTCACGGCAGTCATGCCAGGGGCGGAGCACCGCACCCATCATCACGTTCATCTCCCCGTCGGTAGCTTCATACAGCTCCTTTGCCACATCCAGGAACGCTATCAGCTTCTCATCCACCGGCACCGGCTCTCCCCCCGCCTGCTTGTTGACGGTGCAGAGGTTGTTGATGCCGGAATACTCATGGTAGATGTCGAAGAGCTTGTGATATTCTTCCAGAATATGAGAAACTTCGGCAGAACGTTCCTCGAACCGTTCTGCCGAATCTCCTGCATAGCTGTACACATAGGAGACGGTATCGAAATAGGTAAAGTAGGCTTTACCCTGAGGCTCGATCTTTGTTGGTTTCGCGGCGCAGCCCGTCATCAGCAGGAGGGCAAGCACGGCGGCGCAAAGCACCCAGCCCCTTATTTTCAATACCTTCATCTCCTATAGTGTATCAGCTCATATTTCTTTTTCTGTTGCGCTAAGTTTTAGCGGGCGTAGTTGGCAGCCTGGGCGATGACAGCCTGCATGCCGGTGATCTGCATGGTGCAGGAGGCGAACAGGGTCTCGTCAACGGTGACCTGGTGGCCGTTGTTCTCCTTGGTCTCCAGACCGGCGACCTCGTCAGCGGTCTTGCCCACGGTGTAGGCGGAGAAGGCGGCGGACTGAGCGTCCCACTCAGCGATGGCGTTGCCGAACTTGACCATGTTGTAGTCATCGCCCAGCTCACGCTTGGTGCCGCCGAAAGCGGTCTCAACGATCTCACCGGCAGTGTTCACGGTGATGTTGGGCTGGATGGCGTCGTTCAGAGCGGCAAGGATCTTGCCGTCTGCGCCAACGACAGCAGCGCCGAACTCGGTGTACATCTTCACAACGCCGTCTTCCTCAGCGGTGGGAACGGTGGAGTCAGCATCGGTGGTGATGGCAGCCACGCCCAGGGTGAAGGCGTCAGCGGTGGTGAAGGTGACGGCCCAGGGGTCATTGCCGGCCTTCTCAACGGCGGCCTGGAAAGCGGTGATGTCCATGGTGCAGCCGGCGTACAGGGTCTCGTCAACGGCGACATTGTGGCCGTTGTGCTCCTGGGTCTCCAGACCCACGACCTCTGCCACGGTCTTGCCAACGACGAACTCCTCAAAGGCCTTGGTCTGAGCGTCCCACTCAGCAATGGCGTTGCCGAACTGGACCATGCCGTAAGCGTCGCCCTTCTCCATCTTGGTGGGGTACTCGTTGCCGGTGGTGACGTTGCCGTCGGTCACATCCATCTTGTTCTGGGGGCAGTCGATACGGCAGAGGACGATCTTGCCCTCAGCGTCGGTAACGATGGCGGCCACAGTGTTGTCGATCTGGGCCTTGCCGGTGTCGCAGCTGTCGAAGCTGGTGACAACGCCCATACCCAGGGTGTACTCGGCCTCGGCGGCAGGAGCTTCGGCTGCGGGAGCCTCAGCAGCGGGGGCCTCAGCAGCGGGAGCCTCAGCAGCGGGGGCCTCAGTGGCTGCGGGGGCCTGAGAGCCGCCGCAAGCTGCCAGAGCGAAAACCATGCACAGAAGCAGAATCATGCTGATAGTCTTTTTCATAGTTCTTCCCTTTCTCATTTCATCATTTTCTTCTACATACAGCTTTACTGTATTACCGGAGACTTGACGGCCGCCCCTTGCCTGCAGGAACCGGCACCGGGCCGCCGCCCCGCTCTTGCGGTGCGCGGGAAAATGTTAAATAAATAACCTTACCCGTGAGTGTATTTTAGCAAGCCTCGACGCCTATGTCAATGTATTTTTTGTATTTTTTCCCCGGTTTCGTTTTTTTGTAGGTTTGAACAGTTTTTCGCTCTCTCTTCTGTTGTGCCTGGCAATGCTTTTGTCGAATTGGCACCGCTATGTCACTTTTGATATACTATGGCCCAAATGGATGGACTTATTCAGCTATTTATACAACTCCCGGGCCTTTGTCAAAATATCGAAAATACACGACCAGTCCACTCCTGCCGTCTTGTTAAAAATTCATAGTATGGTAAAACTTTGTTGAGATCTTCTCTGTTTCTTCCCGTTTTTCTATGGTATACTGATTACATTCTTTTTAGGAGTTGTTGCCTTTGGAGCTGAACCGAAAAAATGTCCGGTGGTTGATGCTGCTGATCACCTTCGCCCTGGTGCTGGCCTGGGGGATCAACAATCCCGCCCAGGTAGGTGGCATTCTTGACCGGGTTCTGGGGTTGGTATCCCCTTTCCTGCTGGGCTTCTGCTTTGCCTTTGTGCTCAATGTCCTTCTTCGCCCCCTGGAAAGGCTGTGGAATCATCTGTGGCGCAGGAGCAAGAGTCCCCTGAAACAGCGGCTGCGGCGGCCGGTGTGTCTGCTGCTGAGCCTGGTGGTGCTGTTCGGCGTGGTGGCGGCGGTGTTCCTGGTGCTGATCCCCCAGCTGCGGGAAACGATCCTGAGTATTTCCGCCATGGTGCCCCAATCGGTGGAAAAGATGGAGCTGTGGTGGGAGGAGCTTTCCGCCTTTCTTGCCCATTTCGGTGCCTATCTGCCGGAGCTGAACCTGGACACGGAGAAGATCATCACCACCGCCACGGATGTTATCACCAGGTATGCCGGCACCATGGCCAACAAGACCATCAACATTACCCTGTCCATTTTCAAGGTGCTCTTTAATACCATCATGGCCCTGATCGTGTCCTTCTATGTGCTGGGTCAGAAGGAACAGCACGGCCGCAACTGCCGCCGGGCCATCCGGGCCGTCATGAAGCCGCAGCATGCCGACCGTTTGCTTTCTGTGGTTTCACTGGTGAACAGGAGCTTCACCAACTATGTCACCGGCCAGATGACCGAGGCGGTGATCCTGGGCTGTCTCTGCTGCCTGGGTATGCTGATCTTCCGCTTCCCCTACGCCCCGGTGATCTCCGTAGTCATCGGCTTCACGGCCCTGATCCCCATCTTCGGGGCCTGGGTGGGCGCGGCCATCGGCGCCTTCCTCATTATTTTCGTCAGCCCCATGAAGGCCCTGTGGTTCATCGTGTTCCTGGTGATCCTGCAGCAGCTGGAGAATAACCTGATCTATCCCAAGGTAGTAGGCAAGTCGGTGGGCCTGCCGGGGATCTGGGTGCTGGCCGCTGTTACCATCGGCGGCGGCGCCTTCGGCATCCTGGGGATGCTGCTGGGCGTGCCCACCTGCGCGGTGATCTATACGCTGGGCAAGGAATTTGTCAAGGGCCGCACCCAGGGCATGACCGAAATCTGAGCAAAGTCAAAAACAGCCAAAGAACCGGCGCCGGCTCTTTGGCTGTTTTGTTTTCTGTTCAGATCCCGGCGTCCTCAAAGCCGGCCATGACGGCGCCCTTCTCCCCATAGAAGGAACAGAGCCCCGCAAAGGGCAGGATGGAAATCTCCGCCTGGGGATAGCGGGCCTTAATCCGCTCCCCCAGTGCCAGGGCCGCCGGCTCGTTGCAGCCGTGGCTGATGGAGACGCGGCCCCCCTGATAGCCATGGGCCTCCATCTCCCGCAGCATGGCTTCCAGACCCCGCTTCTCACCCCGGCATTTATGCAGCTGCTGCAGGGTGCCCTCGTCGCTGGCCTTGCCCACGATGCGAATGCCCAACACCCCCACGGCCCGGGCGATCAGGGGGCTGATCCGGCCGTTCTTGGCCAGGTTGTCCACGCTCTCCAGCATGAAGACCAGATGGGTGTGCTTCATATATTCCCGGACACGGCCCTGGATCTGGTCGAAATCCAGCCCGGCGCTGATCAGCTCCCGGAGCTTTTCAATGATCAGCACCATCTCCGGCCCGGTGGACAGGGTGTCCAGGCAGCAGACCCGGCGGCCCGGCATCTGTTCATACTCCGCCTTGGCCTGGACGCAGGAATTGTAGCAGCCGGAGAGGCTGCTGGTGATGGTCACGGCAAAAACATTCTCCGCCTGGCCGAAGGCCTCCAGCCACTCCCCCACACTGGGGCAGGCAGTGCCGGAGCGGCCCTTGTAAGCGGCCAGCTCCTTCAGCATGCGGACCGTGTCCAGGCCGGCGTCATCCACATACTCCTTCTCTGCCGTGACGATCTTCAGGGGGACGCTGGCATACGCCACCCCTTCCAGCCCCTGCAGATTGGAGGAAGAGTCGGCAACAATTTTATAACGCATGGCTTTACCTCAAATTTTCTGTATCTTTATTATCGGTTTTTCAAAAACCTTTCATATAATATCAGACTACCGATATAATGTCAAGCTACCTCTGTTACAAGCTTTTTCGCAGCCGTTGACAAAGTGCGTTCTTTTGTCCTATAATACCCGGGAAGGGAGAGACTCGGATGACACAGGAAAAGAAGGAGCTGCTGGCCGCTGCTGTGCGCCGCTTCCGCCTGCCCCGCTATCAGGAGATCCCCACCGTGGGGCTGTATCTGGAGCAGACCACCAAATATATATCCCAGTACCTGGACCCGCTGGAGGAAAACTGCCTCACCAATTCCATGATCGCCAACTATGTGAAAAGAAAGCTGATCGCAAACCCGGTGAAAAAGCAATACGGCCGGGAGCAGATCGCCTACCTTTTCTTCATTGCGGTGGCTAAAAATGTGCTGAGTCTGGACAGTCTGGAGCGCTTCATCCGCGTGCAGGAACGGACCTACAGTCTGGAGCAGGCCTATGACTATTTCTGCGATGAGCTGGAGAACATCCTGGCCTTCGTCTTTGGGCTGAAGAGCAGTCCTGACGATATAGGCGTCACCCGTACCGACGAAAAGATGATGCTCCGCTCCACCATCATTGCCTTCAGCCATAAAATTTACCTGGAGAAGTTTTTCCAGTTAAACGCTGATGTGCCGGAGTAAATGAAAAAGCACCCCAACAGGGGTGCTTTATCAAGGCTTTTCGAGCGAAGCAGCATTTTGATAAAATCAAAATGCTCGGCGGTTGAAGCGGTCAAAAAAGTCCAACAGGGACTTATTTGACAAGCTGAAATGAAAAAGCACCCCAACAGGGGTGCTTTTTCATTATTTGAGAAGTTGCTCAGGCCACGGTGGAGGCCACCATGTATTCCAGGCTGCCGCGCCATTCCTCGGTGAAGGGCATGAAGTTCAGGCCCAGGACCTGGAAGCTTGCTGCGTCCACATAGCACTCGTACTGCTGCCAGTCGGTGCGGAAGCTGATATAGAACAGCTCCCCCTGCTTCTGGATGTTCACATCACTGATGTCCTTGGGCTGCAGTCCGGTCTCGTTCAGGGCGGCGGTGAGGGCAAAGGTATAATTCTTATTCATCATTTTTAATTCCTTTCTTTTTTAGTTGGGGGCTGACCGTATTGTGTCCGGCTTTCTTATTTTGAATGCCCCTCTTGTTTTATGGCCCTATCTTACAGGCAAATTCTAAGAAGAAAATTAACCATAAAAATAACGGAATTCATATTTGCTTCATCTTTGCCGGCGCCCCCGGGCCGGAACATATCCCCCGCTTCCCACTCATATACATTGAACACGAGAGAATGGGGAGTGGTGTATTTGTATACAAATATTGAAGAACGGGCCTGCGACCTGGCCGTATACATCATCGAAAACCGGGCGACCGTCCGCTCCGCCGCCACGCAGTTCGGCATATCCAAATCCACCGTACATAAAGACCTGACAGAGCGCCTGCCCCGGCTTGACCCGGCCCTATACAAGCAGGTGCGGCAGCTCCTGGATATCAATAAGGCGGAACGCCACATCCGGGGAGGACTGGCGACACGCCGGAAATACAAAGGGGAATAAGCCAAGAGGCACGCCTTGTTTCTCAGGCGTGCCTCTTTTTGTAACATCGAAACATAATAGAAGCCGACATTTTCAGGTCTACGCCCAAAACCAAACCGAAGCCCAGCGAAGCGGGTTCGGTTTGGAAGCGAAAAACAACCCCGTCCGGCTAAGAAGCCTCGCCGCAAGGCGGGGATTTGTGCCAAAAGGGGTTGTTTAGAGCTGTTTACAGGAAGCGGTCCAGATGCTGGGCGATGCTTTCTTTGATGCGCTGGCGGGAGTGGATCATTTCCTCCTTCAGCTCCCGGTATTCCCGGCGCAGCTCCCGGAGTCGGGCCTGCTGCCGGTCCCGGTGATGGTCCCACAGCTCCATGCTGGTGGCCATGGCCCGGATGAACTCGTCGCTGAGACGCTCATGCTCCGGGTAAAGACCCCGGCGGTAATTGTCGATCACGGCGCCGTAGCGCTGATAGGCCCGGCCCACCGCCTCCTCCCAGGAGATATAGAGCTGCTGCTGGGCCTGACAGCCCACCTGCTTCATGGTCTCCCGATGACTGCACAGCTGCCGCAGCTTCGCCGCCATGGCGGCGCTGTTCTCCTCTATGAGAAAACCGCTGACGCCGTCAGTCACGCCCTCAGCGGCGCAGCTGCCGGCAATGAGCACGCTGGCCAGGCCGCAGGCCGCCGCCTCCCGCACCACCAGGCCGTTGGTGTCAAAGGTGGAGGGGAAAAGGAACAGATCCGCCCGGCAGTACCAGGCCCGGATCAGGTTCCGGTCATGGATGGCAGGGAAGAAAAACACCTTGTCCGTCAGGCCCAGGTCCTGGCAGTAGGCAATGATCTCCTCCCGGTCGCCTCCGCCGCCCACAAAGACCATGCGGAAATCCGTTCCGCTGTCTTTCAGCTCCGCCAGTGCGTCCAGGATGATGCGGATGCCCTTGTACCACATCATGCGCCCCACAAACAGGAACAGCGGCAGCGCCGCCGGCAGGTCATAGTCCGCCGTCACCTGGGCGATCAGACTGTCCTCCACCCGACCCCGGGGGAAATCCACCCCGTTGGGCATGACGATATAGTCCCCTTCATAGCCCAGGGAACGCAGGTTTTCCCCGGCGCCCCGGCTGACGGTCCATACCTCGTCGCAGGCGGCAATATTCTGCACCAGCAGGCGCTTGGCCTCCTCCTGCAGGATACGGCTGCGGATGGCGTTGGCAATGTCGATGTCGAACTTGGTGTGGTAGGTCATCACCAGGGGCACATCGATCCTCTCCCGCAGCAGCCGGGCCAACAGCGTGGAGCTGATGGGACAGTGGCTGTGGATAATATCAAAGCCGTCATCCTCCAAGGTGTTCTGGATCTCCGGGGAGAAGGGCAGGCCCGCCCGGTAGCCCACCAGCTTGGTGGTATCCAGGCTGGGATAGCGGCAGACCGGGAAGGGAAAGGCGGCATCATCGGCCTCCGGGTTGGAGGGCGTCACCACCGTGGCCGCGCCCAGCTCGCCGTTGATGATGGCGGCGTAATTGGTCACGGCATTGGCCACCCCGTCGATCTCCGGGGGGAAGGAATCGTTCACAAGGCAGACATTCAGCTTTTCCATGGGTTTTGCCTCCGTGTTTTATGAATTGCCAATTATTATAAAACCAATGGCCGCCTTTTGCAAGGCTTCCCTGCCGGTTGACAAGCTGCCGGACGGATGGTAAATTGAAAGGGACATGAGAAAGGAGCGCCTGTATGTTTCGATTTAATCATTTCAATTTCAACGTGCTGGACCTGGAACGGAGTCTGGCCTTCTACGACCAGGCCCTGGGGCTGAAGCCGGTGCGGGAAAAGACAGCTGCTGACGGCAGCTTCAAGCTGGTATACCTGGGAGACGGCGAGAGCGATTTCACCCTGGAGCTGACCTGGCTGAGAGACCGGGAAGCCCCTTATGATCTGGGCGAGGATGAATTTCACCTGGCCTTTACCGTGGCGGACATGGCGGCTGCCCACGCCAGGCATGAGGCCCTGGGCTGCATCTGCTTTGAAAACCCGGCCATGGGTATCTACTTCATTGAAGATCCGGACGGTTACTGGCTTGAGATCATCCCGCAGAAATAGGCTTTCGACGCACCCGCAAGCGGGTGCGCCACAGTCTGTCAAAGAACCAGCCAAAGCCTCCCCTGTGTAAGGGGAGGTGGCAAAAATCTTTGATTTTTGACGGAGGGGTTGTAAAAGAAACGTCCCTGATTTGCAAGACGCAGCCGAAAATCCGGAATATTTCATAAAACAATCCCTCAGTCAGCTTCGCTGACGGCTCCCTTTACACAAGGGAGCCTTTTTGTGTAACCAGCTTTTTTGACTGTCTCCGACGCACCCGCAAGTGGGTGCGCCATGTTTTTCATTTTTCCCCGTGCTATCCTATTGCTGAAAGAAATGCGGCATGATAAACTGTCTTTATCTGAATATTGAGGAGGAACAAGTCATGAACGATGTCCTGATCGTTGTGGACATGCAGAATGATTTTATCGACGGCGCCCTGGGCACGGCGGAAGCCCTGGCCATTGTGCCGAAAGTGAAGGAGAAAATTGAAGGCTTTCAGGGCCAGGTTCTTTTCACCCGGGACACCCATCATGCCAATTATATGGACACCCAGGAGGGCCGCAAGCTGCCGGTGCCCCACTGCATAGAGGGAAGCGACGGCTGGCAGATCCGGCCGGAGCTGGAGGCCCTGCGCAGGACCGAGGCTGTGGACAAGCCGGGCTTCGGCTCCGTGCAGCTGGCGGAGCTGCTGCGGGCGATGAATGAAAAGGAGCCCATCGGCTCCGTCACCCTGGTGGGCCTGTGCACCGACATCTGTGTGATCTCCAACGCCATGCTGATCAAAGCCTATCTGCCGGAGCTGCCGGTAAGGGTGGACGCCGCCTGCTGCGCCGGCGTCACGCCGGAGAGCCATGAAAACGCCTTGGCCGCCATGGCCATGTGCCAGATCGAAATTTTGAGGTGAAGCAAATGGAAGATATGCGTCTGAGAAAAAAGAATCTGATCCTATTCCCCCTGGGTACCATTGGCCGGGACATGGTCTATAACCTGTTCGCAAGCCAGCTTCTGACCTTCGTGCTCTTTACCCGCTTCCTCACCGCGGCCCAGCTGACTGCCATCACCGCCATTATGGTGGCCGCCCGGGTCTTTGACGCCCTCAACGACCCCATCATGGGCAACATCATCGAGCGCACCCGCAGCCGCTACGGCAAGTTCAAGCCCTGGCTGGTGATCGGCATCCTCAGCACCTCGGTGGTGGTGTACCTGATGTTCAACACCAAATTACAGGGCTGGGGCTTTGTGTGGTTCTTCGGCCTGATGTACTTCCTCTACTCCATCACCTACACCATGCACGACATCTCCTACTGGGGCATGGTGCCGGCCCTCAGTTCCGACGCCAACGCCCGCAACCAGTTCACCGCCCGGGCCACCCTCTTTGCCGGCATCGGCAGCACCGCCGCCTCCATCTTCATCCCCATGCTCACTGCCGGCTCCATGACCATCGGCGGCAGCGCCTCGGTGGCCTATGGCCGCATCGCCCTGGTGGTCAGCATTCTGGCTCCCCTGTTCCTGGCCTTCACCGTCTTCGGCGCCCGGGAGCGGCGGGACGATATGCAGGAGGCGGCGCCGCCCATCAGCTTCAAGAAAATTTTCCGCACCATCGCCGCCAACGACCAGCTTTTGTGGGTATCCCTCATTTTCCTGATCCAGCAGATCGGCCTGAACCTGGTGCTGGGCGGGCTGGGCTCCACCTATATCTATTTTGAGTTCGGCTATGCCGGCGGGCTTTACTCCCTGTTCACCACCGTGGGCATGTCCGCCACCGCCTTTCTGATGATCTTTTACCCCGCCATCTCCCGGCACATCACCCGCAAAAAGCTGATGGGTCTGATGATGGTGATCTCTTCCGTTGGCTATTGCCTGATGTTCTTCCCCGGTCTGCTGCTGGCCTCCGGCACGGCGAAATTTGCCTGCATCGTGGTGGGCTACATGCTGTCCAACTTCGGCCAGTACTGCTACTACCTGATCATGATGATCTCCATCATCAACACCGTGGAGTACAGCGAGTATAAGACCGGCTCCCGGGACGAGGCCATCATTGCTTCCCTGCGGCCCTTCATCACCAAGCTCAGCTCCGCCCTGGTGGTTGCCCTCACCTCCTTTACCTACATTCTCCTTGGCGTCACCCACTTCACCAACCAGATCTCCACCCTGGAGCAGAGTTGCACCCAGGGGCTGATCAGTGAGAGTGAAAAACTGAGCCAGATCGGCGCCGTGCTCCAGGGCGTGGCCCCCGGCCAGAACCTGGGCCTGCTTTTCGCCATGACCATCGTGCCCTGGCTGCTGATGCTGCTGTCCTACCTGCTGTATAAGAAGCACTACAAGCTGGACGAGGCGGAGTACGAGCGCATCTGCCAGGAGATCCAGCGCCGCAAGGACGGAGCTGCAGTATGAGCATCACAAGGCTTGCCCTGCGCTTTGCCGCGCCCCTGCCGGCGCTGTTGGACTTCCAGCGTTATCTTTTCATCGGCCCCCACCCGGACGACATTGAGATCGGCGCCGGCGCCACCGCCGCCCGGCTGCGGGCCATGGGTAAAGAGGTCTGCTTCCTCATCTGCACCGACGGCCGCTATGGCGATGGCGCCGCCCCGGCGGGGCTCAGCCGGGAGGAACTGGTCGCCCTGCGCCGCCGGGAGAGCCTGGCCTCCGCCAGGGCGCTGGGGGTGGAGGATGTACGCTTCCTGACCCTGTCCGACGGCGGCTTCTACACTGAGGAGCAGCTGCTCCGGGCTATGGCCGCCGTGATCGGAGATTTTAAGCCGGACTGCATCTTCGCCCCGGACCCCTTCGTCAGCAGCGAGTGCCATGTGGATCACCTGCGCTGCGGTCGGGCCGCCGGGCAGCTGGCTTATATGGCCCCCTACGCCGGTGTGATGGGAGGCTACGGCGCTTCCCCTGCCCCGGTGGAGGCCCTGGCCTATTACATGACCGCCAGACCCAGCGCCTATGTGAAGACCCGCGGCTATCTGGAGCAGCAGCTACGCTCTATCTTCGACTGTCACCGCTCCCAATTTCCACCGGATGCCGCCGAGAGCAAGGCCCTGGTCCTGTACCTGCGGCTGCGTTCGGCGGATATGGGCCTGCGCTGCGGCTGCACCGCCGCTGAGGGCTTCCGGGTTCTTGGCCGGGTGCACATGCACTGTCTGCCCGAAGCAGGGAAATAGTACGTTTTTTAGGGATTTCATCGGGAATCCGTATCCATCTTAAGAATTCTTCAGAAAAAACCGGCAGCTTGTCTGCCGGTTTTTTGGAACTATGGGGAAAAATCTTTCGTCAAAACGGTATCGACTGAAAAAAGTTTTTACGAAAGGATGGATTTTATGAAAAAGCATTATTCTCTCTGTCTCCTGCTGTGCACGGCGCTGCTCCTCACCGCCTGCGGCACCTCCTCCGCGCCGGAGCAGCCCGCCGCGACGGATGCGCCCGTAATCACCGAAGCCCCCACTCCGGTGGAGGAATCCGCCGTGCCGGAGGACAGTCTCACGGAAGAGCAGGAAGCCGCCCTTACTGCCGCACAGGCCGCCCTGGATGAACTATATGAATTGGGTCTGCTCAGCACCCACCATCATCTTGATCTCTCCCCTCACGATCACGCCGAAATCACAGAGCCGAACAAGAAGGCCACCAGCTTCAACGACCGTCTCCTTCCCCCCTGCTACTATGTCAATTGCAGTACTGAGGAGGGAAACTGGATTGCCGTCTATGTCAGCATAGACAGCGGCAAGGCTCTCGCCTGTAGTATCGCCACCCGCCCTCAAGAGGGTGACCCTAAGTTGGAAAAAGAACCCATCGACATGGACGGCCGCAAGCTCTATTTTTATGACAGCTTCGAGCGGGTCATGCGGGAGGATATGACGTTGGAGGAATACTGCACCCTGCTCAACGAGTACTGGGGCTTTGACGGCTGCACCATCAGCGGCACCCAGTACGCAGATTACGGCTATGACACCCAGCCTCCCGCCGGGGACACGCTCATGAAAGAGCTGATGGGTCAGCCCTTTGTCACCCTCTATTTTGAGGGCGATCAGGAGGACATGCCCATGTTTCTGGAGGGGAACTACTTCCCTGAGGATACCCACTTCAACTTTGGTTTTTTCCACATGGTTGGTTGACATAACTTGTTGATAACCAAGCCCCGCCCCCTGCCTGCCAATCTTTGTGCCTTGCAGCGGGGCGGGGCTTGTGTTATGATGGGGAGCATGGAAACAAGAGAGAAAAAAATCGGCCTGAAAGCCGTATATACCCTGTGCCCCGTGGCCCACACGGTGGCCCTGCTCAGCATTGTGGTGATCCTGCTGCACCTGGCCCTGCGGGATCACCAGCCCCTGATGGCCCGGATCGGGTCGGGCTTCCTCCATCCCATGCACGAGAAGCTGGCCCTGCTCTGTGACAAGCTGGGCTATTATTCCGCGGCGGAGGCGCTGATCTGGGGCTTTATCGTCTTTCTGCTGGCGGCGCTGATCTGGCGGCTGGTGAAGCTGATCCGTGGCGACCGCTGGCGCAATCTCTACCGGCTGATCATGCTGCCCATCTCGGCAGCGCTCTTCGTCTATGCCGGCTACAGCGCCCTCTGGGGCACCTATTACTACGCCGATGACTTCCTCGCCACCGGCGGCTTTGAGAGCCGGGAGATCGCCGTAGACGAGCTGGAAACCGTGACCAAATACTTTGCCGCCCGACTCAACGAATTGGGCGATGCGGTGCAGCGGGATGAGCAGGGCTTCTACATTCTCGACCGGCATGACATTCTGGACCGTTCCCGGGAAATATACAACAACACGGAAGCGCTCCATCCCCGTCTCTCTGGCCCCGCAGTCAGCGCCAAGGCCATCGCCAGCTCCCACTGGCTCAGCTATCTGGATTTCACCGGCTTCTTCTTCCCCTTCACCGGGGAGGCTTGCGTGAACACCGATTTCCCGGTGAGCCTGTTCCCCTCCACCGTGGCACACGAGCTGGCCCATCAGCGGGGCGTGGCCCGGGAGCAGGACGCCAACTTTGTAGCCGTGCTCTCCGGCCTGGAATCCGGCGACCTGGACTATGGTTACTCCGCCTGCCTGCTGGCCTACATACATCTGGGCAACGCCCTCTATTCCGCCGATTACGCCCGCTGGGAGCCGATTTACAAGAGTCTCAGCGAAAGCGTCCGGCTGGACATGGCCCTGAACAATGCCTACTGGCAGCAGTTTGAGACCCCCGTCCAGACCGTCTCCAACACCGTTCATGAGGGGCTTTTGCAGAGCTATGACCAGGAGCTGGGCCTCAAGAGCTACGGCGCCTGTGTTGACCTGCTGGTCTGCCATTACCTGAATGATGCCCAGGCCTATTTCTCTGCAGAAAAAACGGATTGATTTTCTGAAAAAGATTGGAGAAATAGGGCTTGACAAATCCGCAAAACCATGTATAATAGCTCTTGCGTTTAGCGGGATTGTGTAAAGGTAGCACAGCGGACTCTGACTCCGTATGTGAGGGTTCGAATCCTTCTCCCGCTGCCATAGGACTTCCGATGATGTGTCGGAAGTCCTTTTTTTGTTCCGATCGCCATAAGCGGGGATTCGAACCCTCACATCATTTTGATCTGCGTGCGACAGCCCGAAGGCGCACGAGGGTTCGAATCCTTCTCCCGCTGCCACGTCGGAGCAAGCGATATATCGCTTGCTCCGACTTTTTTTAAAGTCAGAGTGCGCTCATTCCGCTGCTCCTCCTTTCCAAATCGATCCCGCTGCGCTGGGCTTCGATTTGGTTTCGGCACTGATTTGAAAATGCACACTTCTATTTTACGCAAGAAATCTTCTACACGCTACGAAAGGAGATATCATGACCGAAATCAATCCGCAGGAATCCCGGCGGGCGGAAGCATATGCGCTCTGGCTCCATGCGCCCATGCCTATGCTCACTTTCTTCAAGACCCTGGATGTGACCCGGCTGCTGCGTTACAGCCACAGGAAGGGCCTTAAATTCAATATGCTGATGTGCTGGTGCATTGGCCAAGCCGCCAGCGGCATTGAGGAATTCTATACCCTTCCTGTGGGCGATAAGCTGATTCGCTACGATCAGCTTGCCGTCAACACCATCGTCCTGAACAAAGATGGGGAGGTCAGCTCCTGCGATGTGCCCTTTTCTCCTGACCTGGCGCAATTCAACCGGGACTACCTGCGTCTTACCGGCCAGGTGCGGGAAAGCTGCAAAAACCATGATTTGGAGGACAGCATGGTCATCGGCACTTCTGCCCTGGCTCAGTACAGCATTGACGGTGCTGTAGGGATGTACAGCGGCATTTTCAATAATCCATTTATGATTTGGAGCAAATAAAAAAAAGGGCTTTTCAGGACAAGGCTCACCGTCTCCTTCCAGTTCCATCACACCCAGATGGACGGCGCCCACGCCGCACAGTTCCTGGACCGGCTTCAAGCCCAGGTCAAAGTGCGATCATGAACCACGAACCCAAACAGGAAAAAGAGCCGCGGCAAAACCAAGGTTCTGCCGCGGCTCCTTTTCCTGTGGTAAATCCCGCGGCGCTGAACTGCTGTCAGCAATCAAGACGCCACGCAGCGCATTTCCACCACACTTTGCCGGACATCGATTCCCTCTTTGTTCAGGTCTTTAGGGACAATCAGGAAGGCGTCCAATATGACCGGGCTGTTGAAATGAATCGTGTACAGCACCGGAGACAAGCTCTTGTCAAGCTCAAATTCTCCTGCCTTTATCCATTTGCCCGCAATGAGGCAGTAGACCTCCCGTGTGCCATGGGGATTGGGCACATCGTTTCTGCCGATCACGTGATAATCAAGGGTCACGCTGACACATTTTTTGCCTTCATTACTGACAAAAGTATATTTTGTGCTGGTACCGTCGGCGGGAGCGTCAGACCACATCAGTGCCGGAATAAAGGATTCAACGCCTTTATCGGGTGCGTTCGCACTCATTTTTCCCACGCTGAACATCACGCCGGGGAACTCGTCCTGAAGATTTGCAGAACTGATCCAGCCGGCATGCATCGCATTGTCCGCAGTCCAATATAGCACACAAGAGTGAATTTGCCGCTCTGCCAGCACAATGACCCTGCTTCCATGGTACGCTCTTGGCCTGGGGTATTTGGCGTTGGTGCCATTATCGGGATTGTCAAACACATAGACGGAATGCTTATTATCCCTGTCATTCACGTATTTGTACTCATAGCAATCAAGATAATAGCTTTCATGAGGCATCTTGATATAGATATCATCTCCGGTGGCAAGGATATCGTCAGCTGAGGGCTTGCTGCCCTCCATCCAGCCGCTATTCACCCATTTTTCAACAATTTCGTCGGAACCGATCAGATCGTTGGCGTCGGATACAGTCTCTTCCTTCGCAACTTCTTTTCCGGTTATTATTGCAATGCACTTATCCCGAAAGGAGGCTTTGGCCGCATCGGCGCTGGCAGCCATGGAGAAAATAAGAACCTGGCATAACGCAAGCGATAGCAAGCCCTTGAAACACTTTTTCATATCGAAATCCCCCTATATGCGGTTTTGGTTAATTATATCACACTTAACAGGATATGAAAAGCAAAATCTAGGCAACAAAAAAGACACCTGATGGTGTCCTTGTTTGGTGGCAGGGGAAGAAGGCTTCGCCCTCGCTGCGGCTCGGGTCCACACCGGTTGCAAGGTGCCACCGGCACCTTGCCAAGAGCCGGCTTTTCGAAGCCCTTTATCATAAACGACAAAAGAGGACACCATCAGGTGTCCTCTTTTGTTGGCAGGGGAAGAAGGCTTCGAACCCTCGGCCTACGGTTTTGGAGACCGCCGCTCTACCAGCTGAGCTATTCCCCTATATGAAATTAAGGATTCAAGACACTGAACCACAACTTACGGGTTTGGTGGACCGTCAGGGACTCGAACCCCGGACCGACCGGTTATGAGCCGGCTGCTCTACCAACTGAGCTAACGGTCCATTTTACAAGTATTGCCGCCACGATATCGTGACGGCAATACCGTTAGTTGGCGCCCCCTGTAGGATTCGAACCTACGACCCTGCGGTTAACAGCCGCATGCTCTACCTGTTGAGCTAAGGAGGCAAATTCAAAAGGTTTGACTTGCGCCAAACCTTTTGTGTTGGCATTGACCTATCTTCCCGGTCCGTCTCCAGACAAGTATTGTCGGCACTGGTGAGCTTAACTTCTGTGTTCGGAATGGGAACAGGTGG
>SFVI01000038.1 GCA_004560305.1 bacterium | reverse complement strand
TGTGGTAGGCAGTACCGGCATGGATCTTCTGACTCAGCCGGTGGAGGCGTCTTCCCCGTATAACAGCTTCCGTCCCCTGCGCAGCGCCTGCAAGGGCGCACTGATTGGCCTGGCGTTGGGACTGCTGTTACTGCTGGCCAATGCTGCCACGCGCCGCACGGTTCGAACCACAGAAGATGTTCGGTTGAAGCTGAATCAGGAGTGTCTGGCCGCATTGCCTGCCGTTACCTTCAAACGACGGAAAAACAGCGCAAATAAGTCGCTGTCCATTCACAACCCCAACGTTCCCGGTTCCTATCAGGAGGGCATCCGTTCTCTGCGCATTAAGTTGCTGCGGATGCTGGCCGACACCAAACATAAGATCATTCTGATCACCAGCACCATGCCCGGCGAGGGTAAGACCACCATCGCTGTCAACCTTGCCCAGTCCCTCAGCCGCAACGGTGCAAAGGTAATCCTCGTGGATGCTGACCTGCGCAAACCCTCTATTAAGCAGACGCTGGGCGTTACAAAAGCTTCTGCCGGTTTGAAGGATGCCTTGTCGCTGAAGGATCCCGCCGCTGTCCCCGGTATGCTGCTGGAACAGGACCCCGATTCCCTGTGGCTGCTGGCTGGTGACAAGGTGAGTAAAGACGTCGATTATATTATTGTGGATACGCCGCCCTGCGGCCTGCTGGCCGACAGCGTAAACGTCGCCCGCGCTGCTGACTGCGTCCTCTACGTGCTGGGAGCCGGCGCGGTGCAGATCCCTCATGTGATGGACAGCATGCAGTTTCTGGATGAGGCAGGCACGCCTCTGTTGGGTTGTGTGCTCAACGGCATCAGCGGAGGTTCTCACAGTGGCTATGGATATGGCTATGGCAGCTACGGGTATGGTTATGGCTACGGCGGCTATGGCCGCGAGAGAAAGCCCACCGCCAAAGGGGAGCAATAAAAAGGAAAACTGCCGGGAATTCTCGGCAGTTTCTTCTTAAGGAAGGGAGCCGGTCATGGGACCTCGCATTATTGACATTGACGAATATATGCCGCTGGTGCAGGAACTGCTGGCGCAGGGCAAAAGCGTCAGTCTCACCGTGACCGGCGAGAGCATGTCTCCTTTCCTGCGCCATGGCCGGGATCAGATTCGGCTGGAGGCCGTCACCACGCCGCCAAAGCGGGGTGACATGGTGTTTTTCCGGCGGTGCAACGGCCAGTACATCATGCACCGCATCCTGCGCCATCTGCCGGACGGCAATTACGCCCTGATCGGCGACGGTCAGCAGCAGGTGGAAAAGCCCATCGCTCCTCAGCAGATCTTTGCCGTGGTAACACAGGTGTGCCGAAAAGGCGCCTGGATCGGTCCGGAGGCTTTCTGGTGGCGGTTTTTCGCCGGGCCGTGGCTGACGCTGCTGCCCTTGCGGCCCATACTGCGGCATCTGGCCCGATGGATTCCCGCAAGCCTGAAGTAAAAGGAGCGTACCATGGAAGAAACAAAAAAAGTAAAAAAGGTACTGGGCTCCGAGGCGTTGGGCATCCTGTTGGGCCGCTGGCGGGACGGCACCTTTACCGAGATCCTCACCGATTGGAAATGGATTCTGACCTATACCCGCCGCTACCGCCGTGCGGTTTGGTCTTATACGATACTGGGCGTCATCAGTTCCACGCTGGGTCTGGTGTCGGCGGTGGCCAGCAAATATACCATTGATATCATCACCGGCTATGACAACTCGCAGCTGTGGTTCGTCATTCTGGTGATGCTGCTCTCGGCCCTGATCGGGTTGTTGCTGCGTAGTGTCACCTCCCGCATCTCCACCAGGATTTCCCTGTGGGTCAACAATGATATTCAGGCAGAGGTCTTTGACCGTCTTCTGAATGCCGACTGGCAGGCACTGAATCAATTCTCCAGCGGCGACCTGCTGAATCGGCTGACTAATGACACCGGCTCCGTGGCCAGCAACGCCATCCATTGGCTGCCGGACTTAATTGTGGCAGCCTACTCCTTTATCGCCACGCTGGCGGTGATCCTGCACTACGACTGGATCATGGCGCTTCTGGCGCTGGCCAGCGCTCCCTTCCTGCTGATAACCTCACGCCGCCTGATCGGCGGAATGCGTTCCCATCAGCAGAAGCTGCGGCAGGTCAGCAGCGAACTGATGGCCTACGAAACTGAGACCTTCCACAATCTGGATGCTATTAAGGGGTTCGGCATCACTGACCGCTACAGCGCAGGCTTGCGGCAGCAGCAGGAGAACTTCCACAAGGCAAGTCTGGACTACAACCTGTTCAGCATTCGGGCGGAGGCGCTGCTGTCTATTCTGGGCTCCGCCGTGCAGATGGCCGCTTTTTGTTACTGCCTGTATCTGCTGTGGTCCGGCAAGATTTTATATGGTACCATGACGCTGTTCCTGTCTCAGGGTACGAAGCTGACCTCTGCTTTCAACTCACTGGTACGGACGGTGCCCAATTTCCTGAATGCCTCCGTTTCTGCCCACCGCATCCGCGATTTGTTCGCCCTGCGTCCGGAACCGACGCA
>SFVI01000010.1 GCA_004560305.1 bacterium | reverse complement strand
GTTTGTTTGTGTGGTAACTACATTTTACACGAAGGTTCGCATATTGTCCCTTTTTTATTTCCTGTTGCACTTCAGATTGTAACCTGTCCAGCTCCCCTTGGGAAGGGGAGCCAAGGGAGAGAACCTGCCGGAGCGGCAATGTCAGTCCCGGCGGAGCAGGAAGCCCTGGCCCAGGGAATAGGGATTGCCGGGGATGCTTTGACGGACGTGGGCGGCCATGGCCTCCCGCTGCGTTACCACCAGGCCGGAGAGCCGGTCGATCCCGAAGTCCAGCAGCGCCGGACAGAGGGGGACGCTGGGGCCGGTGAGAATGGTGTAGGCGTTCCGGCACAGGGAAAGCAGCCGGGGCAGAGTTTTGTTGATGAGGCTGCTGCCGGTGATGATGACCAGGTCGCAGCGGGGCAGCAGCAGCTCACAGGCGGAATCCGGGTAGTCCCCGGGCTGGGGGCTGCGCTCCAGCACATAGACCTGCCTGGCCTGCTCCCGCAGGCCGGCGGGGCCGTGCATATGGCCCACGATGCCCACGGTCATGCCGGTAAAATCCAGACCGTCGGCATAATGGCCATAGTCCGGCAGGCCGGCAAGGCGGGAAGGCGTGTTATAAAAGGCATTTGCCGCCGCCAGACCGAAGCTGGCCTCCTCCAGGTTCCAGCTCTTCACCGCCTGGGCAGCCTGGGAAATGGGGAGACCTGCAAGTCCCGCCGGGTACAGGGGCGGGATGCTGGCGCCGGGGGTATGCATAGCAATTCCCAGGCCGGTCCCCGCAGCGGCCAGGCACCATTGCTCCCCCATGGCGGTGGACAAAACAGGGGCGGCACTGTCGATCCCGGCAAGCAGGGCGTCATATAGGGCAAAAAAGTCTGTTGACATGAAAATCTCCCTTTCGGTGGGATAAACCACAGTATACACCAAAGGCGGCGGGCTGTAAACCGCAGGAAATTTTGGTAATTTTTTACGGATTTTTTTCTTTTCCACAATGATGATTTAACACTATAGCTGATTGAATAATTTCCTCTTGCAATGGGCTTTGGGCTGTGGTATATTGTCCACATCAAATTTGATACCCGTGAAGCTGTCAGGCTGACTGACAGTGGAGGAACTCTGGAGAATCTCATTTATGAGTGCCGAAGGTGCAAGGCGAAAGCCGAATCTCTCAGGCCAAAGGACAGAGCGGAACGAGGAGCGAGGTGCTTGCTCCTGTTCACCCGGAGTTGCTGTAGTTCGGCAGCTCTTTTTTTGTTTTCCGGACAGGTATCAAAGGGATGGCCGCATAGAATATAGGGACTATGCCCGGTCAGAAAAAAGGGAGGAGAAACTATGCAAGCAATACTGAACTTCTTTACAGGCCCGTTGAACACGGTGGCCTGGCTGTACATCTTTTTGCCCTGCGTGATGATCGGAGGCGTGCTGCTGACAGTGCGGACCGGCTTCATCCAGTTCCGCCGCTTCGGCTACGCCATGAAAAATACCGCCGGCAAAATGTTTACAAAAATGGAGGCCGGCAAGGGCGCCGTTACGCCTTTGCAGGCGGTGACCACGGCCCTGGCGGCCACGGTGGGCACCGGCAACATCGTGGGTACCTCTCAGGCCATTGCCCTGGGCGGCTACGGCGCGGTGTTCTGGCTGTGGCTGGCGGCCCTGATGGGCATGGTGGTCAAGTACTCGGAGGTGACCTTGTCCATCCACTACCGTCAGCGGGATGAACACGGCGACTGGGTGGGCGGCCCCATGTACTACATCACCAAGGGCCTTGGCCCCAAATGGAAGTGGCTGGCTGTTCTGTTTGCCGTTTTCGCGGTGCTGGCCTCCTTCGGTATCGGCAACATGAGCCAGGTCAACTCCATCACCGGCTCCATCACCGACGCGATCAATGTGTTCTTCAGCCTCAGCGACCAGGCCATTATGGTGGTCCGCTGGATCCTGGGAATCTCCATGGCTCTGCTGATCGCCATGATCCTGATCGGCGGTATCAAGCGCATCGGCAGCGTTACCGAAAAGCTGATCCCCTTTATGAGCCTGCTGTATATTCTGGTTTGTCTCGTCGTTCTGATCTGCCACGCCCAGAACATCCCCGGCGCTTTTGGCAAGATCTTTTCCGCCGCTTTCGCTCCCCAGGCTGTCATGGGCGCCGCCTCCGGCATCGCCCTGAAGCAGGCCATCGTCTGGGGCCTGCGCCGCAGCGCCTTCTCCAATGAGGCAGGCCTTGGCTCTGCCGGTATCGCCCATGCCGCCGCGGAGACCCCCTCCGCCGTGCACCAGGGGCTCTACGGTATCTTTGAAGTGTTTATGGACACCATCGTCATCTGCTCTCTCACCGCTTTGACCATCATCTGCAGCGGGGTTGAGATCAGCTTCGGCGTCAAGCCCGGCTCCGAACTGATCCGCGCTGCCTTCGCCACCGTGTTCGGCGAGCAGTTCTCCGCCCTGTTTGTGGCAGTGGCCCTGATGCTTTTCGCCTTCTCCACGGTGCTGGGCTGGGCCCTCTATGGCAGCCGCTGCATCCAGTATCTGTTCGGCGGCAAGTCCATCCGTCCCTATCAGATCATCTTTGCCATCGTGATCGTCATCGGCTGCGTGTCCCCCATCGACGTGGTGTGGGACCTGGCGGATACCTTCAACGGCCTGATGGCAGTGCCCAACTTTGTGGCCATCTTCGCCCTGTCCGGTGTGGTGGCAAAGCTGACGAAGGATCACTTTGCCAGCCCGGAAGCTGCCTTGAAAAAATAAGCATTATCGTTTACGCCCGGGAGCCTTTGCAGCTCCCGGGCTTTTTGATGCGCTTTGTGCTTTTATCAGGGTGTTCAGCTCAGCTTCTGGAGCATGGCGCCGGTGGCAAGGCAGCGGGGGCAGGTAGGCGTTTCCCCCGGAACCGCTTCAAAGACATGGCCGCAGAGCAGACACTCGTACCGGTCTGCCGCCGGAGCCGCCGGAGCTGCCGGGGCAGCGGGAGGACAGGGCTGGCCCACATGGCGGATGCCGGTGTACTCGGCAATATCCCGGTCGGTGGTGACCAGATTGTCCAGCGCCAGGCCGTGGACAGAGGTGTTGCCGGTGACCCGGGCAAAGGTCTTCAGCTCCTCCAGGGACACATTCAGGAAGTTGGCCACCCGCTGGGCGGCAGCATCGACCTTCAGGCGCTCCCGCAGCTCCGGGTTCTGCGTAGCGACGCCCACGGGGCAGTTGCCGCTGCCGCAGATGCGGTACTGCTGGCAGGCGGCGGCGATGAGGGCGGAGCTGGCGATGGCCACGGCGTCAGCGCCCATGGCCAGGGCCTTGGCAAAGTCTGCCGACACCCGCAGGCCGCCGGTGATGACCAGGGCCATGTCGGAGCCGACGGAATCCAGGTATTTCCTGGCCCGGCTGAGGGCGTAGATAGTGGGGACAGTGGTGGCCTCCCGCAGCAGCAGGGGGCTGGAGCCGGTGGCACCGCCACGGCCGTCAATGGTGACAAAGTCCGCACCGGCGAAGACGCAGTATTCCAGATCCCGCTCCAGATTGCCGGCGGCCAGCTTGATGCCGATGGGCCGGCCTTCGGAGCGGCGGCGCAGCATGTCCACCATGTCCCGCAGATCCTCCTTGCTGTTCAGCTCCGGGAACTTGCTGGGGCTTTGCACGTCCTCCCCCTGCTTCTTGCCCCGAATGGCGGCGATCTCCGCCGTCACCTTCTCACCGGGCAGGTGGCCGCCCATGCCGGGCTTGGTGCCCTGGCCGATCTTGATCTCGATGGCGTCAGCGGCACGGAGGTTTTCGTCGGTGGCGCTGTATTTGTTGGGGATATACTCAAAGATGTACTTATAGGCGGCCTGCCGCTCCTCAGGCAGGATGCCGCCCTCGCCGCTGCACATGGCGGTTCTGGCCATGGCGGAGCCCTTGGACAGGGCCACCTTCACTTCCTTGGACAAAGCTCCGAAAGACATATGGGAGATGTACACCGGGTTTTCCAGCACCATGGGCTTTTGGGCGTGCTTGCCGATGACGGTGGTAGTATCCACCGGGTCGCCGTCATTCAGGGGAGCGGGATTCAGCTGGGCGCCCAGCAGCAGAATATCGTCCCAGTTGGGCATGGGCATCAGGGTGCCCATGGAGCCGCCGATGGATTTCCCGGTGACTGCCATCTCATGGATCTCCGCCATGTAGCGGCAGGAGGGGTCGTTCCGGGCGGTGGCAGGGTCATAGTTCAGGGGGCCGGAATAGGACTTGGGCGGCGCCGCCTCCACAGAGGGAGGAACCGGCACCAGATTGGACACCGGCAGCTTGCACACCGGGCAGCAGTCTAACGCGCTGATGGGCTTGCCCTCCTTTTCCTCATCATAGATCGCGCCGCAGACAATACATTTGTAAACAGCCATAACATTTCCTCCTATATGTTTATTTTTGTTTTTTCACACAGTGGGTGCACAGCCCCTCAAAGACCAGCCGGTGACGGCTGACCCGGAAGCCGGTCTCCTCCCCGACCTGGTCATCGTACTCCGCATGATAGGGCAGGGGTGCGTCAAAAACCCGGCCGCAGCCGGTGCAGAACAGGTGGTAATGCCGGTCCTGCCGCAGGTCATAGCGATCTGCTGCCGGTACCCGCACCTGGCTGATCTGCCCCTCGTCAGACAGCAGGCCCAGATTGCGATATATTGTGCCCCGGCTGATTTTATCATCCTGGGCACGCACGTCCAGATAGATCTGGTCGGCAGTGGGATGGTCACAGCGGGCCTTCACCGCCTCCAGCACCAGCTGCCGCTGCTTCGATTTGCGCCGCGTCTTCATGGGCATCACCTTTTCAATATTAGGACTTTGTACTATTATAACAAGGCCCAGGACGAAAGTCAAGAAAGGAGAGATGGTGACAGGGAGCTGGAAAAAGTGAACCGATGGGCCAGATTATTCCGCACGACCGTTCGGAAAGGCCTGTGTTTGCAAGGATTTGGAGAAGAGGAACCGGGGAGCGCACAGGCGATCCCCGGTGGTGGGCTCAGGAAAGAATGCGGGCTTGAAGCTGTTGGACAGTAAAGGCATCCAGGGCGTGGAAGTCCATGTAGGGCTTATAGACCGCCTCCAGCTGGTCATGGAGGGCTTTGGCCTGGCGCAGCTTTTCCAGGGCCTGATCCATGAGGGCAGCGAAAGGCTCCGGGTTATCTCTGGGGGCGGTGTCGAGCTGGATATGCTGGCAGCCGGGCAGTTCCCAGCCGCGGTCAACAAAGGCCAGGCCGCAGTCCGGCAGCAGCAGGGCGGAGATCCTAGAGGGGTCCAGCGGTTCGGGGGAGAGAAGAAGCCTGGCGCCCCGATTCTGAGCCTCCCGAAGCACCAGCTCCATAGCGGCGGGAGCGTCGGAATCAAAAACATAGATAAGTTTACATAACTTTAAAACTTCTTCGTTCAGATGTATATAGCCCTGGCAGCTGATGGCACTGAAAAAACGGCGGAGCACCGGCTGGGGCCTGGCGGGGACCTGGCGCAGCTCCCGGTCCAGGATGCCGCCGATGTATCCGGCCAACCAGGCCGGCGGGCTGTCCTGCGGGGCGGCGTCCCGGACATTGGCGGCAGCGGAGAGCAGGGCGTAGGCCTGCCGGTAGAGGGCCTTATAGGCCCGGTTCAGCTGCTGGATCCGTTCCCCATCCGGGGAGGAGACGGGCAGGCGGCAGAAACTGCCGAGGTTTACATAATCTGCATCCACGGCGAAGGCGGCAGGCTCGGCGACATGGGGAGCGGTGCCGTCGCACCAGGCCTGGCGGAGGGCGGGGATGTAGATGCCGTCCAGGGAGTCCGGGTCCCCGGAGCAGAGAACGGTTTCCACGTCCAGGCCCTTTTCCTCTGCTGCCGCGGCCAGGCGGCGCATGAAGCCGGATTTTCCGTTGCCGGGACCGCCTTTGATGATGTGCAGGAAGCTGCCCTCCCCGGGAGGAAAGCTGCCATAGAGGGAATAAAAGCCGCGGCAGGAGTTGGCGCCCAGAAAATAGTTCAGGTTCATGATCAGGCCTCCTTTCAACTTTGAATATAGTATATGCGGCGGCCCCGGCCCTGAACTGGAAATAGAAGGAAAATTTATTGGAAAATTTCAAAAATTCTGCGTTATGCACGAAAAAGGCGAAAAATCCGGGGATTTATTGGCAGAATCGCAGAGAGAAAGGGGGCTTGCTATTGACGACAGTTGATGTTACAATTGGTTCACAATCAAATGAAACCCTCAGTGTACAAGAGGAGACCCTTGTACACTGAGGGTACCCAATGAACCTGACAGAATCCTTTGGAAACTGGCAGGGGAGGGAACTCTGGAGAATCTCATTTTGATGAGTGCCGAAGGTGCAAGGCGTCAGCCGAATCTCTCAGGCAAAAGGACAGAGGGCTTTCCTTTCCCCAAACGGGAAAGTGCATATGTCTGTTTTCTCTGGAGTTGCTGTTTCGTACAGCAGCTCTTTTTTGTTTGGTTGAAGGATTTTAGAGGAGAGAGAAAGAAAAATGGACACCATTCTCAGCATCGTGCAGAAAATCAACTTTTACCTGTCGGACTACATCCTGATCGTGCTGCTGATCGGCACCGGCCTGCTGTTCACCATCAAGACCCGCTTTGTGCAGGTCCGCTGCTTCGGCGAAGGGATGCGGGCGGTCTTCAAGAAGTTCAGCATGAACGGCGGCAAGAACCACAGCGGCCTCAGCTCCTTCCAGGCGCTGACTACCGCCATCGCCGCCCAGGTGGGCACCGGCAACATTGTAGGCGCCTGCGGCGCCATCCTCATCGGCGGCCCCGGCGCCATCTTCTGGATGTGGATCATCGCCTTCTTCGGCATGGCCACCATCTATGCCGAGGCAGTGCTGGCCCAGGAGACCCGGGAGGTCCGCGCCGACGGCAGCATCGCCGGCGGCCCCGTGTACTACATCCGCAAGGCCGTGAAGGGCGGTCTGGGCAAGTTCCTGGCCGGCTTCTTCGCCGTGGCCATCATCCTGGCCCTGGGCTTCATGGGCTGCATGGTGCAGTCCAACTCCATCGGCGCCACCTGCTCCACGGCCTTCGGCGTGCCCTCCTGGGTGGTGGGCCTGCTGGTGGCTCTGGTGGCGGTATTCGTCTTCCTGGGCGGCATCCAGCGCATCGCCAGCGTCACGGAGAAAATGGTGCCCATCATGGCCATGCTGTACCTGCTGGGCGGCCTGGTGCTGCTGATCTGCCGGATCCAGTACCTGCCGGAGACCTTTGGCATGATCTTCAAGTACGCTTTTGTGCCCAACGCCATCATCGGCGGCAGCATCGGCTATGCCCTGAAGGCTGCCATCAGCCAGGGCGTCAAGCGTGGCCTGTTCTCCAATGAGGCCGGTATGGGCTCTACCCCCCATGCCCACGCCATGGCCAACGTGGCCAAGCCCCATGATCAGGGCGTTGTGGCCATGATGGGCGTGTTTATCGACACCTTTGTGGTGCTGACCATGACGGCCCTGGTGGTCATCTCCACCCTTTACGCCGGCAACGGCCCTCTGGCCGGCGGCACGGCAGAAGGCATCACCAAGGCCAACATGGCCCAGCTGGCTTTCGGCAGCGTGTTCGGCCAGGGCTTCGGCAACATCTTTGTGGCGGTGTGCCTGCTGTTCTTCGCCTTCTCCACCATCCTCAGCTGGAACTTCTTCGGTAAGCTGAATGTGGAGTACCTCTTCGGCAAGAAGGGTGTGAAGGTCTATTCCGTCATTGCCATCGTGTTCATCTTCCTGGGCTCCTGCCTGTCCAACGACCTGGTGTGGGAGCTGGCGGATATGTTCAACCAGCTGATGGTGATCCCCAACGCCATCGCCCTGGTGCTGCTGTCAGGCATCGTGGTGAAGGCGGCCTGCGGCGGAGAAAAGTAAAAATGATTCAGGCCGGAGCGAAAGCTCCGGCCTTGTGTTATGTGGCGAAGGATGGTATAATCCGCCCAAGAGGTGAAGACATGTATAAAAACATCCTTTTCGACTTTGACGGCACCGTGTTCGACACGGTGGAGGGCATCACCAAATCGGCCCAGTACGCCCTGAAACAGCAGGGCATTGAAGCGGATCTGCAGGAACTGCGCTGCTTCGCCGGGCCGCCCCTGGTGGATAAATTCATGGAGGTCTACGGCTTTGACCGGGAGACGGCGGAGCAGGCAACCCGGGATTTCAAAGAGCGCTATGAGCCCATCGGCGTGAAGGAATGCCGGGTGTTCCCGGGAATCAAGGAAGTGCTGCAGGCGCTGATCAAGGCCGGGGCCAGGGTGGGCATCGCCACCTCCAAGCCCCAGCATCTGGCGGAGCAGCTGCTGGCGGGGGAGGAGATGCTGGGCCTGTTCCAGGTGATCTGCGGAAGCGAAGCCAAGGGAAACAACAACGCCAAGTGGCAGGTGCTGCAGCGGGCCATGGATGCGCTGGGGGCCAAGCCGGAGGACACCATCCTGGTGGGAGACACCAAGTATGACGTGGAAGGCGCCAGGCGCTGCGGCGTGCCCTGCCTGGGGGTACGCTACGGTTATGCCGCAGAGGGCGAACTGGAAGCTGCCGGGGCAATCGACATCGTGGAGGATATGGCCGGGCTCCAGGCCTGGCTGCTGAAATAAGAAAAATCTGAGATGGGGTTGCCCATCTCAGATTTTTATATGCCGATAACCACAGTTTCCACGCCGCTGCGCTGGGCGTAGAGGATGGTGTTCATGGTGCCGCCGGGGAGGCCGGCAAAGGCGGCAAGCAGCAGGGCGGAATGATCCACCATGTACTGGTTGCGCCGCTGCATGCAGTTGGGGCTGTAGGCCTGCTGGATCAGGTGCTGCTCATCACAGCGCGCCAGCAGTTCCACATACCGCTCACGGTCGGCGGCGGGCCACCGGTCTGCCTGGGTGGCGCAGGGAATGGCGGCCTCCAGGGTCACATCCGGGTGCAGCTCCCGCAGAGCCAGCACCGCCTCGGCAAAATAGAAGTCACAGCCCTGGGCCATGCCGCAGATGAAATGGCGAAAGCCCCGGCCGTACAGGTCTTCCAAGGTATCCGCCAGGGTCCCTTTCAAATCCAGACAGCGTTCATCGCTTTCCCGGCTGCCCCAGGGCAGACGGTTGGGCCGATGGCCGGAGAAACAACAGCAGATCGCACGCGGGTGCATTCGCTCACCCCTTTCAACAGAACCGATTGTATAATAAAAATTCCCCCTTGTCAAAACAAAACGATGGTGCTATACTGAATGCGTCTTCAGGGCAGGGTGAAATTCCCGACCGGCGGTAAAGTCCGCAAGCCGAAAGGCATGACCCGGTGCAACTCCGGGACCGACAGTAAAGTCTGGATGAGAGAAGATGCAGATATGCTTTTTTGCCGCCTGAAGATATTTGTATCTTCGGGTTTTTTCTATTTTTTAGGAGGAATGAAACATGAGCAAACAGAGAGTATCAACCAGAACCATGGCCGTTATCGGCATGTTCTCCGCTGTCAGCTTCATCGCGGTGCTGATCGGCCGGATCGTGCCCACGGTGGCAGGCTTTTTGAGCTATGACCCCAAGGACGCGGTGGTGGTGATCGCCGGCTTTATCCTGGGGCCCCTGGCCAGCGTGGCCATTTCCGTGATCGTCTCCTTCATTGAGATGATCACCATCAGCGCCACCGGCCCTTACGGCTTTATTATGAACATCGTCTCCACCTGCGCCTTCGCGGTGCCGGCGGCCTGGTTCTACCGGAAGCACCACTCCCAGAAGGGCGCTGTGCTGGGCCTGAGCCTGGGCGTGGTGGTGCTGGTGATCTGCATGGTGATCTGGAACTATGTGATCACCCCCTTCTATATGGGTGTGCCCCGGGCGGTGGTGGCCGGGATGCTGACCACCGTGTTCGCCCCCTTCAACCTGGCCAAGGGCGGCATCAACGCGGCACTGTCCCTGCTGCTGTACCGGCCCATCGTGGGCTCCCTGCGGAAGGCGGGCCTGGTGGAGGAGAGCAAGAGCAGCCACAAGAAGAGCTTCAGCGCCGGCTTCACCCTCTTCGCCGCGGCGGTGCTGGTCACCTTCGCACTGCTGCTGATGGCTCTGATGGGCATTCTCTGACGGTTTTCCATAGCCGCCGGAGACTGAGGACAAAGTTGAAGGTCTCGGTAATATAGATCATGGCGATGTAGGCCGGCAGGGCGTACCTGGGCAGAAAGACCCAAACCAGGATCAGCCCCAGCAGAGAATCCAGAATATTGATGCCCATGGACCAGACCTGCTGGCCCAGGCCCTTCAGACAGCCGTCCACCGTCATGTCAGTGTACATGACGGGAACCAGAGGGGCCAGCAGGCGGATATAGTGCCCGGCGTCATAGCTTTTGTAGACGGCCACCCCCAGCTTATCGGCAAAGCAGAACATGAACAGCCCTACGGCGCAGGAGAACATCAGGCTCAGGGAAAAGAGCTTCCTGGTGGTGCGGCGGATGGTTTGCCCATCCTGCTGCACCTGGGCGGCGGTCAGCTCCGGCACGATCAGCTCCGCCACGGCGGCCATGATGCAGGAGGGAAAGAGAATAATGGGAAGCACCATGCCCTGTATGGTGCCGTAGCCTGACAACGCCCCATCGGCGGAGTAGCCGGCGGCCCGGAGCCCCCGGGGCACCAGCAGATGCAGAATGGTATTCAGCGCGCTGCGGGCATAGGCGGAAACGGCCAGGGGCAGGGCGATCTTCAGCATTCGGACGGTCAGGGCAGCGGAAGCTTTGCCCTGGCCGTAATGCCGCCGCCAATCCAGCACATAGGCCAGAAACATCAGAATCAGGCTGAGCACATCTGCCGCCAGTCGCCCCAGGGTGACGGCGGCACAACTTCTTTCTATGTCCCCGCTGGGGGTCAGATACAGGCAGAGGGCCACCAGAAAGATGCCGGCCAGCTGCTCGATCAGGTGGATCAGGGTGGGCTTCCAGACCCGGCCGCTGGCAGTGAAGTAGCCGGAGATGGAGGCGCAGAGGGAAATGCAGGGCATGCTCCAGGCGGAAAGCCGCAGGCTCATGACCGTGCGGGCGTCCCCGATCCAGAGAAAGCCGATGGGCTCCGCCAGCAGCCACAGCACCGCCGCTGCGGCCAGGCCGAACAGGGTCCCGTAGCCCAGGCAGCGGCCCATGGCCCAGCGGATGCCGCCGCTGTTGTCGCTGCCCAGCTCCTCGGCCACCAGGCGGGTGGTGGCAAAGCGGATGCCGGAGATGGCAAAGGTGGCCCCCAGGTTGGTGACGGAGCAGACCAGTTGATACAGCCCGATGCCCGCCGAGCCGATGCGTCCCACCAGCCACACCTGAAAGGCGATGCCGATGCAGCTCATCAGCAGGGAAGAACAAGTGAGCAGGGCAGTATTATAGACCAGGCGCTTTCTGGCGATCACAGGCAAGCCTCCTTCCGGGCAGACGGGGGGGAAGGGCCACCCGGCTGCTTAAAGCAAGTCTATGCGGCCTAAGCGCCGCACTTGTCCCCGGCGACAAAATACTTGAAAAATCGCCGGGACAGTGGTATGGTAGTACAAAATAAAAAGCAGCCCGCAGGAGGATAAGCGAATGATCATCACCATCGGCAGAGAACACGGCAGCAACGGCCACGACATCGCCAGAGAGCTGGCCCGCCAGCTGGATTACCAGTGCTATGACAAGGAGATCGTGGACCACGCGGCAGAACAGTCCGGCTTCAGCAAGGAGATTTTTGATTCCTACGACGAGAAGAAGGTCTCTGCCTATGTGGTGCCCACCCCCCACTATATGGGCATGGGAGAGGGATTCCGCCTGAATATGCAGGTGGCCTCCGCCCAGTTTGACGCCATTCGTATGCTGGCCGACCGGGGCAACGGCATCTTTGTGGGCCGCTGCGCCGACTATGTGCTGCGCAACCGGAAGGATCTGGTGCGGGTGTTCATCATGGCCGATAAGCACTTTCGCGTGAAAACCCTGATGGAGCGCAAGGGCATCGACGCCGAGCAGGCCAAAAAGCTGATGCGCCAGGTGGACAAGGACCGGGCCAGCTATTACAAGTACTACACCGACCAGATCTGGGGCGAGGCGGAGAATTATGAGCTGTGCGTTGACAGCAGCACCATCGGCGTCGCGGGCGCGGTGGAGGTCATCAAGGCCTATATTGCCGCCAAGGAGAAGGCCCAGGCTTGACATTGGGACGGAAGTGTGCTAAAACCAGTATTGATAAGGGAGTAGTTACCATCGGAGGAAGATTCCGGCGGAACTTTAGTCAACAACCGGCGGTTGAAATCCGTCTGGCTATGGTTATAATTAACGAGACTTATCTGCAAGAAGCTTGCGGATAGGTCTCGTTTTTCGTGGCCCCGCAAAGAAGAAAGGAAAGATGCTTATGGAAATGCTCGTCTGTTGTCTGTTGTTTGCTGTGGGTGTGGTGCTGGTGATCAAGGGGGGCGACGCCTTTGTGGATGCTGCCAGCTGGATCGCCCGGGCGATGAATATCCCCACCTTCATCATCGGAGCCACCATCGTCAGTCTGGCCACCACCATGCCGGAGATGATCGTCTCTGTCATGGCTGCCGCCCAGGGCAAGGTGGATATGGCCGTGGGCAATGCGGTGGGCTCGGTCATTGCCAATACGGGGCTGATCATGGCGGTGGCCATGATGGCCATGGCCATCCCCTGCAGCCGGGAAAAATACCTGCGCCAGTGCCTGCTGCTGACGGTCACCGCCGCGGTACTGGTGCTGGGCTGCCGGGGCGGCAAGCTGGGCATCGGCTGGAGCGCCGTGCTGAGCGTCCTGTTTCTGCTGTTCATGGCGGAAAATCTGCGCAGCGCCAGAAGCGAGATGAAGAGCGCGGAGAGCCATGAGCCGGTGGAGAAAAAGGAGCTGCTGAAAAATATCGGCAAGTTCCTCCTGGCCGCAGCTGCCATTGTGCTGGGCAGCCGCCTGATGGTGGATAACGGCAGCAGCATCGCCGCCTTCCTGGGCGTGCCGGAGCGGATCGTGGCGCTGACACTGGTGGCGGTGGGCACCTCTCTGCCGGAGCTGGTCACCACCATTACGGCCATCGTAAAAAAGGAATCCGCCCTGTCGGTGGGCAATATCATCGGGGCCAATATTATCGACCTGTCCCTGATCCTGCCGGTGTCCTCCCTGGCTGCCGGGGAGCCGCTGCCGGTCTCTGCCCAGAGCGCGGCGGTGGATCTGCCCGCGTGTCTGGCCATCACGGTGCTGGCCCTGCTGCCGCTGATGCTGCGGCAAAAGTCCTCCAAGGTTCAGGGAGCCGTTCTGCTGGCCGCCTACGCCGTGTATCTTTTCATCGTGCTTTGAACAAAAAATCAGCCGGATTTTTATCCGGCTGATTTTTTGTTCAGTTGCTCTTTTCGCTGCAGGTCTCGATGCAGAAGTTCTTTTCGCCGCAGTGGGGGCAGGTGAGCCGGCGGAGCTTGGGGGTGTGCCGGGCGAAGAAGGCCTCCCGGAAGCGGGGCCTGAATATCTGGTGGCACTGGGGGCAGATGTAGGCCACGGCCTTAAAGTAGAAGCGGCTGATCCAGACCCCCATGGCCACCGCCAGGGCCAGGCCGGCGGCGAAAGGCCACCAGATGTGCTTGACGACGCCATAGATCAGGGTGCCGATCCAGACAAGGTCCATGAGGATGCCCAGGCCCAGCATGAGGGCGTGAGTACGGTTGAGTTTGCTGTTGTTTTCCATTTTGAAAGCTATATCCCCGATGGATTCCAGAGAGACGCTATCCAGACTTTTCAGTTCCTTTGAAAGCTGCTCCAGGCTGCTGAGCTTCTCCTGCCGCTCCTGCAGCTCCCGGCGAAGAGTCTCCTCCTGCTGGGAAAGGAGCAGGGTGATGACTTCCCGGGAATTGCCCTCAGCCAGGAGCTGGGCGATACTGTCAATGGGCAGGTCCAGGCTGCGCAGGTAGCAGATCAGCTTCATGCGGCGCAGGTCATCCTCCGAGTACAGGCGGCGGCCGCCTTCGCTGAGCTCCGAGGGGTTCAGGATATTCCGGCGGTCGTAATACTGTACGGTTCGGACGGTGACGCCGCAGAGTCTGGCGATCTCTCCGGTGGTGTATTTTGACATAGCTTTGCACCTCCTTACGATGGGCATAATACAACATGACGCAAGGTCACGAGCAATACCCTACCCAGGGTTACAAACAAAATTTTTTTGAAAAAAGTGATACCCAAGGCTTTGGGTATCACTTTTTGTGCTTTACAGGCAGGCAGCGCCGCTGTGATCCACAGCCAGCTCCTGAATGTGCCAATGGTGCTTCAAGCCGACGGCGGAGGCGGAGAGTCTCTCTGCCAAAGTTCCGTCCCGGGTGATGCACAGCAGGGTGGGGCCGGCGCCGCTGATACAAAAGGCGTCACAGCCCAGATCATGGGCCAGGGCGCGGAGGGCATCGCTTTCATCGATCAGAGGGAAGCGGTAGGGCTGGTGCAGGCGATCGGCCAGGCAGTGGGCAATGAGGGCCTCATCCCCCAGCTCCAGGGCCTTGGGCAGCAGGGCCAGGCGGGACAGCTGGCCCACCGCGTCCTTGAAGGGAACGGTCTGGGGCAGGACGGAGCGGGCGGCATGGGTGCTGAGGGGGAAATCCGGCGACAGGAGCACAAAGCGCAGTTCCGGGTGCACCGGGTAGGGCACGGTATAGACCTGGCCATCGGCCATCATGGAGGCGGTGAGGCCGCCGAAGAGGGCCGGGGCCAGATTATCCGGGTGCCCCTCAATGGGAGTGACGATGGAGAGGAGGGTTGCAGTATCCAAATCAAAATGGCCCAGCCGGTTGGCGGCCAGGGCCCCAGCGGCGATCATGGCGGCGGAGGAGCCCAGGCCCCGACAGACCGGGATATTGGCGGCAATGTCAATATGCACGCCGGGGACAGGCTGCCCCGCATGGTCATACACGGCGGCAAAGCCCTGATAGGCCAGATTGTCGGGGGTCTGGTATTCCGCATCGCAGCCGGAGAAGGAGAGCTTGTCGCTTAAAGTGAAGCTGAGGGTGTTATACAGCCGCAGGGCACAGCCCAGAGTATCAAAGCCCACGCCCAGGTTGGCGGTGGTGGCGGGGACGCGGACGGTTACTTTTTCCATGTTGTTTCAGCCGCCTTTTCAATCACATAGTTTTCCATCCCCTCGGGCGTGACATAGTCAAAGTGGCGCCGGGGACGCTGGCGCAGACCTTGCAGGTTTGCCGGCATGGGGACGCCGGTGGAGCGCTGGATATCTTCCATGGTCTGGAACTGGTCGCCGGTGGAAGGAAGGCCCAAAGCCTCCATCACGGCGGCGGGGAACTTATAGGGGGAGGCGGTGGACAGCACCACCACGGGAGCATGGCCAGGGTTCTGGGCCTTATACTGCTGGGCCACGTTCCAGGCCACGGCGGTATGGGTATCCATCAGGTAATGGTGCTGCTGCCAGACCTGGGCGATGGTCTCCACGGTAGCGGCATCATCACAGTACCCGGCGAAGAACTTTGCCTGAGCCTTTTCCAGCAGGGCGGGGGGCAGCTGATAGTAAGACTGCCGATCCAGGTTCGCCATGAGGGAGGACACCAAAGCACTGTCCCCGGAGAGGAAGTACAGCAGCCGCTCCAGATTGCTGGAGACCAGAATGTCCATGGAAGGGGACAGGCTCTTGTGGAAGGGACGGCGGCGGTCATAGCAGCCGGTGTGGAAGAAGTCCGTCAGCACATTGTTCACATTGGAGGCGCAGACCAGCTTCCCCACAGGCAGGCCCAGCTCCCCGGCGATATAGCCGGCCAGAATGTCACCGAAGTTGCCGGTGGGGACAACGTAATCCAGCTTGTCGCCCAGGACGATACGGCCCAGGCGGAGCATATCGGCGTAGGCAGAGAAGTAATACACCACCTGAGGCACCAGGCGGCCGATGTTGATGGAATTGGCGGAGGACAGGTGCAGCTGATCGCTGAGGTGGGAGAAGATGCGCTTGACCCCGGTCTGGGCATCGTCAAAGTTGCCCTCCACGGCGCAGACCTTCACGTTATCCCCCTGCTGGCTCAGCATCTGGGCCTCCTGGACGGGGCTGACGCCGGATTTGGGGTAAAAGACGATGATGCGCACGCCGGGCACATCCCGGAAGCCCTCCATGGCGGCTTTGCCGGTGTCGCCGCTGGTGGCGGTGAGGATGAGCACATCCTTCTGATCGCCGCACTTCACGGCGGCGGCCTTCATCAGATGGGGCAGCAGGCACAGGGCCATGTCCTTAAAGGCGCTGGTGGGGCCGTGGAACAGCTCCAGCACGGCGTCCTCCCCCACAGGGGTGAGGGGCGTCAGTGCCGGGGTGCTGAATTTGCCGGTATAGGCAGCCTTGACCAATGCCAGGGCCTCTTCCTGGCTGAAATCCGGCAGGAGGGCGGAGACGATATTGGCGGCCATGCCGGTATAATCCTGCTGCAAAGCGCCCTGCCAATCGAAATGCAGGGCGGACAGGTCCGGCAGCACATAAAGGCCGCCGTCAGGGGCCAGGCCCTGGAGAATGGCATGGGCGGAATCGGTTTGAATCGCAGGGGAGCGGGTGCTTTGGTAGTTCATGGTTTTTCTCCGTTCTGCCGGGGCTGTTCCGGCGTGACAAGGATATGATATTCCGGGGGAAAAGTCAAGGGGAGCCTGGGGGGCGTGTGCTTACAGGTACAGGGTGGACAGGTCCAGGTGCTGCTGGGCGCAGAGGGTCTGGAGCCAATGGGAAAGAGAGGCCTCCGAATAGAAGCAGGGGAGGAAGCCCTCCGGCGGGTGAAGAACCACATTGACATGCTCGCCATTGGCCTGGCGCTCCATCAGGCTGATGGGCATATCCAGATAAAAATGCTCCTGCCGGATATGGTTCAATTCATGCTCCAGAATCTCCTGCCGGCGGGCAGGGGACAGGAGAGAATTGATATAGATGTCGAAGCTGCCGTCATTATTGGGGACGCTGACCCCCTCCACCGAACGGGGCAGGTCCACCAGGCGAAGGTAATAATCAATCATTGCGGCGCAGGGCCTCAATGATCTTTACCGCCTGACGCACGTCCTCGGGGCTTGCGTCCCGGGCCAGAGAAAAGAGCATACGCATATCCTCCCGCTCCCGCAGAGCGGTGAGCAGTTCCTCCAGCTCTCCCTCAGCGGCGGAGGCGGGGGAGGGATCCTCCGTCTCCCCATTGAGGTAGGCGGGGGTGGTACCCAGAATTTCCGCCACGCGGCGCAGCTGCTCCGGGTTGGGCTGGGACTTCCGCTGCTTCCAATCCTGGCAGATGGTGGAGCTGCGGCCCAGGGACTGGGCAATGAATTTTTTCGTAATGCCTTTGGCGCTGCGGAGCTGTTCAAATCTGTCGTAATCAAACAAAAGTTTCACCCCATTTATGTGCAAATCCACAAATCGCAAAAAAGTGCGACACAAGACTAGATAATCGCAAGAAAATAAGATATACTATGCAGCGTCGGGAGCCGGTGAAAGCGCCTGAAAGACTGATAAATCAAAAGGTTTTCCAAAGAGATAGTACGATATGGAGTTGATTTTGTCAAGAATTAATCTCAAAAAAATGCGAATTAGTCTGAAAATTATTTGAGACAGAGGTGAGAAAAGGATGGTTCAGGTGAGGGATGACCCCATCATAAGGGCGATGGAATGCGGGGGATATGGGCCGCGGTATATGACGGAGGAGCCAATCAATCAGGAGAACAGGCCGGACGAAACGGATGAGGGAGGTTGAGTAATATGGCAGGCTGCAAAAAACTGTGCTGGGGTGAGGCGGATGTGCGCTGCCCCTTCTATAAAAAAGACAGCAGGGAGGAGAAAAGCATACGCTGCGAAGGCTTTGAAAAGGACTGCCTTGTGGAGAGTCGGTTCCGCACCCTGGCCCAGCGGGAAAAGCACATGGGCCGCTACTGCGTCAGCCACTTTGAGGGCTGTCCGGTTTACAAAAGCACCTATGACAACAAGTACAGAGAGGATGAGGCCTGAGCATGGGCAGAAAAAAGGGCGGAATTGACTGGGAGGATGCAGAGCTGGAATACCTGAACAGCCGGATCAGCCTGAAGGACCTGGCGGAGAAGCGGCAGATCAGCTACAGCGCGGTGCAGCGGAGAGCCAAGGCCGAACAATGGGCGGACAGGAGGACGAAGCTGGAGCAGGAGCAGGGCTATGCCCGGCTGGGGCATGTGACGGACAAGCTGCTGATGAAGATGGCGGAGACCATTGACGGAGAAAAGGAGCTGGAGGCCAAGGACCTGAAGGCACTGAGTTCGGCCCTGAAGGAGCTGGGCGAGGTGAAGGAGAGGCTGGAGGAGGGCAGCGGCGGGAAGCAGGAGCCGCTGGTGGTGAAGCTCTCCGGGGACTTGGAGGAGCTGAGCAGATGAAATGGGGGAGAAGATGGGAGAGCTGCTGATCCCCCGGCCCAGCGAGAAGCAGAGGCAGTTCCTGCTGGATGAGCACAAGTATGTGGGCTACGGCGGCGCCAGAGGCGGCGGAAAGAGCTGGGCCGTGCGGATCAAGGCGGTGCTGCTGTGCCTGAACTATCCGGGAATCAAGGTGATGATCATCCGAAAGACCTTCCGGGAGCTGCGGGAAAACCACATTGTGCCCCTTTGTGAGCTTTTGCGGTGCATGGGGGAGAAGGAGGAGCGGATCGCCGGCTACTCCGACAGCAGGAAGGAGATCAGCTTCCCCAACGGCAGCAGGATCTTATTCCGCTACTGCGACAGCGACAGGGACAGCCTGCGTTTCCAGGGTATGGAGGTGGACGTGCTGTTTGTGGACGAGGCCACCCAGCAGAGCGAGGAGAAGATGGACCGGCTGAAGGCCTGCGTCCGGGGCGTCAACGACTTCCCCAAGCGGATCTACTACACCTGCAACCCCGGCGGAGAGGGGCACAGCTGGGTGAAGCGGCTGTTCATCGACAAGCGCTACAAGGAGAACGAGCGGGCGGAGGAGCACAGCTTTATCCAGGCCCTGGTGACGGACAACAAGGCGCTGATGGCGGCGGACCCGGAATACATACGGCAGTTGGAGGCCCTGCCGCCCAAGCTGCGGGAGGCCTGGCTCCACGGGAACTGGGACATCTTTGAGGGGCAGTTCTTCGAGGAGTTCCGGGTGGAGCCGGATCTGCGGGCGGCGGCCAGAGCGGGCTGCCGGCTGACGGCGGAGGAGCTGCGGCAGCAGCACCGCTGGGTGCATGTAATCGAGCCCTTCGACATCGGGGCGGGCAGCCGGCGGGGCTGGAAGCTGATGCGAAGCTACGACTTCGGCTACGGGAAGCCCTTCTCTTGCGCCTGGTGGGCCATCGACTATGACGGGGTATTGTATCGGATATTGGAGCTTTACGGCTGCGGCGACAGTCCCAACGAGGGGGTACGCTGGACGCCGGATCAGCAGTTTCGGGAGATCGCCAGGATCGAGCGGGAGCATCCCTGGCTGCGGGGACGGTACATCCAGGGTGTGGCCGACCCGGCCATCTGGGACGCCAGCCACGGAGAGAGCATCGCGGACACGGCGGCAAAGTATGGGCTGATGTTCATGCCGGGGGACAACCAGCGGATCCCGGGCTGGATGCAATGCCATTACCGGCTGCAATTCGACAGGGAGGGCTACAGCAGGATGTATGTGTTCTCCAACTGCAAGGCCTTTATTCGGACCATCCCGCTGATGATGTATCACAAGCACAGGCCGGAGGATCTGGACACAGAGCTGGAGGATCACGCGGCGGACGAGTGGCGGTATCTGTGTATGTCCTGCCCGGTGGCACCCCTGCGGCCGGTGGAGGAAAAGCCGCTGCTGATCGACCCGCTGAAACGGAGTCTGGAGCGGTGAGGGGGAGAACCTCTCAGTCATGGCTTCGCCATGCCAGCTCCTCTTGGAAAGGGGAGCCTTTGGGGGAACGGAAACAGACAATGAAATGGGAGGATGAATATGGAGGAGAACATCAAGCTGCCTGTGGATGGGGAGCGGCTGCGGGAATTCACCAGAGTTTTGCAGAAGTACAAGGCCGGGAAGGCCAGCATCGAGCGGCGAACCATCGCGGCGGAAAACTGGTGGAAGCTGCGCAACCAGGCGGAGGAGCGGAAAAGCATCGAGGGCCTGCAGGGCTTTCAGGCGGTGTCCGGCTGGCTGCACAACATCATTGTTTCCAAGCACGCGGACGCCATGGAGGCCTACCCGGAGCCGGCGATCCTGCCCAGGGAGGCGGGGGACCGGCAGGAGGCCGGAATGCTGTCCAGGATCATCCCGGTGATCCTGGAACAGAACGAGTTCGAGAAAACCTACTCCGACGCCATGTGGCAGAAGCTGAAAACAGGGACGGGGGTCTACAAGGTCTGGTGGGACGCGGAGAAGCTGAACGGGCTGGGGGACATCGCCATTGAGCGGGTGGACCTGCTGAACCTGTTCTGGGAGCCGGGAGCGGCGGACATTCAGGACAGCCGCTACTTTTTCCACACCCGGCTGGAGGACAATGAGGAGCTGGAGGAGAGCTATCCCCAGTTGAAGGGGCGGCTGAAAAGCAGCGGCTTTCTGGCAAACCGCTTTGTCTATGACGACGCGGTGTCCACCGAGGGAAAGAGCACGGTGATCGACGTCTACTACAAACGGCGCCAGGACGGCAGAACAGTGCTGCACTACTGCAAGTATGTGGGGGACGTGGTGCTGTATGCCACGGAGAATGAGGCGGTGCTGGCCCGGATGGAGGGCCGGGAGACGGAGGGCAGGGGCCTGTATGACCACGGGCTGTATCCCTTCGTATTCGACAGTCTGTTCCCCATTGAGGGCAGCCCCTGCGGCTACGGCTTCATCGACCTGTGCCAGAACGGGCAGACCCAGATCGACATGATGCAGACCGCTTTCCTGAAAAACACCATGGTGGGTTCGGTGCCCCGGTATTTCCAGCGGGTGGACGGGGCCATCAATGAAGAGGAGTTCCTGGATCTGAATAACCCCATCATCCATGTCAACGGGAATCTGGGGCAGGACAGCCTGCGGACGGTGGATTACCGTCCCCTCAGCGGCAACTACATCGATATGCGCACTAGCGTCATTAACGAGCTGCGGGAGACCTCCGGCAATACGGAGACCTCGGTGGGGCTGGTAAGCGCGGGGGTGACGGCGGCATCGGCCATCGCGGCGCTGCAGGAGGCCAGCGGCAAGGGCAGCCGGGACGCCACCCAGTCCAGCTACCGGGTGTACAGCAAGATCATCGGACTGTGCATCGAGCTGATAAGGCAGTTTTACCAGCTGCCCAGGCAGTTCCGCATTCTGGGACGGATGGGCACGGAGCAGTTCGTGGCCTACAACAACCAGGGGCTTCAGCCCCAGCGGCAGTTCTTTGGGGAGATCGAGCTGGAGATGCGGCTGCCGGTGTTCGACATCAAGGTGGTGCCCCAGAAGAGCAGCAGCTACACCAGGCTGAGTCAGAACGAGCTGGCACTGCAGTTTTACCAGCTGGGCTTCTTTTCCCCGGGACAGGCGGATCAGGCTCTGGCCTGCATGAGCATCATGGAGTTCGAGGGCAAGGACCAGCTGATGCAGCAAATCAGCTACAACGGCACCATGCAGAAGAAGCTGTCCATCTTCCAGCAGTACGCCCTGGCAATGACCCAGAAGTACGAGCCGGAGCGGGCAGGGGAGCTGATGAGCAGCATCACGGGGGATGCCGGCATCGCCTTGCGGAGCAAAACGAAAACAAAGAAAACCAGCAGCGGCGAGGATCGCCGGGTGACCCAGGCCCGGCGGAAGGCCCGTAGCGCATCCCAGCCGGGAGGGCGATGAGATGACCAGAGTGCGGTATGACCGGGCAGGGCTGCGGGTGCAAATGGAAGGCCACGCGGGGGCCGGGGAATACGGCCGGGACATCGTGTGTGCGGCGGAGAGCATCCTGCTGCTGGTATTGGAGCGGCAGCTGCAGGAGCTGGAGGGGGAAAACCGGGTCAGCGTGGTGAAAGGGCCGGGGAGAGCGGAGATCAGCTGCTGCCCGGCCAGGGAAAAGACTTTGCGGTGCAGGGACGTTTTCGAGACGGTGTTCCTGGGCTATCAGCTGCTGGAGAACATGTATCCGGCGTATGTGCGGACGGAGCTGGTTTGATAGGGCGTGAAGAAGGGAGAGAAAAATGGCGGAGCTTGAGAGAAACGAGGAAGAACAGCAGGAGCGGGAGGCGGACAGAAGCAGCGTAGAGCCGGTCACCGCACCGGGAGCGCGGGTGAGCCGGGATTACAGCAACACCATGGCGGCGCTGAAGGAGAGCGAGTTTGCGCTGCCGGAATTTTCCAGCAGCTATGACGAGCAGATCACGGAGCTTTACAACAAGATCGTCAGCAGGGAGCCGTTCAAGTATGACCCCATGTCCGACAGCCTTTACGGGCAGTACCGGCAGCAGTACACCCAGATGGGCCGGATGGCCATGCGGGACAGCATGGGCAAGGCGGCAGCCCTCACCGGCGGCTATGGCAGCAGCTACGCCCAGAAGGTGGGGCAGCAGGAATATGACGAATATTTGCAGAAGCTGGGCGAGGTGATGCCAGAGCTTTACGCGGCGGCCTACCAGCGATACAAGGATCAGGGAGAGGCGCTGGAGAGCCAGTACCAGAGACTGACAAAGCTGGAGGGGCAGGAATACGACCGCTACCGGGATCAGGTGGAGGACGTGAAGTACCAGCAGGGCATGGAGGCCAACAGGGACAAGGCGGTCAACGACCGAAAGGACAAGAATTACGACCGGCTGGTGGAACTGATCACCAAGACAGGCTATACCCCCAGCCAGGAGGAGCTGGAGCAGAGCGGTATGACCCAGGCCCAGGCGGAGGCCTATCTGACGCGCTATGGCGGCGGTGGCGGCGGCAGCAGCATCCCCATAAGCTACTACTACGGAGGAAGCAGCAAGAAAACCACCACGCTGACCAAAGCACAGCAAAAAATTCTCGCCGCCGGCGGAACCATCAGCAAAAAGTAAGGCCGGAAGAAAGCAGCCCTTACCAGCGTGGCCGGGGCGCAACGGCAACGCTGAGATGCAGAAATGCAGTATATAAGGAGGAGACCCCATGGAACGGGAAAAAGTTTTTTGCCTGCAATTCTTCGCAGAAGAAGAGCAGGGGGAGACAGCGGGCGGTAGCGCTGCCGACGCCGGGCAGCAGGAGGAGAGCCGGGGCGCACAGCGAATGAGCTGGGAGGAGATCATGGCGGACCCGGAATACCGGAGCGAATATGACAGGCAGGTTCAGGGCATTGTGAAAAAGCGGCTCAGGGACCGGCAGGGAAATGAGGAGCGGCTCAAGCGGCTGGACGCGGCCATGGATGAGATCTGCAAAAGCTTCGGGATGGAGAGAAGTCAGGGACAGGAAGCGGACCCTGCGGCCCTGGTGGAAAGAATACGCAGAGAGCGGGCGCAGCGCAGCAATGATGCGGAGCGGAGAGCGGCCCAGGCAAGAGAGCAGCTGGAAAGGCTGCATCAGCAGGAGGAAGCGCTGCGGCAGAGGGTGCCGGACTTCGACCTGGCAAGAGAGCTGGAGAACCCAGCGTTCCTGCGGCTGACGGCGCCCCACACGGGGCTGAGTCTGGAGGAGGCCTACTACGCGGCCCACCATAGAGAGTTGGGGCAGCGGCTGGCCCAGGCCAGCCTGGAATCGGCGGTGCAGGCGGTAAGCGCAGGCAGAGCCAGGCCCCGGGAGCTGCGGGGCGGACAGAGCGCCAGTATCGGCGGCAGCGACCCCCGGCAGATGACCAGGGAGCAGCGGGAGGAACTGAAAAAGCGGATCTACCAGGCCAGGGCCCAGGGAAAAAAGCTGCCCTATGGCTCATGAACAAAGAAGGACAAAGGAGAAGAATATGGAGAAAATGGAAAAAATCGAATTGCAGTTTTTCGCTGACGCCGGCACCGTGGTCAACGGTACGGAGGGCTATGTGAACGCGGGCACCGGAAGCACCGCCGGATTTGACGGCGACAAGACCCTGGCCCCGGAGCTGAAGGCCTTCTATGACACGGAGCTGCTGGAAAATGCCAGAAGCGAGCTGTTCTATGCCCAGTTTGCCAAGCGGCAGGCCCTGCCTGCCAATCACCACGGCAGCGTGGAATGGCGCAAGTGGAACACTTTCGAGCGGGCCGCCAAGCTGACGGAGGGCGTGATCCCCACCGGGCAGAAGTTCGGCGTGACCACCGTCACCGGCAGCGTGGACCAGTACGGCACCTACACCGCCATTACCGACAAGCTGGAGCTGCGGGCCTATGACGATGTGATCCTGGGCGCCACGGAGGAGATGGGCGCTTCTGCCGCGGAGACCCAGGAGAAGCTGATCCGGGACGCGCTGCTGATGGGCACCAATGTGCTCTACTGCGACAACATCGACAAGACCAGCGGCCAGGTGAAGTCCACCCCCGCCAGCTGCGCCGCCATGGGCGCCGCCGATGCCGATGGCTGGGCCCTGCTGACCCCCGCCATGATCAACAAGGCGGTGACCATCATGAAGAAGAACCGGGTGCCCCGCATCAACGGCCGCTACTACGCGGTGGTGCACCCTTCGGTGGCCCACGACCTGAGAGAATGCGAGGGCTGGATCGAGGCCCACAAGTACGCCGCCCCGGAGGAGCTGTTCAACGGCGAGATCGGCGAGCTGCACGGGGTGCGCTTCATTGAGAACGTGTTCGCCCCGGTGCTGGGCGGCGACAGCTATCAGAACAAGGCAGGCGGCGTCAGCTACGCCACCTATTTCTTCGGCAAGGACAGCTTCGGCATCATCGACCCGGAGGGCGGCGCGCTGGAAATGATCATCCACGACAAGGGGGAGATCGGCGGCCCGCTGAATCAGTTCAGCACCATCGGCTACAAGTTCGAGACCAACGGCGCCACCATCCTTTATCCCGAACGGCTGCTGCGGGTGATGAGCACCTCCAGCTTCAGCGCGGTGGATGAGATCAACTGAGGGAGGACACGAAGATGAACGAGAGAGTGGAAGTTTATATCCCCAGAGGGGCTGACCGGGAGGACCCCAATTTCTTCGTGGCGGTGAACGGCGTGAACTATCTGCTGCCCCGTGGCAAGAAGTCCATGGTGCCCAAGTTCGTGGCGGAGGAGATCCGGCGCAGCGAAAAGGCGGCGGACATCTTCTACGAAAACGTGGACGGCATGAAGAACAAGTAAAGCAGACCTTCCCCTGACTTCCGGAAGGGGAGAGTGACAGATGTGCACTGTAGGGGCGTGCATCGCACGTCCTCTACAGTGCGCTGGACAAAACAGGCGGACGGCCAATGGCCGCCCCTACGGTTTTTGGATGGCCCGGAGGGAGATGAACCTCTCAGTCAGCCTACGGCTGACAGCTCCCCTTGGGAAGGGGAGCCTATGGAGAGAGACGATCAATCGGAGAGGAGGGAAGCGAGGCGTGAAAGCGATGGAGGCCATTGGGCAGGTGGATGTGCTGGAGCCCAACCAGTACAGCGTGGAGCAGAAGCTGAAATGGCTGGCAGTGCTGGACGGGCAGGTGTTTGAAGAGCTGATCCGGGACTACTACGAGCAGGCGGTGAAGCCGGGAGAATACCGCACGGGGGAAGAGGAGCTGCTGATCCCCATGCCCTATGCCCAGAGTATTTACTGCCGGTATTTGCAGGCGATGATCGCGGCGGAGAATTTTGAGAGCGCAAAGTACAACCAGCAGATCGTACTGTACAACGCGGCGTACCAGCAGTTCCGGGACTGGGTCTGCCGCAGCCGCCGGCACAGAAACCGGGGCAGCGGATTCCGGTTTTGAAAAGAAAAAGAGGGAGGTGGGGAGATGCCTATATTTCCCAGGCTGCCCCAGGTGGCCAGCAAGCGGGAAGTGATCGACAGCTTCCAGGGCTATGACCACAGGATGAAGATCAAGAAGAACGAATTTTACGACATGGTGAATCTCTCCAGCGCCAGCTATCCCATGCTGTCCTGCCGGGAGAGCAGGGGGGAGATGCTGCGGCTGGAGCAGCCTGGCGGGATGCTGGCCAAGGAGAAGCTGGCCTACATTGAAAAGGGACGGCTGTGGTACGGCGGGGAGGAGACCCCGGTGACCGTGTCGGCGGGGGAGAAGCAGCTGGTGAGCATGGGGGCTTACATCTGCATCTTCCCGGACAAGCTGTTCTACAACACGGCAGACCCCACAGACTACGGCAGCATGGAGGCCCGGTACAGCTCCGCAGGGGCAGTGAAGGGCAGCCTTTGCCGGATGGACGGAACGGAGTATCAGACACCCCGGGTGGCGGATGCACCCAGGACGGACCCGGAAAACGGGGAGCTTTGGATCGACAGCTCCGGGGAGGCAGACGTTCTGAAGCAATGGAGCGGCGAGAGCCAGAGCTGGGTGGAAATCCCCACGGTATACACCAGGCTGCGCTTTGTGTCCCAGGGGGAGCTGCCGGGGCTGTTCCGGGCGCTAGACGGGGTGGAGATCTCCGGCTGCCAGGAGGAGAGCCTCAACGGCAGCAAGATCATCCAGGCCATCGGCGGCGGCCAGGGGGAGCCGGACTACATCGTCATCGTGGGTCTGATCCGGCAGGTGCTGGACCAGGTGGAGGGCAGCATCCGGATTGAGCGGACAGTGCCGGACATGGATTTCGTCTGCGAGAGCCAGAACCGGCTTTGGGGCTGCCGCTACGGCAATGACGGGGAGCGGAACCTGAACGAGATCTACGGCTGCGCCCTGGGGGATTTTAAGAACTGGCGGCAGTACCAGGGGCTGAGCACCGATTCCTGGACGGCCTCGGTAGGCTCGGACGGGCCCTGGACAGGGGCGGTGAACTATCTGGGCAGCCCCATGTTCTTCAAGGAGAACAACATCCACAGGGTGACGGTGTCCTCCTACGGCGCGCACCGGCTGACAGAGACGGTGTGCCGGGGTGTACAGCCGGGCAGCCACAAGAGTCTGGCGGTGGTGAACGAGACGCTGTACTACAAGGCGGACAACGAGGTCTGCGCCTATCAGGGGGGATTCCCGGTGAACGTGTCGGAAAAGCTGGGGGAGGAGCGCTACTTCAACGCGGCGGCAGGCTCCGTAGGGGATAAGTACTACATCGCAATGGACGACAAGGAGGGCGTGCGCCAGGTGTTCGTTTACGACATCGGCAGGGCCCTTTGGATGAAGGAGGACACGCTGCCGGTGAAGGACTTCGCCCGGCTGGACAATGAGCTGTACGCCATGACGGAGGACTGCCTCTGGAGCATCAGCGGCAGTCAGGGAAAGCGGGAGAGCTTTGTGCCCTGGATGGCGGAGAGCGGAATCCTCTACTACGAGTACCCGGACAAGAAATACATATCCCGCATCAACCTGCGGCTCAGCATGGAGGAGGGGGCCTGGATGGATGTGTTTATCCAGTACGACTCCAGCGGGATATGGGAGAGCAAGGGCAGGGTGCGGCTCAGCGGCACAGGGACGGTGACGGTGCCGGTCTGCCCAAGGCGCTGCGACCATATGCAGCTGCGGCTGGAGGGAAAGGGAAAGTTCAAGCTGTTCTCTCTGGCCCACATACTGGAGATAGGGAGTGATATGTAAATGCAGGAATACCCTCCGATTTTGCGGGGAAGCCCGGAAAACCAGCTGAGGCAGCTGAGAGATTATCTGGTGAGGCTGGTGCAGAAACTGAATGAGGCGGAGGAGCGGGAGAAAAAATGATGGAGTTTTACATTGATGGGCAGACCATACGCTTCACAAGCCCGGTCATTGCCGCCAATTCCAGGGATTATCTGACGGCCCGGTTCCATTTCAGCGGGGAGGAATGGGAGGGCTGCTCCAAATGGGTCCACTTCCGCCAGGGGGAGACAGTCTATGACCTGAGCCTAGAAAACGATGAGATCAGCAGCGGGATGCATCTGAATCTCAGCCTGGGGCAGTGGGAAGTGTATCTGACAGGCCACAGGGAGGAAACCAGGATCACCACGGTGCCGGTGCTGCTGCAGGTGCGGGAGAGCGGACTGATCGATGAGCCGCTGCACCAGATCCCACTGTCAGTGGCGGAGCAGGTGGACAGCAAGGCCAATCTGGCGCTGGAGAAGGCCAGGGCCGTGGAAGAGCGGATCGAGAGCGGGGTGCTGGACGGCAGGGATTTCCAGATCCTGGGCTTCTATGAAAGTCTGGAAGCGCTGAGGGCGGCGGTGGAAACGCCGGAGCGGGGCGACGTCTACGGCGTGGGCACAGAGGCACCCTACCAAATCTATGTGTACGACGGGTTGAACGACCGATGGGTCAACAACGGCTCTATCCAGGGGCCAAGAGGCGACGATGGAGAAAAGGGCGCCACCTTCAGCCCTCAAATAGACGGCAGCGGCAATCTCAGCTGGGTCAATGACAAGGGCCTGCCCAACCCGGAGACGGTGAACATCCGGGGGGACAAGGGCGAAAAGGGGGACAAGGGCGACAGCGGAGAAAGTCCCTATGAGCTGGCGGTGAAGGAGGGCTTCGGCGGCACGGAGGCCACCTTCAACTGGAGCCTGGCCCATATCGCCGATCACGCCGCTCAGCACAGGGCCGGCGGCACCGACCCGCTGGAGGTGGAAACCGACAGCATTCAGGCCGGCGCTGTCACCCGCGCGAAGCTGGCATCCGATGTGAAGGTGCTGGCCTTTACCGAAAAAGCGGTGGATGCGCCGGCCTGGGTGAGCGATAGCACCTACGAGGATTTTCCCTACCGGGCGGCGGTGGCCTGTGAGGGCGTGACGGTGAAGCACTATGCGGAGGTCAGCTTCTCCTCGGTGGATGCGCTGGAGGGAAGCTTCGCCCCGGTGGCGGCTAGCTATGACGGCGGCGTGTACATCTACGCAAGCGAAATCCCGGAGGCGGCGCTGACGATCCCAACCATCGTCTGCACGCCGGTGGAATAGGGGGGCGGTGAGACTATGGTAGGAAAAACCAATGTGGCGGGGGCCAGGCTGCGCGCCGTGATCGCGGTAACCTATCCTGAAGGCAGCGTCTGCACCTGCGTAAGCGGGGCAAAGACGCTGAAAGCCCGGGACACCAGCGGTTATGCGCTGTTCAATGTCAAGGCTGGCACCTATACCGTGGAATGCCACACCAGTGACAACAGCAAGAGCAAAAGCACCAGCGTGACTGTTACGGAGAGTGATATAGGAAAGGCTTTCGCTGTTATGCTGACTTATGAACTGGTGGCGTTTTTGAATGGCGTTACAGACCCGGCTGTTGGAGGATGGACCGAGGGAACTGTAACAAGCTCTGTATTAAGCTTTAATCCCGGAAACGGATATAGCGGGAGGGTATGCTCAAACAATAAACTAGATCTAAGAGGCTTTACAAAAATAACATTTCATGTAAAAGATTTAACTTCGCAAGATAATTCATTGTCTAAAGTCGGTATAAGCTCCAACAACACAAATGATTCAAATTTTATAACGTCTGCTACTATGCCTACTGGAGGTGGCGCGTGGTCTACTAGCGATGTTACAAAAGTTATAGACATAACTAGTGTTGATAGCGGATATATAAAGATTTATTGTTCATCTTCAAATAGTACGGCTGCTATCCATATTAAGATAGATAAAATCTTACTTGAATAAGGAGGTATACTATGACCATCTACATAGATGACGATTATAAGTGCCATACCTCCCCCGGCGACGGTCTTACCGCCGTGGAGACAGACACCTTTGACGGAAAGTGCCGGCAGTATATCGAGGGCTACCGCTTCGTCCCCGGTGGGGAAATATGGACAAGGGAAGATGGGCAGGTGTTTGAAGGGGAGATGATAGCGCCGTGGCGTGATTATGAGCTTCTGGCAGAGTTTCAGGCCCTCTACGAAGAGGAGCAGGCAAAGCAGGCGGATATGGCGGCGGCTCTGGACACCATTTATTCGGGGGTGACGGAATGACGGAGCTGGAAAAAGCCAAGGCCTTTAATCAGGAGATTCAGGCGGCGCTGCTGACGGTATACCAGGCGCTCAACCAGGGCCAGCAGCAGAAGCTGCTGAAGGATGAAAAGGTCAAGCTGCTGTTTGAGAGGTATGGGGTCGGGACAGCATGAGCGCAACAGAAAAAGCGATTACGCAGATGGAGGCATGGGCAGCGGACAACAGCCACGGCTATGACCAGGCAAACCGCTGGGGGCCGGACTATGACTGCTCCAGTGCGGTGATCTCCGCCTGGGAGCTGGCGGGGGTACCGGTGAAAACCAACGGGGCCACCTACACCGGCAATATGCGCGGCGTGTTCCTCCGCTGCGGATTTGAGGATGTGACAGCAAGTATTGACCTTGCCACTGGGGCAGGATTGCAGCGCGGGGATGTGCTGCTGAACATCCGGCACCACACGGCCATGTACTGCGGCAACGGCATGGAGGTGGAGGCAAGCATCAACGAAGATGGCACCACTACCGGCGGGCGGCCAGGGGACCAGACAGGCCGGGAGTTCCTGGCGCGGCCCTACCGGAACTACCCCTGGGACTGCGTGATGCGGTACAGCGGAGGAGGGGAGACACCGGCTAAACCAAAGCCTACATATTACTATGATGTGAAGCTGCCGCTGCTGAAACCGGGCATGGAGGACGACGCCGTCACCACCGTGCAGCAGCTGCTTGCCGCCAAGGACTACTACACCGGGGACTGCGACGGCATTTTCGGTGAGCTGACCAAGTGGGCGGTGATGGCATTCCAGGCGGACAAAGGACTGGAGGCCGACGGTGAGGTTGGCGGGGAAACATGGAAGACACTTTTGAGGGGATGAACATGTGGGGGAAGCTGTAATTGTGGCACTGATCACCGGTGGGCTGACTCTGCTGGGCGTGATGATCAGCAACGGGCGTACCCAGGCGGTACTGGAAACCAAGGTGGAAGAGCTGGCCAGAGAGGTAAGAGAGCACAACAATTTTGCCCGCAGGATGCCGGTGGTGGAGGAACAGATCAAGGTCATCAACCACCGGCTGGCGGACCTGGAAAGGAAGGAATGAAAAATGGAACGGATGGGAGTAACAGGCGTGGCAGCCATAAGCGTGATCGCCTATCTGCTGGGGGAAGTGGCCAAGGCTTCCCGGCTGGACAACAAGTGGATCCCTATCGTCTGCGGCGTGGCCGGAGGCCTGCTGGGACTGCTGGGGATGGCGGTGATGCCGGCATTTCCGGCAGAGGACGTGATCACGGCCCTGGCAGTGGGGATCGTATCCGGCCTGGCAGCCACAGGCGCGGACCAGATCATAAAACAGATGAAATAAAACAAAAAATCGGAATGCCGGCAAGGACTTAGCCCTTGCCGGCATTCCGATTTTCCACTGGAAAGAATACTTTTTATATTGTTGGGGAGAAAATGTTAAAACAGAGGCAGAGCCCGGCCGCCATATGAGCTGGAAAAATACGCATGAAAACCACAACCCAGTTAAAATTTGGAAAAAAATGCTAAATGGAGTGCGGATTTTATGGCTGGTTATAAGATTTTTTAAAGAGTGCGGCGAAAAACACTTGCCTCTTCCGTTTTATTATAGTAGAATGACCTTGTATGTTAAGGCTTGGAAAAGCCTGCGTAAAGATGCACTGCATGATAAGAATTCTGTAGTTGTATAAGGAGGATGCGCAATGAGGAACGCTGGATGGAAGCGGTTGCTGGCTATGGTGCTGGTGTTGATGATGACACTGTCACTGATGCCGGCGGCGTTTGCTGACGGAGACGAGGCCTGCACCCTTACCGAGGGCTGCACCCTGACAGCCGGGCATGAGGGAGCCTGCGTCCTGCAGGAGAAGGAAGACGAGGACGAGGACGAGGACGAGGTGGGGGCCTGCACCCTTACCGAGGGCTGCACCCTGACAGCCGGGCATGAGGGAGCCTGCGTCCTGCAGGAGAAGGAAGACGAGGTGGGGGCCTGCACCCTTACCGAGGGCTGCACCCTGGCAGCCGGGCATGCGGGAGAATGCGTCCTGCAGGTGAAGGAAGACGGAGACGAGGCCTGCACCCTTACCGAGGGCTGCACCCTGGCAGCCGGGCATGAGGGAGCCTGCGTCCTGCAGGTGAAGGAAGACGGGGGCGAGGCCTGCACCCTTACCGAGGGCTGCACCCTGGCAGCCGGGCATGCGGGAGCCTGCGTCCTGCAGGTGAAGGAAGACGAGGGCGAGGAACCCTCCGCTGCTGTTCAGACTTTCCTGGACGCTGTGGCTGCCATCGTAATCCCCGAGAATCCCGAAGAGATGGATGAGGACAGCTTCGCCGCCCTGGAGGCGCAGCTTGAAGCGGCCAATGATGCCTATGATGCTCTGAGCGAAGAGGAGCTGGAGCGGGAGGATGTGCTGGCTGCATGTGCCGTCATGAGCGCGGCCCTGGATCTCCTCTACGGCGAGAGAACGGATTGGGCAACACATAAAGCGACGTTCTACTTCTACGTAAATGGGAAAAGCGTTTCAGGAGCTAAGGTGACAATCAATGTTGACCCTAACAAGCTACCGACTATCAAAACCATTGTAGATACCTATTTTTCCAGTTACTATACTGGAACAATTACGGCATATCAATATCGGGAGAATACCTACGGCGGCTGGCATAGCGGAGGCACGGACGGAAGTGTTAAAATTGGCGGCGCAGCTTATAATGACATCAATGTTAGTGTTACTGAGAGCGGCGGCGGTGAAAGTGAAAATTATATATGGACATTTATACTAAAGTATGATGCCAAGGGTGGCGAAGGCGCTCCCCCTACGCAAACATATGGTACAACTGATAAATACACGAAGAGTTACAGTTTTAAGATTCCCAATACCATCCCAACCCGTGAAGGTTATATCTTCAAGGGTTGGCAGGCCGATAATGGTAACACAATTCAGCCAGGTGGTTCTTATCTTGTATCGCAAACGGCAACAGGTTTTAACGGCGGTTCCGTTACGAAAACGCTAACTGCCATATGGGAGGCTCCCCCGGTTACCTACTCCTACACGGTGAAGCATATTTACCGCACAAATGGGATTCAGGATGGGACTGACACCCAGACCATCAGCAATGTTCCCTCCGGTACCACGGTGCAGCTCAGCAGTATCGACACGAAGCCGGAATATAAAGGCAACACCTATACTTACACAAGAGGCACACCGACGAGTGCAACCATCAGTAATAATAGCACTGTTTTCACCCTGTATTATGACCGCACGCAGGCTCCCACAACTACTGAGGTAGAGAACCTCTTAGCAAACAACGCGGTAAAGATCGACTGCGTCAATGCCGACATGAGCCATGAGGATAAGACCTATGGTCTGAAGGCCGGAAGCTACTCGATCGGCGCAGTTACCGGTGATGCTACATCCGGTTATAGCTGCCCGATTACAGTCAACGCTGCCGACTATGTTACGGCATACAACAGTGAAGTTGAATCGGGTCACACCCTTGCCGAGGGCGAGTCGGGAAGAAAGATCATCACGCTGAACTTTGACGAAGCCAGTAAAAAGTGGACTGCAGCTTCCGGCGCTGCACCTGTCACCTTCGAAGTGAAGTGCGAGACACCGCCTGCGCCCACGAGCAAACCGGATGCCCCTGATGGAGGTAAGCTGGCAGAACTGCTTGGGCAGGTGGTAGCGGTCCAGTGCGCCAATGATACGGCCACACATGATAAAGTAAAGACCTATGATCTGCTGACTGGAAGCTACGATATCGGCGCGGTTACCGGCGACGCTACATCCGGTTATTTCTGCGAAATTACAGTCTCCGCTGCCCCCTATGTTGATGCATACAACAAGGATGTTGCATCGGGCCACAGCCTTGTCACTGGCGACCCGAACAGCCAAAAGTTTACGCTGAAATATAAAGCTGACGATTCGAGTTGGTATCAGCCTCCAACCGATGGCCCGGCTGCCACCTTCAATGTGGAGTGCGAGGGTGAGGAAATCGTCCCGCCGGTTAAGCCCACGAATGATACCGTGTCAGGCCTTCTTGGTGATGCTGCGGTAAAGATCGTCTGTGTCAACGCCAGCCATGCGGCTAAGACCTACGGGCTGTTTGGCGGCAGCTTTACGGTGGGCGATGCCGAGGAGAATGATGCGGGCGGCTACACCTGCACCGTCACAATCCAGGCGCAAAAGTATCTTGAGGAATACAACAGAGATGTTGCCTCTGTCCACAGCCTTGCCACGGGCGAAACGCCCAGCAAGACCGTTACGCTGGAGTATGATGCGGACAACGAAGAATGGACTGTACCTGCCAACGCTGTGCCGGTCGTCTTCCGGGTGGTCTGCAGCGCAAGCCAGCCTGAAACCGATTGGAGGAAGCTGACCATCACGAAGACCGTTTCCCCCACGGGGACAGTCATGCCCGGCGACACCGTGACCTACACCATCACGGTCACCAACAACACCGGGAAGCTTCTGTCTGGCATCACCGTCTCCGAGACCCTGGACAGAACGAAGCTGGAGTCTTTTGCTGCCAGTGCAGACAAAGACTATGACTTTACCAGCGGCATATGGACGATTTGGGCCCTTGCAGATGGCGGCAGCACTTCGCTGACCATTAGCGCGAAGGTCAAGGCTGACGCCACCGGCACAATCAACAACACCGCCACCATTACCGGCGCCCGGGACGACGGAAATGGGCTGCCTCAGGGCTCCGGCGGCAGCAGCAGTGTCAGTGTCACGGTGGGCACGCCTGCAACCATGAAGAGATTCACCCTCAGCTACAGCGCCAACGGCGGTAAGGGGGCCCCCAGTAGCCAGAGTGTGGAGACCACGGCCAACAGCGTGGTGATGACGGTGTCCAGCGTCAAGCCGACCCGGGACGGTTATCATTTCTGCGGCTGGGCCCTGACGCCCGACGGCCATGTGTCTTACAGGCCCGGGAATGAGATCACCCTCACCGGTGACGTCACCCTCTACGCTGTGTGGGCTACGCGTACCGGCTCTCCCCAAACCGGTGACAGCAGCAATATTGCGCTGTGGGCCGCAATGGCAGGCATGAGCTTGGCGGCCGGCGCGGTTGTGCTGCTCGTCCTGAAGAAGAGAAAGGCTGAGTAAACAAACATAAACCTGCTGAGGAAAAAGCAGAAAATAAAAAAAGAAGGAAGGCAAAGCCTTCCTTCTTTTTTTTGAGACTGTCAAAAAACTGGTTACACAAAAAGGCTCCCGCGAAGCTGACTGAGGGATTGTTTTATAAAATGTTCGGGATTATCGGTTATGTCATGCAAATTCGGAACGTTTCTTTTACAACCCCTCCGTCAAAAATCTACGATTTTTGCCACCTCCCCTTACACAGGGGAGGCTTTGGCTGCTTCTTTTTTTGTTGTTCCCGGGGACCGGCCCAACGCTTATTCCGGGGCGCCGCCATAGCTGGCGTACCAGCCGGAATAGTCGGCGCCGGTGCTGACGCCCTCATAGCTGCCGTCCAGCTTACTGAGGGTGCGGCGGTATTCCTCGCTGTCCGGCTCATAGGGGGTGGGGCGGTAGTCGTTATCGGCACCCTGATCGGCCCCCACAGGCAGACTGCTGACACAGCAGGGGATGATATTGTAAGAATCGGTGGAGACGGCGCCGTCCACATCCCGCTTGACGGTGAGCTGGACAATGGCGGTGTCCCGGTCTGAGGGACTGGTATTGCCGCCGAAGGACCAGTTCCCCATGGAATAGAGAATCAGACCGCCGCTATACTCCTCGATAGGCTGGAGGCAATGGGAATGGCTGCCGTAGACCAGGCCGGCCCCGGCGTCAATGCAGGCGTGGGCCAGATCGATCTGGTTCTGGGTGGGCTGATAAAACAGCTCCTGCCCCCAGTGAAAGGCGCAGAACACAAACTCGGCCCCCTCTGCGCGCAGCTGAGCGATGGCCTCCGCGGCGGCGTCCTTGCTGGGGTTGTAGTCCCGGTAGGCACAGTAGATGCCCAGGGTCAGGCCGCTTTCCGTGGTGAACAGCTGGGCCTGGCCGTCCTTGCCATAGGGGATGCCCCAGGCTTCCAGGGCGGCAAAGGTATCCTGGGCGCCAGTCTCCCCAAAGTCGTACATGTGGTTGTTGGCGGTGGTGACGAAATCCACCCCGCCCGCAAGGAGAATCTGGGCCCAGTCGGTGGGGGCGCGGAAATAGAAGGTCTGGGCGGAATACATCACCTGGTCGGAGAAGGTACACTCCAGGTTGGCAAAGGTGAAATCATCGCTGTCAAAATAATCGATGGTGTTGGAGAAGGGATAGGCATAGTCCCCGTTCATACGCATGGCGTAGTGGTAGGGGCTCTGCTCCCACAGCATCTGGTGGGAGGTGAGGGTGCAGTCCCCCACGAAGGAGAGCGTAAAATATTCCGGCTGGGGCTCCGGCGTAGGCGTAGGGGTGGGCGTAGGTGCAGGCGTGGGCGAAGGCGTAGGTGATGGGCTGGCCGTCAGCTCCGTCTGGAGAGCGGGGACAGTGGCGGGGGATTCATATTTATATTTCAGTTCGGAGCGGGCCACCACGATGACCACCAGAACCAGGGTAAGCAAAGTCAGCAGGATGGATTGGAGAATTTTCTTCATAGCACAGACTACCTCATAATCAATAAAGCCCATTTATTATAGTAAGCATTCCGCAGGAAAGCAAGGGAGATTTACACCATGCTATGCGAAAACACAAAAGAAAATACCCTGCCTGGGAATCAGGCAGGGTATTCAGCTTGTGAAAGAACCAGCCAAAGCCTCCCCTGTGTAAGGGGAGGTGGCAAAAATCTGTGATTTTTGACGGAGGGGTTGTAAATGAAAAGTTCGTCTTTTTTAAGATGTAGCTGAAAATCTGGAACATTTCATAAAACAATCCCTCAGTCAGCTTCGCTGACAGTTCCCTTTACACAAGGGAGCCTTCCTGTGAAATCAGCTTTTTTGACAGCCCCAATACCCTGCCTGGGAATCAGGCAGGGTATTGGTTTGGCCGCAGCTCAGAGCAGGCCGCCGATCTGAACAAAGATGGGAGCAAAGACCAGGGAAACCACGGTCATCAGCTTGATGAGAATGTTGATGGAGGGGCCGGAGGTATCCTTGAAGGGATCGCCCACGGTGTCACCCACCACGGCGGCCTTATGGGCGTCGGAGCCCTTGCCGCCGTTGTGACCGCCCTCAATGTACTTCTTCGCATTGTCCCAGGCGCCGCCGGAGTTGGACATATAGATGGCCAGCAGCACGCCGGTGACCAGGGAGCCGGCCAGCAGGCCGCCCAGGGCGGCGGGGCCCAGCAGGATGCCCACGATCAACGGTACCGCCACAGCCATAACGCCGGGGACTATCATCTCGTGCAGGGCAGCCCGGGTGGAGATGGAGACGCAGGCGCTGTAATCCGGGCGGCCGCTGCCTTCCAGGATGCCGGGGATCTCCCGGAACTGGCGGCGGACTTCCTCGATCATCTTATAGGCCGCCTTGGAGACGGAATCCATGGTCAGTGCGGAGAAGGCGAAGGGGAGCATGCCGCCGATGAGCAGGCCGATGACCACATAGGGGGAGAGAAGGTTGATGCTGCTGAGCTTCACCTCAGTGGCATAGGAGACGAAGAGAGCCAGAGCGGTCAGGGCGGCGGAGCCGATGGCAAAGCCCTTGCCGATGGCGGCGGTGGTGTTGCCCACGGCATCCAGCTTGTCGGTAATTTCCCGGACGCTGTGATCCAAACCGCTCATCTCGGCGATGCCGCCGGAGTTATCGGCGATGGGGCCGTAGGCGTCCACGGCCACGGTGATGCCGGTGGTGGAGAGCATACCCACGGCGGCCAGGGCAATGCCGTAAAGGTCATTGGTGACGCTGTAGGAGACATAGATGCCTACGCCGATCAGCAGGATGGGGACCCAGGTGCTGCGCATGCCCACGGCCACGCCGCTGATGATGGTGGTGGCGGAGCCGGTCTCTGACTGGCTGGCAATCCGTTTGACACTGCGGTAGTCCTCTGAGGTGTAGACCTCAGTGACAAAACCGATGACCAGGCCTACCACCAGGCCGGCCACAATGGCGAAGGCGTAGTACATCCGGCCGAAAAACAGCTTGCTGAGCACAAAGGAAGCCACGGCCACAATAAGGGTGGAAACATAGGTGCCCATCTTCAAGGCCTTGTGGGGGTTGGAGCCCTCTTTGCCACGGACAAAGAAGGTGGCGATCATGGAGGCCAGAATGCCCACGGCGGCAATGACCAGAGGATAGATGGCGCCGGCGCCGGTGAAGAGACCCTTGGCGGCCACGCCCAGGGTCAGGGCGGAGACGATGGCGCCCACATAGCTTTCAAACAGATCGGCCCCCATGCCGGCCACGTCGCCCACGTTGTCGCCCACATTGTCGGCGATAACGGCGGGGTTGCGGGGATCGTCCTCAGGAATGCCGGCTTCCACCTTGCCCACCAGGTCAGCGCCCACATCGGCGGCCTTGGTGTAGATGCCGCCGCCCACACGGGCAAACAGGGCAATGGAGGAAGCGCCCAGGGAGAAGCCGAAAAGAATGCTGTAATTGCCGGTGAGAATATAGATCAGGCTGCAGCCCAGCAGGCCCAGACCCACCACGCACATGCCCATGACCGAGCCGCCGGAGAAGGCGATGGACAAGGCCCTGGTCATGCCGCTTTCCATGGCGGCGTTGGCAGTGCGGACGTTGGCCCGGGTGGCCACCTTCATGCCGAAGTACCCGGCCAGCATGGAAAACCCGGCGCCGATGACAAAGCAGATGCCGGTACCCAGATTGATGAACAGAGAGATCAGCACAAAAAGAACGGCAATGAAAATGGCCAGGATCTTGTACTCTGAGCGGAGAAAAGCGCTGGCCCCTTCGGCGATGGAGCCGGCGATCTCCTGCATGCGGGCATTGCCGGGAGAGGCGGAGGAGACGTAACGGGCTTTATAGGCAGCGAAGAGCAGCGCGCACAGGGCAAAGATGGGGATTATCCACAGGGAAAGTTCCATGGCAACAGACCTCCTATCAGGTTGATTGTAAAAAACTGCCTCTGCGTTTGTATATTTTATACGATAAGCCGGAGAATAACAAGGGAATATTAAATAGTTTTCGTGCAGAATGCATAAATTCATACATATAGCCAAATTAAAGGGAGGCAAAGGGCCAGACCTGATCAAAATGCACAAATAAAAATGACGGTGTGTATTTAAAATACGGACAAAATTTGGAAAAGAAAGATAGAAATGCACCGCAAGTTAAAAAAATAACGTAAAAACAGAAAATACAATGATTATTTGAAATACAAAATTACAATCATTATGCACAAATTGAAAACGAAAAATATGACTATAAAACGAAAGAAATGGAAAATAAAACCAGTGGGAACAAAGTGACCGGCAAAAACGTATATATCTACAGAGAGCCGGCCGGATACTGGCAGGGCAGAGGCTCTTGCAATTAGGAAATCGTCGTGATAAATTTATGTTAACCAGATAACGATGCGGCCCCGGCCGCTGTGAATAGAAGCGTAGAGGAGGAACGTGAAATGAAAAAGACACTGAGCATACTGCTGATGCTTTGCCTGCTGCTGGGCGTTCTGCCGGCGGCCTATGCTGAGGGAAAGGCCCCGGAGGAGATCGACGGCGGCGAAATCAGCCTGATCCCGGAGGAAGGGCTTCTGCCCGAGGATGGCCAGGAGATCCTGGACGCCTATGCGGAACAGACCATGTACCCGGAATACGCCTTCAGCCTGTTCAGCGCCGGGGAGGACCGGCTGCCGGATGAGCGGAGCCAGGCGCTGTATAACGCCATCAAGGAGGAGATCGGAAAGGTGGCGGAAGGGGAGGCCAGCAGCCTTGTGACCCTGGCGTGGGACTATAAGGAATCCCCGCTGAAATGGACCTATAAGGAAATGGGCCTCACCGCCGGGAATGAGGACAGCGATGTGAATAAGGTGCTGCAGGAGAAGCTGCAGATGAACGAGATCCACGGCTATCTGCTGATGGACCTGCCCTATGATTTTTACTGGTATGACAAGACCGCCGGCATGATCGGCACAATAAAATATGTGCGTACCGATACGGAGGTCATTGTGACGGAGATGAAGCTGGCCTTTGCCGTCAGTGAGCCGTTCCGCAGCGGCACGCCGGTGGAGCGTCTGGAAACCGAAAGCGGCAGCGCCATGGACTGCTACATGGTGAACGCGGCGCAGCTGCTGGCAGCAAAGCAGGCCAGGGCAAAGGCACTGGAAATTGTGGAAGCCAACAAGGACAGGAGTGATTACGAAAAGCTCCTGGCTTACAAGGACTGGATCTGCAGGCTTGCGGACTATGACCAGGACGCCGTCAGCCTCACCCCGGACCGCTACGGCGCGCCCTGGCAGCTGATCAGTGTGTTTGACGGCAACCCTGAGACCAAAGCGGTCTGTGAGGGCTATGCCAAGGCCTTCCAGTATCTCTGCGACCTGAGCGAGTTCGAGGATGAGGAGACCGTCTGCTACACCGCCACCGGCGTGATGGGGATCAACAGCCTGGTGCCCCATATGTGGAACATCGTGGCGCTGGAGGGCGGGAACTACCTGGTGGATGTGACCAACAGTGACCAGGGGGCCATCGGCGAGGATGGCGGCCTGTTCCTGGCCGGATCCGCAAACAGCACGGGCAACGGCTATCTCTTCCAGGTGCTGGGTTACCAGGTCAGCTTTGAATACGACGAAGATACCAGGGAGCTGCTGTCCGATGTGCTGAGTCTGGCGGCAAGCAGCTATATCCCCAACACGGAACCCAAGGAGACGCCTGTACCCACGGAGACGCCCGCGCCTACGGAGACGCCCGCGCCTACGGAGACGCCTGTACCCACGGAGACGCCCGCACCCACGGAGACGCCCGCCCCTACGGAGACGCCCGCACCTACGGAGACGCCAGCTCCTACGGAGACACCCGCACCCACGGAGACGCCTGCCCCCACGGCTACACCGGCGCCTACGGAGACACCCGCTCCCACGGCTACACCGGCACCTACGGAGCCTCCCCACGTCCATTCCTGGAGTGAGACCTGGAGCGGCAGCGGTGACTACCACTGGCATGAGTGCCAGGCTGCGGGCTGCGACATCAGTGACAACAGCCAGAAGAATGGCTACGGCCTTCATACCTGGAACGCGGGCGTGGTGACAAAGGCGGCCACCACCCGGGAGGCCGGCATCAAGACCTATACCTGCACTACCTGCAATGCGACCAAAACCGAGCAGATCCCCGTTCTTCCCACCCCGGAGCACACCCATGCCTGGAGCAGCCAGTGGCAGTATAACAGCACCCACCACTGGAACAACTGCACCGCTGCCGACTGCCCCGTGACCAACAACGCCGACAAGTACGGCTACGGGGCCCACACCTTCGGCGCCTGGCGCATCGTGAAGGAGGCCACCGCCGACAAGGACGGCAGCATGGAGCGCAAATGCGTCTGCGGCTATGTGGAGACCAGGACCATCCCGGCCAACAAGGACCAGGCCCAGCATGTCCACAGCTGGAGCAGTTGGCAGTTCACGGCTCCCAACTACTGGGAGCGGGTGTGCAGCAGCTGCGGCACTATGGACATCAAGATCAGCGAAGTGACCAAGCCCAGGATCACCGCCGGGGCCAAGGCCGCCTGGCAGCAGGGCAGCAGCAGCGGTCTGAGCTTTACCTCCAGCGCGCCCCTGAGCGAGTTCATCTCCGTGACCCTCAACGGCTTTACCCTCTCCGAGAGCTACTACAGCAAGGCCGAGGGCAGCACCATCATCACCCTGAACAAGAGCTGCCTGGATCAGCTGAAGGCGGGCACCCACAAGATCTCCATCAATTCCCTGGGCGGCGCCGCCGAAACGGAGTTCACCGTGAAAGCCGGCAGCCAGCAGAACACCCTTCCCATCCAGAGCACCAACCCCTGGTCTGCGCCCAAGACCGGCGACAGCGCCAACATGGGCCTGTGGATCGGCATGATTGTTGTCAGCCTCGTGGGCGTGGCAGCGGTGGCTGTGTTCATCGTGAAGAACAAACGCAAGTAAAACCATTGACAGAGCCGCAAGATGCGGCTCTGTTTTAATATAGTAGAACATTGGTGATTGCTGGGGGCTATCTGGCATGTCTTAGCCATAGCCTTCCATGAGGTGGGAATACTGCGCTGTCAGGAAGGCGGACGGCCAATGGCCGCCCCTACGATCATGTTGCGGCGGTTCCGTAACCGGAGGACTCTCTCCGGCGCAAAACGAACCCTAAAAAATTTCTGAAAACGGTGGGAACAAAGATACTGGGCCAGCGTCTTATAAGTAGCGATGGGGAAATGCAACAAACAGTTACAGAAAAATATTAAGAATTCTGAAGAAAAGTGGAAAAGGGCTGAGAAAAATGTGACAGAAATGGCGGGAAATGGCAATAAATAACGCAAATCATTGACATAATATTGCAAATAATAAATTCCCGGATTCAGAGAAGTTACAAAACGGAAAAAATTTATAGCAAAACTGTGAAAAAAGTACTTGCATTTTACATAACATCGTGGTACATTATATTCACACCGGAGACGGGGGAGAAACTTTCGTCGAAGGGACACAAGCTTGGTAATTTAAAAATAGCAATATAAGGAGACGGACAACATGAAAACAGCAAGCAAACTTTTATCCATGCTTCTTTTGGTTGCCATGTGCCTGAGCCTGATGGGCGGCTCTGCCTACGCGCTGAGTCTTGAGCCGGCCGGCGGCGAGTTGGCACTGGGCCTTCCCGCAGAAGGTTCTTCTGCTGTGCCTGAGGGAAGTAGCACCTTTGATCTGAAGCTGGGCGGCAGCACAGCCGTTCCCGAAGGCTCCACCACCCTGGAGCTGGAGAAGCCCAGCACCTATACCTCCCCCGACCTGAAGTGGTCTGTGGGCAGCAATATGTACACCACTCTGGCCAAGGCTGTTGAGGCTGCCAAGGCCGGTGACACGGTTACCATGATGCAGGCTGACTCTGTGAGCGAGACCGTCAGCATTGATAAAAACATTACCTTGGATCTGGGCGGCCTGACGCTCAACCTGGCGAAGGACATCGTGATCAACGCCAATGTCACGCTGAGAAACGGCGGCATTTACTTTAACGGCAACAACATCACGGTTGTGGACGGCAAGACGCTGTCTGTTTACACCATCAACTGCAACCCCAACGGCTTTGCCACCAGCGGCACCGGCAAGGTTCAGCTTTACAGCGGCACCTATTCCGCTCAGCCCAAGGCGGAGTACCTCCCCAGCGGCTACGAGTGGAACAGCAAAACTGGCGTGGTTGGCCCCAAGGGCAGCGTGTATGTGGCCTATGTCAACGGCGACGGCTATGAGACTGTCGATGCTGCGTTTGCCGCCGCTGTGAACCTGACCGGCACAGTTGTTATTGACCTGATTGATGATACCACCAGCATTGCACCACTTTCTCTCTCGAGTACCGCTGAATTTACAAAGTGTGATAGTGTTACCATCAATCTGAACAACAATACCCTTAAGGCTAATATTATAACCAAGAAGCCGATGGTCGTTAATGGCTACGAGGTGGAGGGTTCTGTAGGAACCGAAGCAAGCAGCCTGACCTTGAATGCCAATGTGGATGGTGCTGCTGGCGCAACCCAGGGCGGTACCCTCACTGTAAATGGCGTCAGTGTAGGAAGTGTCACAATTGGTGATGACTCGACTCTAAATATGGCTAGCGGCACAATCGGCTATCTGGAGCTTGATACCGGTGCGAACACGCTCAATGTCTCTGGCGGCACCTTGGGGTCCAGCGCATTGCCTGTAGATGTTTCTGGCTACACCACTGCTGTCCGTGCTATCCGCGGCGGCAGCTGGTATCTGGATGATAGCGATGCCCAGGCCATGAAGGACTTTGACGCTCTGGTAGCCGAAGGTTATGAGAGAAGCGGCAAGGCTAACCCCTACACTGTGGTTTCCAAGTCCGGCTCTGGCAGCGGCGGCTCCGGCGTTGTCACCGGCGACTTCACCGTCTATGGCTCTCCCTACACCAAGGGCAGCGGCAGCGCCGTGTATGTCCTCATGCCCTACACCAGCTCCACCGGTAACTACTACTGGTCCACTGTGAGCAACCCCACTTCCACCAGCCAGATCAGCACCATTTCCTCTTCTTACTGCTCTGTGACTGCTTCCGGCAGCCAGTATAAGCTGACCCTGTCCAACAGCTTCCTGGACGGTCTCTCTTCCAGCACCATCTACCTGTGGACCGGCCATGACGGCAAGTACACCTACATGGGCAGCCTGACTGTCAGCGGTTCCGGCACCATTGTGAATCCCGGCGATGTGGCCATCTGGCCTGTTGACTCCAACGAGTGGTACTCCGGCGACGGTATGCTGGCCTTCTACTACCGCCCCGCCATCGACTTCTCCGACCCCGCCAAGAAGGGTCTGTGGATCGACGGCTGGCTCCAGGACCCCACCAACTGGATCACCAATAACAACAGCGGTCTGCTGAAGATCGGCACCGCCATCCTGAACAACCTGTCCCGCGGCTGGCACACGGTGTCTGTGAACACCGTTGACGGCGTGGCCTCCTGCCAGTTCTATGTGGGCGCCACCCTGCGTCCCGTGGACACCGACAAGCATGTCACCGGCAGCAGCAAGAACCTGCAGTTCGTCTGCTCCGATCCTATCCAGTCTGTTTGGGTCGGCGGCCGCCAGCTCACCGATGTGGACTACGGCGATTACTGGACCCTCAGCTCCAGCCGCAAGACCGTTACCCTCACCGCCAAGTTCCTGAACAACCGCACTGCCGGTGAGACCTACACCATCGGTGTTGTGACGGATAACGGCGATAAGCCCAGCTGCACCTTCCAGATCCTCACCACCGCTCAGGCTTCTTCCAGCCCCCGCACCGGTGACGAGAGCAACCTGGCCCTGTGGGCCGTGGTGCTGATCCTCTCCGGCGGCGCTGCTGTGGCAGTCCTGCCCCGGCTGAAGAAGCACGAGAACTAAAGGCAACAAAATAACTGACATTTTCCCCGGCTCGTAAGAGCCGGGGATTTTTTGTGAGTCCGGCGCTTCCGTTGGGGGTCGTCCGGAGGAGATACAGAATATGCAGAAAATTATACGCTTGGGAGGATTTTTTTACGCTGAGTTCAGGGGACATATGTTGCAATATGCCTATTTTGAACAAACGGAAAACTTTTCTCTTGGAATTGACAGGGAAAGTATGTATAATATATGCATCTGGAAATCTGTCCAGCGGACAAAATACATACAAACAAGGGAGATATGCGCATGGATGCCAAATACCTGGACTTCATCCCCACGGGGGATATATACCTCTTCAACACCGGGGCGGCGCAGAAGGCGTGGCTCTGCTATGGCTGCCGCTACATACCCGAACTGAATGCCCACCGCTTTATCGTGTGGGCGCCCAATGCCGGGGCCGTGTCCCTGGTGGGCGACTTTAACGGCTGGAACCGGGAAGCCACTCCCATGGAGCAGGTGGAAGGCGGTGCCTGGGTCTGCTTTGTGGAGGGACTACGGGAAAATGCGCTTTATAAGTACTGCGTCACCGGCAGGGACGGTAAGCAGGTGCTGAAGTCTGACCCCTTTGCTACCTTCTCCCAGAACGGGGAGGAGACCGCTTCCATCGTCTGGAACGGCGGCAGCTACCAGTGGACGGACAAGGCCTATATGAAGAAGCGGGCCAAGCGCCAGCATCTCAGCCAGCCCATGAGCATTTACGAGGTGCACCTGGGCTCCTGGAAGGATGTGGGCTATGACAAGGCCCAGTACCGGCTGATGGGCGAGGCCCTGGCCGCCTACTGCAAGGACATGGGCTACACCCATGTGGAGCTGATGCCCGTGTCCGAGTACCCCTATGACGGGTCCTGGGGCTATCAGGTCACCGGCTACTACGCCCCCACCTCCCGCTACGGCAACCCGGACGACTTCAAGTGCATGGTGGACACCCTCCATGCCGCCGGCATCGGCGTGATCATCGACTGGGTCCCGGCCCACTTCCCCAAGGACGAGCACGGCCTGGCCCGCTTCGACGGCACCAACCAGTTCGAATGCAAGGAGCAGCGCATGGCCGAGCATCCCGACTGGGGCACCCTGATCTTCGACTATGCCTCCAACCAGGTGCAGAGCTTTCTGATCTCCTCCGCCTGCCTGTTCTTTGAGGAGTACCATGTGGACGGCATCCGGGTGGACGCTGTTTCCTCCATGTTGTACCTGGACTATGGCCGGGGCAGCAACTTTACTCCCAACAAGGACGGCGGCAACATCAATCTGGACGCGGTGGCCTTTCTGCAGAAGATGAACACCACCGTTTTGTCCAACTACCCCGGCGCCATGACCATCGCCGAGGAATCCACCGCCTTCCCCCTGGTCACCGGCCCGGTGGAAAACGGCGGCCTGGGCTTTACCTTCAAGTGGGACATGGGCTTCATGCATGATACCATCGATTATATGTGTCTGGACCCCTATTTCCGCAGCTTCAACCACAACCGGCTTACCTTCTCCATGATGTATGCCTTCTCCGAGCATTTCGTACTGGCCTACTCCCATGACGAGGTGGTCCACGGCAAAGGCTCCATGGTCAACAAGATGAGCGGCGACTATGACCAGAAGTTCGCCTCCCTGCGCACCCTCTACGGCTATCAGTTTGCCCATCCGGGCAAGAAGCTGTGCTTTATGGGCGGCGAGTTTGGCCAGTTCATCGAATGGAACTGGAAGCAGCAGCTGGACTGGAATCTGCTGGACTACCCAAAGCATGAGGGGATGCGCCAGTATTACAAGGACCTGAACCATATCTATTCCACCCACCCCGCCCTTTACCGGGTGGATGACTCCTGGGACGGCTACCGCTGGCTGAATGTGGACGACAAGGAGCGCAGCTCCATCGCCTTTATGCGTATGTCTCCCAAGGACGACAGCTATGTGGTCTGCGTGTGCAACTTCACGCCGGTGGACTATAAGGACTTTGTCATTGCCCTGCCCTGCGAGGGCAAGCTGACCAAGCTGCTCAGCAGTGAGGACGCGTGCTACGGCGGCAGCGGCAAGCCCTGTAAGAAGACCATGACTTCCCGCAAGAAGCCCTACCTGGACATGGCGTATTCCGCCAATGTGACCCTGCCTGCCATGTCCTGCCTGCTTTACAGCTTTCATCCCAAGAAGGAAGCGGCGGCAGAAAAGCCCGGAAAGACTTCCCGCAAGAGCAAAAAGTAAAACAATCTCTGTCCCGGCGGTCATTTGCCCGCCGGGTACAGTGTGCCTTTATTGAAGGAGGATAACCGATGAAAAAGGAATTCAAGGAAATGCTGAAGGAGCGCGGCCGCACCGAGATGCCCAACGTGCTGCTGGTGTCCGCTGAGTGCGCCCCTCTGTCCAAGACCGGCGGCCTGGCCGACGTGGTGGGCACCCTGCCCAAGGCGCTGAAGAAGCTGGGCATCGACGCCCGGGTCATTACCCCATACCACCGCTGCATCAAGAATAAGTATGCCGACCAGGTGGAGCATATGTTCCACTTCTATTCCAGACTGGGCTGGCGCAACGCTTATGTGGGCCTGGAAAAGCTGGAGCTGGACGGCGTCACCATCTATCTGATCGATAACGAGCAGTACTTCGGCGACAAGATCTACCGCGGCGGCAACGCCGAGGGTGAGCAGTACTCCTTCTTCTGCCGCGCCGTGCTGGACGTGCTGCCCAACCTGGACTTCCAGGTGGACGTGTGCCACTGCAACGACTGGCACACTGCCATCATGCCCATGCTGGCCCACACCCAGTACCGGGGCTGGATGCAGGATAAGGTCAAGTACCTGCTGACCATCCACAACATCAAGTTCCAGGGCCAGTACGGCTTCGAGTTTGTGCAGGACCTGCTGGAGATCGACCGCAGCTACTACATCAGCGACTATCTGGAGCAGGACGGCTGCGCCAACTACATGAAGGCCGGCTGCGTCTTTGCCGACCGCATCAATACCGTCAGCCCCAGCTACGCCTGGGAGATCAAGACGCCGGAGTATTCCGAGGGGCTGGAGGGCATCCTCAACGCCCGCAGCGCCCAGCTCACCGGCATCATCAACGGCATCGACACCAAGGTATTCAATCCCTACAGGGATCCTGTGCTGCCCGCCCGCTATGACCGGGGCCACCTGAAGGGTAAGGCCGTCTGTAAGGCCGCCCTGCAGGAGCAGATGGGCCTGCAGGTGCGGCCTGATGTGCCCATCTTCGCCATGGTCACCCGCATGACCGCCCAGAAGGGCTTCGACCTGGTGGCCTGCGTACTGGACGATCTGATGAGCCGGGAGGATATGCAGTTCATGCTGCTGGGCTCCGGCGAGGAGCGTTTTGAAAACTTCATGCGGGGCGCCGAGAGCCGTTACCGGGGCCGGGTTTGCTCCTACATCGGCTACAATGAAGATCTGGCCCACCTGGTCTACGCCGGCAGCGACTTCTTCCTTATGCCCTCCCGCTTTGAGCCCTGCGGCCTGAGCCAGATGATCGCCATGCGCTACGGCTCCATCCCCATCGTCCGGGAGACCGGCGGCCTGCGGGACACCGTGACCCCCTATAACCGCTTCACCGGCGAGGGCAACGGCTTCTCCTTCGCTAACTTCGACGCCTGGGAGATGCGGGATACCATCCGCAACGCGCTGGGCTGCTATCACAATGAGGAAATCATGCATGGCCTGATCAACCACGCCATGCAGACCAACTTCAGCTTCGACCTTTCTGCCGAGGAGTATGCAAGACACTATATATGGATGCTCTGAAGTACAAGGTTTATTTCGGCGGCAGCTACCGGGAGCAGTGGTCCGATGACTACTGCATGACCGTGGCCTACAGCGGCCGCCGGATGGTGGAGGCGGTATTCAGCCAGGGGCGCTGGACTGCCGCCGGCGGCGATGAGGAGCTCTGCTCCCTGCTGGAGAGCGCCGGGCCTGAGGAACTGATACAGCGGTATTTTCAGGCCAGCGCCACCAGCTATGCCGCAATTCATGACTGCCTTTTGCGTGGCCTGCCCCTGGACCGGCTGGGCGAATGCCTCTATAGCAGGGGCAACCCCCTGGTAGGGCCGGAGCTGATGCGGGTGCTGATGGACGACTGCGGCATGGCGCTGAACACGGCCTATCAGATCACGGCCCACTGCTGTGATGACCTGCGCTCCACCGGGGTGAACATGAACGACATGTACGCCCTCCAGCCCCGCACCGCCCACGTTATCGGCATCCTGCGCCATACCGCGGCTACGGAGCTTTCCGTGTCCCATGACAGCCGCCTCGCCCTGTGCCGCAGCCCCTTTGGGGCTGTGGAATGCGGCGGGGCCCTTCGTCTTGCCTTCCGCCTTCTGGGCGGCAAGGTGGAGAAGGCGGAGCTGGTGGTCTACGGCGATAAGGGCAGCGAAAGCTATCCCATGGCGCGGCAGGGGGACTGCTATGTAGCCCAGATCACCGCCCCAGCGGAGGCCCAGGCCCTGTGGTACCGCTTCCGTATCGAGACCCAAATGGGCTGCCACTGGCTCTGTCCGGACAATACCGGCTATATCGGCCGGCTCATGGGCCACGAGGGCGGCGGCTTCCGGCTGACCGTGTATGAGCGGGGCTTTGACACCCCGGAATGGTTCCGCCGCAGCATCATGTACCAGATCTTCCCCGACCGCTTCGGCTTCAGCCAGGATGACACGGCGGCCAGGGGCGTGGCCTATCACAAGGCCCTGGGCCAGACCCCGGAGCTGCACCGGAGCCTGCAGGAGCCGGTGCGCTGGCAGCCCCGGCCCTTTGAACAGAGCTACAGCCCCGATGATTTTTACGGCGGCACCTTCAAGGGCATGGAGGAAAAGCTGCCCTATCTGAAGGAGCTGGGCATCAGCTGCCTGTACCTAAACCCCATTGTGGAAGCCCGCTCCAACCACCGCTATGATACCTCGGACTATCACCGGCCCGACCCCATCCTGGGCACCATGGAGGACTTTGAGCGGCTCTGCGCCCGGGCGGAGGAGCTGGGCATCCGCCTGATTCTGGACGGCGTCTATTCTCACACCGGGGCCGACAGCCGCTATTTCAACCGCTATGGCAGCTATCCTGGCATTGGGGCCTGCCAGAGCAAGGATTCGCCCTATTACGACTGGTATGATTTTCAGAAATATCCCGATCAGTACCGCTGCTGGTGGGGCTTCCAGGACCTGCCGGAGGTGGACGAGGAAAACCCCACCTGGCAGCAGGATATTGTCACCGGGGAGGACAGTGTGGTGAAGCTCTGGCTGCGCCACGGAGCCGCCGGCTGGCGCCTGGATGTGGCCGACGAGCTGCCGGACGATGTGCTGGCCCTGATCCGTACCGCCGCCAAGTCCGTCAAGCCCGACGCGCCCATCATCGGTGAGGTCTGGGAGGACGCGGTCATCAAGGAGAGCTACGGCAGCCGCCGGCGCTACGCCCTGGGCTCCTCTCTGGATTCGGTGATGAATTACCCCTTCCGGGGCGCGGTGCTGGCCTTCATGCATGGGCAGACGGACGCTTATGCCCTGCGGGAGTTCTTCATCGCCCAACAGATGAATTATCCCAAGCCCATGTACTATTCCCTGATGAACCTGCTGGGCTCCCACGATGTGGAGCGGCTCCGCACCGCTCTGGCCACCGATGTGTGGCTGCGCTCTTTGAGCCGGGAGGATCAGCTGAAGGTGGAATTCACCCAGGAGGCCCTGGATAAGGCCCTGGTGCTGGAGCGGCTTTGCGCCGTGCTGCAGTTTGCCATCCCCGGCGTGCCCTGCATCTACTACGGCGATGAGCAAGGCATGTGCGGCGTGAACGATCCCTTCAACCGCCAGCCCTTCATGGAGGGGGACAGCGCCCTTCATGATTACTATGCCTGTCTGGCCGGGCAGCGCCGGGCTGCCGACGCCCTCTCTACCGGGGAGGCGGAGTTCATGGCCGCCAACAAGGATCTGCTGCTGATTCTGCGCTATATCAACAACGGCCTGGACGCTTTGGGAAAGCCCGCTGAAAACGGCGCCTACCTTGCCGTGGTGAACCGCGGCGGGACCGCCCAGAGCTACACCGCCGACTGCCGCGCCGCCGGCTGCGGTTGGGTTGCAGGCAGCATCGGCCCCCTGCAAGGGGAGATCATCAAGCTGAAATAATCTGCCTTTTAGCAAAAAATCCTCCGTTCTGCATTGCAGAACGGAGGATTTTTTGCTTCAGATCCGGAACACTTTTTGCAAAGCATCATCAGGGCCCAGGACCAGGATGGAAGCGCCGGGGGAGAGCAGCGTGTCCGGCATCACATTCAGGTCCAGCTTCCCCTTGCTGCGCACGCCCAGGATGTTGATGCCGTGCTTGCGGCGGATGTCAATCTGAGCCACGGTCTTGCCCACCCAGTGCTGGGGCATGGACAGCTCGTAGATAGAGTAGTCTCCCTCCACCTCGATGTAGTCCAGGATGGTGTCCGAGGAGCAGCGGATGGCCGTCCATGCTGCCAGCTGCTTCTCCGGGTAGACCACCTGGTCAGCCCCGTTGCGCAGCAGGAACTTCTCCTGCACGCCGCTGGAGGCCCGGGCAATGACCTTCCGGGCGCCCAGCTCCTTTAGCAGCCAGGCGGTCTCCAGGGAGTTCTGGAAGTTGTCGCCGATGGCTACGATGCAGCTGTCAAAGCTGCCAACATCCAAAGACTCCAGAAAGGCCCGGTTGGTGCTGTCACCGATCTGGGCGCTGGTGACGTAGTCCAGGGCGTTGTTGATGCGCTCCTCATTGTTGTCCACGGCCATGACCTCGTGGCCCATGTCGTTGAGCTTTCTGGCGATGTGGCTGCCGAAGCGGCCCAGGCCGATAATCAGGATGGATTTCATAGTTTCGCTCCTTTTCTCTTAGGTTCTCAGCCTACGGTCAGCTTGCCCAGGGGATAACGGGCGGAGCTGTTCAGGCCGGGGTTGGTAGTGGCAAAAATCAGGGTCAGACCGCCCACGCGGCCCATATACATCAGGAGAATCAGAATGGCCCGGGAGAATTGGCCCAGGGAAGGGGTGATCCCCAACGTCAGGCCCACGGTGCCGATGGCGGAACCGGTTTCAAACAGGCAGGTCAGCAGAGGCAGAGCCTCCACCCGGCTGATGACCATGGCCCCCAGCACGAACAGACAGATATACATGGTGAGGATGGTGGCGGCGCTGCGCACCGTCTCCTCCGGGACCCGGCGGCCGAAGAAGCGGGCGTGATCCCGGTGGCGGAAGACGCAGAGGGCGTTGGCCAGCAGCACGGCCAGGGTGGTGGTCTTCATGCCGCCGGCGGTGGAGCCGGGGGAGCCGCCCACCAGCATCAGCATGATCATCAGGAAGATGCCGCTCTGGCTGAACAGCGTCAGGTCTGTGCTGTTGAAGCCGGCGGTGCGGGCGGTGACGGACTGGAACAGGGAGGTGAGCAGCCGGGTGCCCAGGGGCGCATCGCCGTATTCAAAGAAAAAGAAATAGACCGCCGGCAGCAGGATCAGCAGCGCGGAGGTGACAATGGCCACCTTGCTTTGCAGCTGGTAGCGCTTGAAGTGCAGCTTGTTGCAGCGCACATCGTCCCACACCAGAAAACCGATGCCGCCGATGATGATCAGAGCCATCAGCACCACATTTACCCAGGGCTGGCCGGCAAAGGCGGTGAGGGAGGAATACGCTCCGTTGATGCCCATCAGGTCAAAGCCGGCGTTGCAGAAGGCGGAGATGGCGTGGAACAGACTGTAACAGATGCCCCGGACCGGGCCGAAGCGCCGGATAAACACCGGGCTCAGCAGCAGCGCGCCCAGCAGCTCAAACACCAGGGTCATTTTTACGATGAAGCCGGTGAGCCCCACAATGCCCTCCAGCCGCTGGCCGGAGATGGACTCCACCATGGTGCTGCGCTGCTTGAGACTGACCCGCTTGCCGGAAATAGAGTAGAGGGCCACAGCGATCGTGATGACCCCCATACCGCCGATCTGGATCAGGGTGATCAGCACCAGCTTGCCGAACAAAGACCAGTAAGTGGCGGTGTCATGCACCACCAGGCCGGTGACGCAGACGGCGGAGGTGGCGGTGAACAGGGCGTCAGAAAAGGGGGCGCCCTGCCCGTCAACGGTGGCGAAGGGCAGCATCAGCAGCAGACAGCCAAGGAGAATGGCCGCCGCAAAGCCCAGTATAATGATCTGCGAGGAGGAAAGCCTCCTGATAAAATTGCCCATTTATCCGCCTCCGGCCGAGTCTTTTATCGTCTCAGCACACATAATAACACAGCCGGGGAAAAATGTATATTAGAAATCGAAAAAAGATGGAAGGAAAATGAAAGGCCGATTGCAAAGAAATTGTGAACAATGCGTCAGGGGCCGTTTTGTTTATCTTCTGTTTATTTTTTCGTTGTAGCATAAGGCCGTACCTGGAAAAATTCACATACGAAGGAGATATATTCATGAAAGAGAAGAAAAAGAGCTGCATGTTTAAGTTCCTGATCCCTGTGATCAGCCTGGTTCTTTTCGCCCTGATCCGCAGGAACGTGAAAGGAAACGGGGCGAAGGCGGAATGAACGAGGTCAAGAAGCCCCGGCGTTCGCTGCTGTTTTACTATTTTGTGGTGATGCTGGTGCTGGTGCTCTTCAACACCATCATCATGCCCATTTTCAACAGCTGGGAAATCAAGCAGGTGGATTACGGCACCTTTATCAGCATGACCGAGAAGGGCGAAGTGGGCCTGGTGGAGGTGCAGGACAACCAGATCATCTTCACCGACAAGGACAAAGAAACCATATACAAGACCGGCAAGATGGACGACCCGGGGCTGACGGAGCGGCTTTACGCCTCCGGGGCGGAGTTCTCCGGCGAGATCGTGGAGGAAAGCTCCCCCATTCTGACGATGCTGCTGAGCTGGCTGCTGCCCATCATTCTCTTTGTGGCTTTGGGGCAGTTCCTGTCCCGCAAGATGATGGACAAGGCCGGCGGCCCCCAGTCCATGATGTTCAACATGGGCGGCAGCAAGGCCCGGGTCTATGTGAAATCCTCCGACGGTATCAAGTTCTCCGATGTGGAGGGCGTGGACGAGGCGGAGGAGAGCCTGCAGGAGATCGTGGACTACCTGCATGACCCGGCCAAGTACCGGGAGATCGGCGCCCAGATGCCCAAGGGCGTGCTGCTGGTTGGCCCTCCGGGCACCGGCAAGACCATGCTGGCCAAGGCCGTGGCCGGCGAGGCGGACGTGCCCTTCTTCTCCATCTCCGGCTCGGAGTTTGTGGAGATGTTCGTGGGCATGGGCGCCTCCAAGGTCCGGGATCTGTTCAAGCAGGCCAAGGAGAAGGCCCCCTGCATCGTGTTCATCGACGAGATCGACGCCATCGGCCAGAAGCGCAACAGCGGCGCCATGGGCGGCAATGACGAGCGGGAGCAGACCCTGAACCAGCTGCTGACGGAGATGGACGGCTTTGAGGGCAACAGCGGCGTCATGATCCTGGCGGCCACCAACCGGCCCGAAAGCCTTGACCCGGCCCTGACCCGCCCTGGCCGCTTTGACCGCCGGGTGCCGGTGGAGCTGCCGGACCTGCAGGGCAGGGAAGCCATTTTGAAGGTCCACGCCAAAAAGATCCGAATTGCCGACGATGTGGACTTCAACAAGGTGGCCCGGATGGCCTCCGGCGCCTCCGGCGCGGAGCTGGCCAACATCGTCAATGAGGCTGCCCTGCGGGCGGTCCGGGATGGCCGGAAGTTTGCCACCCAGGCCGACCTGGAGGAGAGCATTGAGGTGGTCATTGCCGGCTACCAGAAGAAGAACGCCATCCTCACCGACAAGGAGAAGAAGCTGGTGGCCTATCATGAGATCGGCCACGCCCTGGTGGCGGCCCTGCAGAGCCATTCCGCCCCCGTGCAGAAGATCACCATTGTGCCCCGCACCTCCGGCGCTCTGGGCTACACCATGCAGGTGGAGGAGGGCAACCACTATCTGCTGACCAGGGAGGAGATCGAGAACAAGATCGCCACCTATACCGGCGGCCGGGCTGCCGAGGAAGTGGCCTTCGGCTCCGTCACCACCGGCGCCTCTAACGACATTGAACAGGCCACCAAGCTGGCCCGGGCCATGATCAGCCGCTACGGCATGAGCGACGAGATCGGCATGGTGGCCATGGAGACGGTGAACAACCAGTACCTGGGCGGGGATAGCTCCCTGGCCTGCTCCGCCGAGACCCAGACCCTGATCGACCGGCAGGTGGTGGCCCTGGTGAAAAAGCAGCATGACAAGGCCGTGCAGATCCTCACCGAGAACCGGCAGAAGCTGACGGAGCTGTCCGAGTACCTCTACGAGAAGGAGACCATCACCGGCGAGGAGTTCATGAAGATTCTCAACGCCTGAGCATAAGCCTTTCGGACGATTTTAGCCCAGTGACCAAAGAAAGGGTCACTGGGCTTTTTCTATCCGTGCAAAAGGTAGATTTTGCGTGGATAAGACCGCCTTGGTTGACAAGACCGCAAAATATGGTATAATACCCTGAAAGTAAGCAGAAAAACCATGATGTGAGCAGGATTGAGCATAGAAGGACGCAGCTTTGGCCGCGTCTCTTTCTGTGTGTTGATGCGTGAAAGGGTGTACCATGACGGAGAGAGTCTGCAAGCTGGATAGAAAGAACGCCCCCCAGGAACAGCTGTTCCCTGTGGAGGGCGGCGCCTTTGGTTTTGATGATAACGGATATGCTGTTTTTCCCGGTTTTTGTGATGTGCATGTGCATTTCAGAGAGCCGGGATTTTCTTATAAGGAGACCGTGGCCAGCGGCTGCGCCGCCGCCGCGGCGGGGGGCTACACCGCCGTCTGCGCCATGCCCAATCTGAACCCGGTGCCGGACAGCCAGGAGCACCTGGAGGCGGAGCTGGCAGTCATCGGGCGGGACGCTACCATAAACGTGCTGCCCTATGCCGCCATCACCGTGGGCCAGCGGGGCGAGCAGCTGGCAGCGCTGGAAGAAATGGCGGCGGATGTGGCCGGCTTTTCCGATGATGGCCGGGGCGTCCAGCGCGATGAGATGATGCGGGAAGCCATGCTGCGGGCCAAAAAGCTGGGGAAGATGATCGTGGCCCACTGCGAGGTGAATGAACTGCTGCGGGGCGGGTATATTCACGATGGAGCCTATGCCAGGGCCCACGGCCACCGGGGCATCTGCTCCGAGAGCGAGTACCGGCAGATCGAGCGGGACCTGAAGCTGGTGGAAGAAACCGGCTGCGCCTACCATGTGTGCCACATCTCCGCCAAGGAGAGTGTGGCCCTGATCCGCCAGGCCAAGGCCAGGGGCCTGGATGTCAGCTGTGAGACCGCGCCCCACTACCTGCTGCTGGATGACAGCATGCTGCAGGAGGAGGGCCGCTTCAAGATGAACCCCCCGGTGCGGGGGAGGGAGGACCGGCAGGCCCTGATCGAGGGCATTCAGGACGGCACCATTGACATCATCGCCACCGACCATGCCCCCCATTCGGCGGAGGAAAAGAGCCGGGGCCTGGAGAAAAGCGCCTTCGGCATCGTGGGCCTGGAAACGGCCTTCCCTGTGCTGTACACCGGCCTGGTGCTGACCGGGATCATCAGCCTGGAAAAGCTGGTGGAACTGCTGAGCACCAATCCCCGCCGCCGCTTTAACATCCCCCTGACAGGGGAGGACTGCTGCGTCTGGGACCTGAACGAACGCTACACCATTGACCCCACCGGCTTCCGCTCCATGGGCAGGGCTACGCCCTTTGCCGGCATGGAGGTCTGTGGCCGCTGCGTAAAAACCGTATATAACGGCAAAACCGTCTATATAGAGAAGTAAGTGATACATTAAAACAAACAAGAGATTTGTTATGGAGGAACTGAAATGGCAAAGAGAACGGACATCAAGAAGATTCTGATCATCGGCTCCGGCCCCATCGTCATCGGCCAGGCTGCCGAGTTTGACTATGCCGGCACCCAGGCCTGCCTTGCCCTGAAGGAAGAGGGCTATGAGGTGGTGCTGTGCAACTCCAACCCGGCCACCATCATGACCGACACCACCATTGCCGACAAGGTGTATATGGAGCCCCTGACCCTGGAATATATGGCCAAGATCCTGCGCTATGAGCGGCCCGATGCCATCGTCCCCGGCATCGGCGGCCAGACCGGCCTGAACCTGGCCATGCAGCTGGAAAAGAAGGGCGTGCTGAAGGAATGCCGGGTGGAGCTGCTGGGCACCAGCAGCGAGAGCATCGAGCGGGCCGAGGACCGGGAGCTGTTCAAGGAGCTGTGCCAGTCCATCGGCGAGCCCACCATCCCCTCCGAGATCACCTATGACCTGGAGCAGGCCAAGAAGGCCGCAAAGGACATCGGCTATCCCGTTGTGCTGCGCCCCGCCTTCACCCTGGGCGGCACCGGCGGCGGCTTTGCCAACAATGAGGAGGAGCTGGTGGAGATCGGCCTCAACGCCTTCAAGCTCTCTCCCGTCCATCAGGTGCTGATCGAGAAGAGTGTCAAGGGCTATAAGGAGATCGAGTTTGAGGTCATGCGGGACTCCAATGACCATGCCATCACCATCTGCGGCATGGAGAACGTGGACCCCGTGGGCGTCCACACCGGGGACTCCATCGTGGTGGCCCCCATCATGACCCTCAATGACCATGACCTGAAAATGCTCAACGACAGCGCCATCAAGATCATCCGTGAGCTGAAGATCGAGGGCGGCTGCAACGTCCAGTTTGCCCTGAACCCCAACTCCAGCGAGTATTATCTCATCGAGGTGAACCCCCGGGTGTCCCGTTCCTCTGCTCTGGCCTCCAAGGCCAGCGGCTACCCCATCGCCCGGGTCACCGCCAAAATCGCCGTGGGCATGGCTCTGGAGGAGATCGGCATCGCCAACACCAATGCCGCCTTTGAGCCCAGCCTGGACTATGTGGTGGCCAAGATGCCGCGCTTCCCCTTTGACAAGTTCGCCACCGCCCCCAACAAGCTGGGCACCCAGATGAAGGCCACCGGCGAAGTCATGGGCATCGGCGCCAACCTGGAGGAGTGCCTGCTGAAATCCGTTCGCTCTCTGGAGATCGGCGTGTGCCACTTCCACCTGCCCAAGTTTGACGATATGCCCACCGAGGAAATGCTGGCGTATATCGGCGAGTTCCGGGATGACAACATCTTTGCCATTGCCGAGCTGCTGCGCCGGGGCGTGGGGATCGACCAGCTCTATGCCATCACCATGATCACCCCCTTCTTCCTGGAGTCCATTCAGAAGATCGTGGATATGGAGAAGACCCTTGCCGCCAATGTGGGCAACACCCAGCTGCTGGAAGAGGCCAAGAAGATGGGCTTCAGCGACAAATACATTGCCCAGCTCTGGGGCAAGACGGAGCTGGACATCTATAAGCAGAGGAAGTATTTTGACCTGTTCCCCAACTATCCCATGGTGGATACCTGCCACACCAACGCCTACATTCCCTATTTCTATTCTTCCTATTCCTTCCCCAACGCCTCCCGCCTGGGGGAGAAGAAAAAGATTGTGGTGCTGGGCGCCGGCCCCATCCGCATCGGCCAGGGCGTGGAGTTTGACTATTCCACCGTCCACGCCGTCACCACCATCAAGAAGTCCGGCTATGAGGCCATCATCATCAACAACAACCCGGAGACCGTCTCCACCGACTATACCACTGCCGACAAGCTGTATTTCGAGCCTCTCACCACCGAGGATGTGATGAACATCATCGAGTTTGAGAAGCCGGAGGGGGTCATCGCCTCCCTGGGCGGCCAGACCGCCATCAACCTGGCCCAGCCTCTCATGGAGTGGGGCGTGAAGATCATCGGCACCGACTGCCAGGCCATCGAGCGGGCCGAGAACCGGGACAGCTTTGAGAAAATCCTGGAGGAGCTGAACATTCCCCAGCCCCAGGGCCAGGCCGTCACCAACATTGAGGACGGCGTGAAGGCTGCCGAAGCCATCGGCTACCCGGTGCTGGTGCGCCCCAGCTTCGTGCTGGGCGGCCGGGCCATGCAGATCGTGGCCAACGAGCAGCAGCTGCGCCAGTATTTAAAGACCGCCGTGGAGGTGGACGTGGATAAGCCGGTGCTGGTGGATAAGTACATCATCGGCAAGGAGATCGAGGTGGACGCCATCTGCGACGGCCGGGACGTGTTCGTCCCCGGCATCATGGAGCTGGTAGAGCGCACCGGCATCCACAGCGGCGACTCCATCAGCGTCTACCCCACCTTCAGCATTTCCGACAAGGTGAAGGGCATCGTTTTGCAGTACGCCAAGAAGCTGGGCCTGGGCATCGGCATTGTGGGCCTGTACAATATCCAGTTCATCGTGGACCAGAACGAGAAGGTCTATATTATCGAGGTCAACCCCCGCTCCTCCCGCACCGTTCCCTTCCTGTCCAAGGCCACCGGCTACAGCCTGGCGGACATCGCCACCGAGGTCATCCTGGGCAAGAGCCTGAAGGAGCAGGGCATCTTCGACATCTATCCCAAAGAGAAGGACCGCTGGTATGTGAAGGTGCCGGTGTTCTCCTTCAACAAGATCCGCGGCCTGGATGCCTACCTCTCCCCGGAGATGAAGTCCACCGGCGAGGCCATCGGCTATGACGACAAGCTGAACCGTGCCCTGTACAAGGCCCTGCAGGCCTCCGGCACCCACCTGCAGAATTACGGCACCGTGTTCGCCACCGTGGCCGATAAGGACAAGCAGGAGGCCCTGCCCCTGATCCGCCGCTTCTATGACCTGGGCTTCAACATCGAGGCCACCGAGGGCACCGCCAAATTCCTGAAGGAAAACGGCATCCGCACCCATGTGCTGAAAAAGCTGCGGGACGGCAGCGACGAGATTCTGGAAGCCCTGCGCCAGGGCCACATCGCCTACGTCATCAACACCCAGGACATCGGCTCTCTGGGCCAGATGAGCGACGGCTATAAGATCCGCACCGCCGCCACCGAGAACAATGTCACCATGTTCACCGCCCTGGACACCGTGAAGGTGCTGCTGGATGTGCTGGAGGAGACCACCCTGCGCATCTCCACCATCGACGCCTGAGGGACGGCATGAAACAGGGAATTTTTGAAATCAGAGAGAACCGCCCCCTGAACAGCCAGGTCATGCGCCTGCACCTGCGGGGGGACACCGGGGCCATCACCCGCCCCGGCCAGTTCGTGAATATCAGGATCGACGGCTGCTTCCTGCGCCGCCCCCTCTCCGTCTGCGACTGGGATAAGGACAGCCTGACGGTGGTCTACCGCGTCGTGGGCCGGGGGACGGAGCAGCTCTCCCGGATGGAAAGCGGCAGTCTGGACCTTCTCACCGGCCTGGGCAACGGCTTTGACCTGGCCCCGGCGGGGGAGAAGCCCCTGCTGATCGGCGGCGGCCTGGGCTTCACGCCGCTCTACGCCCTGGCAAAGCAGCTGATCGCTGAGGGAAAAAGGCCCCAGGTGCTCCTGGGCTTTGCCACAGCGGCGCAGGTGGTGTACGAAGAAGAATTCAAAGCCTTGGGCTGCGCTGTCACCCTCTGCACCGAGGACGGCAGCCGGGGCCTGAAGGGCTTCGTCACCCAGACCATGGCGGGCCTGGACTACAGCTATTTTTACACCTGCGGCCCGGAGGCCATGTTCAAAGCTGTGAACGACTGCACCGTCACCTCCGGCCAGTTCAGCTTTGAGCAGCGGATGGGCTGCGGCTTCGGGGCCTGCATGGGCTGCTCCTGCGAGACGCTCTACGGCGTCAAGCGCATTTGTAAAGAAGGCCCGGTGCTGCGGAAGGAGGAGATAAAATGGCAGACCTGAGCGTGTCCCTCTGCGGTATCCCTCTGGATAACCCAGTGATCCCCGCCAGCGGCACCTTCGGCTATGGCTATGAGTTTGCGGAGCTGTACGACATCAATATCCTGGGCACCTTCTCCTTCAAGGGCACCACAAGGGAGCCCCGCTTCGGCAACCCCACCCCCCGCATCGCCGACTGCACCGCCGGTCTCATCAACGCCGTGGGCCTGCAAAACCCGGGCGTGGACAAGGTGATTGAGGAAGAGCTGCCCAAGCTGAAACAGGTTTTCCACAAAAAGGTGATGGCCAATGTCAGCGGCTTCTCCGTAGAGGACTATGTGCTTGCCTGCCGGAAGCTGGACAAGTGTGACCAGGTGGGCTGGCTGGAGGTGAACGTCAGCTGCCCCAATGTCCACGGCGGCGGCATGAGCTTCGGCACCTGCCCAGAAGCGGCGGCGGAGGTCACCCGTGCGGTGAAGGCCGTGTGCCATAAGCCGGTGATCATCAAGCTGACCCCCAACGTTACCGATATCGTCTCCATCGCCAAAGCCTGTGCGGAGGCCGGGGCCGACGGCCTCAGCCTTATCAACACCATGCTGGGCATGCGCATCGACCTGAATACCCGGAGGCCGGTAGTTGCCAACACCATGGGCGGCTTCTCCGGCCCGGCCATCTTCCCGGTGGCCCTGCGAATGGTGTACCAGGTGAGCCAGGCGGTGGACATCCCGGTGATCGGCGTGGGCGGCGTTGCCAGCGCGGAGAACGTGATCGAAATGCTGCTGGCCGGGGCCACAGCGGTGGAAGTGGGGGCCGCCAACCTGGTGAACCCCTTCGCCTGCCGGGATATTGTCCAGGCCCTGCCCGCCGCGATGGAAAAGTACAACATCAACGCATTGAAAGAGATTATAGGAGGATGTAAGCATGGGTAAAGATGTGATCGTCGCCTGCGATTTCAGCAGTAAGGAGCAGGTGTTCACCTTTCTGGACAAGTTCACCGGGCGCAAGCCCTTTGTGAAGATCGGCATGGAGCTGTACTATGCCGAAGGGCCGGAGATCGTCCGCCAGATCAAGGCCCGGGGCCATAAGATCTTTTTGGATCTGAAGCTCCACGATATTCCCAACACTGTGAAAAAGGCCATGGCCGTGCTCTCCGGCCTGGATGTGGATATGTGCAATGTCCACGCCGCCGGTACCTCCGCCATGATGAAGGCCGCCCTGGAGGGGCTGACCCGGCCTGACGGCAGCCGCCCCCTGCTGATTGCCGTCACCCAGCTGACCTCCACCGATGAGGACAGCATGCGCCGGGAGCTGCTGATTGACCGGCCTCTGGACCAGGTGGTCATGTCCTACGCCCGCACCGCCAAGGAAGCCGGGCTGGACGGCGTGGTCTGCTCCCCCCTGGAGGCGGGGAAGGTGCACCAGGCCTGCGGCGACGGCTTTGTCACTGTCACCCCCGGCGTCCGCTTCGCCGATGGGGACGTGGGAGACCAGAAACGGGTCACCACCCCGGAAAAGGCAAAGGAGCTGGGCTCCGACTATATCGTGGTGGGCCGGCCCATCACTGCCGCCGCCGACCCAGTGGCCGCCTATGAAAGATGTGTAAAGGAGTTTGTTGGATAATGGAAGCAATGGAAAAAGTCATCGCGAAAGACCTTTTGAAGATTCAGGCCGTGTTCTTCCGCCCGGATGAGCCCTTCACCTGGGCCAGCGGCATCAAGAGCCCGGTGTATACCGACAACCGCCTGACCCTCACCGCCCCGGAAGTCCGCCTGGATGTGGAGCAGGGCCTGGCCCGGCTGATTCAGGAGAACTACCCGGAGGCCCAGGTGCTGATGGGCACCTCCACCGCCGGCATCGCCCACGCCGCCATCACCGCCCACCTGCTGAATATGCCCATGGGCTATGTGCGCTCCGGTGCGAAGGACCATGGCCGCCAGAACCAGATCGAGGGCCGGCTGGAGCCGGGCCAGAAGGTAGTGGTGGTGGAAGACCTGATCTCCACCGGCGGCAGCGTCATCGAAGTGGTGGAAGTGCTCCGGGAAGCTGGGGCAGAAGTGCTGGGTGTGGTGAGCATCTTTACCTACGGCATGCAGAAGGGCCTGGAGCGGCTGGCAGCGGCCCAGGTGAAGAACGTCTCCCTCACCAACTTCGACGTGGTGGCCCAGACCGCCGCACAGGAGGGCTATATCCGCCCCGAGGACGTGGAGCGGCTCATGGCCTTCCGCAATAACCCCTCCGACGAGAGCTGGATCAGCAAGTGAGGGCCGCAGGCTCAGCGGTTGCTGGGGAGAAAGGGGGGCGCCAGGTGTGAGTACATCCACGCACCATGGAACGGATGAAAGATGAAAACTTTTTTTAGGATAATTTCAAAACTTGCGGTACTGGTGACATTGTCCGCCATTACTGGCTTTCTTCTGCTGATACTGGTGTATCTGCTGCCAACGGCTCCCATGGAGGAGAATGTGACGGCATCAGTGGAGATTTTCCGTCGTGAGGGTACGTATCCTGTGACGGATATCATGGGCGTGGATACACGGCTGGACAACTTTACTGATGCGCTCATGCTCCTTAGTGCATCCTACCCGGGAGAGGAAAACGCTTTGGAGAAGACTCTGAAGGTATATAGGTATGCTGTGCCTCCTGAAACGGATCCCGTCCTGACACTCGTTTCCCATTATGGAGATGGGGCGGCGGCAAGCCACATTGCCTATGAGCGATACTGGCATGGATATCTGCTTACGCTTAAGCCGGCCCTGTCCATACTCAATTATGGACAAATAAGGGTGCTTAACGCACTTGTGATTGGCCTTTGTACCCTTTGGTTGTTGTTCCTGATGTGGAAAATAGGGGAGACAAACTACATTCCGTCCCTGCTGCTGACCCTGCTTCTTATAGATCCCCTGGCCATAGTCCGTTCCCTGCAATATTCCACGATCTATTATATAAGCGTTCTGTCCTCAAGCCTTATGCTTCTGAAACTGGAGTGGTTAAAAGAAACAAGAGACAGGCTGCCGCTGTTTTTCGCGGCTGTGGGTTGTGCTACAAGTTTCTTTGATCTGCTCACCTGGCCGCTGGCAAGTTTTGGTATACCCTTTTGTCTCCTACTATGTGCAGACAAAAGAAAATCCGGGGAAAAGCTTCGCCTGCTGCTTGGCTGCCTTGTACCCTGGTTTGTGGGTTACGGCGGCATGTGGGCAGGAAAATGGATAATTGCGGCGGTATTTGGAGATGCCGACACAATCAGAACCGCTTTGACGATCGCTTTCTTCCGCTCATCCATGGCTGATGAGGCGGGCTATGCCTTCAGTTACCTGGATGTGGTGGTGCGCAACCTAGCCCACTTGATTTCTCCGGCTGCTCTGGCAGCAGCCATATATATGCTTGCAGTTGCGGTGACGATGGGCGGGAAACGGGGCAGGTTTACGAATGAGTCTGGCAATTACGTACCCCTGGCCATCCTTGCCCTGCTGCCCTTCCTCTGGTATATGGCTATGGGGAACCACTCCTATATCCACCATTGGTTTACTTACAGAATGCTGGCGGTGAGTACTTTTGCCATACTCTGTATGTTCCCATTGCCTATGCTGTCCGGCAGAAAGCCAATGCAAAAGCCTTGATTTTATAGCAGGCTTATGCTAAAATACACTCTACTAGAGCGGCATTGATTGCGCCAGAGCATCGGCTGCCCGAATACACTTACGAAACGGAGATTTTGTTATGGAAAGAATCAAGACGCTTGAAACCCGTGACCTCTGCGAGAGCGCCAAGAACGGCGGCTGCGGCGAGTGCCAGACCTCTTGCCAGTCCGCCTGCAAGACCAGCTGCGGCGTTGCCAACCAGAAGTGCGAGAACGAGGCAAATAAGTAAGCTTCGATATAAAAAGCTGCCGCCCACGGGCGGCACTTTTTATGTCTGACATAGAAACAGGGGAGGATACCCAGTGGTACATCAGTATAAACTCAACGGCTACAACATCGTGTTGGACAGCTGCTCCGGCTCCATCCACGCGGTGGATGAGGTGGCCTATGACATTATCGAAAAGTTCAAGCAGGAAAGCCCGGAGCAGATCGTCCGGGAATTGCTGGTGAAGTATGCGGATCGGGAGGACGTGACCGAGGAGGAGCTGTACGCCTGCATCGCCGATGTGGCGGCCCTGGAAAAGGCGGGCAAGCTCTTCACGCCGGACACCTTTGCCGATATGGCCGGTACCTTCAAGGAGCGCTCCGGCGACGTGGTGAAGGCCCTCTGCCTCCATGTGGCCCACACCTGCAACCTCAACTGCTCCTACTGCTTTGCCAGCCAGGGCAAATACCATGGGGACCGGGCGCTGATGTCCTTTGAGGTTGGCAAGCGGGCCCTGGACTTTCTTATTGAAAATTCCGGCCACCGCACCAACCTGGAGGTGGACTTCTTCGGCGGCGAACCGCTGATGAACTGGGACGTGGTGAAGCAGCTGGTGGCCTATGCCCGCACCCAGGAGGAGCCGCACCATAAAAAGTTCCGCTTCACTCTCACCACCAACGGCATGCTGATCGATGACGATGTGATCGATTTTGCCAACCGGGAAATGAGCAACGTGGTGCTTTCTCTGGATGGCCGCAAGGAGATTCATGACCGGCTGCGGGTGGATTACGCCGGCAACGGCAGCTATGACCGCATTGTCCCCCGCTTTAAGAAGCTGGTGGCATCCCGGGGCGGCAAGAACTATTACATGCGCGGCACCTTTACCCACGCCAACCCGGACTTCACCAAGGACGTTTTCCACATGGCGGACCTGGGCTTTACCGAGCTGAGCATGGAGCCGGTGGTCTGCGCCCCCGGGGACCCCGCCGCTTTGACGCCGGAGGATCTGGAGATCGTCAAGGAGCAGTATGAAATCCTGGCCAAGGATATGCTCCGCCGGGAGAAGGAGGGCAAGCCCATCACCTTCTACCACTATATGCTGGACCTGACCGGCGGCCCCTGCGTGTATAAGCGCATCTCCGGCTGTGGCTCCGGCACCGAGTACATGGCCGTCACCCCCTGGGGCGACCTGTACCCCTGCCACCAGTTCGTGGGCGAGGAGAAGTACAAGCTGGGCAACATCTGGGACGGCGTCACCAACACCGCTCTGCGGGAGGACTTCCGTGCCTGCAACGCCTACGCCCGCAAGGAGTGCGACGATTGCTGGGCAAGACTGTACTGCTCCGGCGGCTGTGCTGCCAACGCCTACCATGCCACCGGCAGCATCCGGGGCGTGTATGAGGCGGGCTGTGAGCTGTTCAAAAAGCGCATTGAGTGCGCCATCATGATGAAGGTGGCCGAGAGCCAGGGAGAAGACTGATGGAAAGCCCCATCGCCGACTTCCTCCGCGCCTACGCCGCTTCCCATACCGCCCGCTTCCATATGCCGGGCCATAAAGGCCATGGCCCCCTGGGCTGCGAAGCCCTGGATATCACGGAGATCCAAGGGGCCGACTCCCTCTATGAAGCGTCCGGCATCATCGCCCAAAGCGAGCAAAATGCTGCCGCCCTCTTTGGCACCGGGCGGACGCTGTATTCCACCGAGGGCTCCAGCCAGTGCATCCGGGCCATGCTGCACATGGCCCTGCAAAACCGGCCCAAAGGCGCAGCCCCGGTGATCCTGGCGGCCCGGAACGTGCATAAGGCCTTTGTCTATGCCGCCGCCCTGCTGGATTTTACGCCGGTCTGGCTCTGGCCGGAAGGGGAGGAGTCCCTGCTGCAATGCCCGGTCAGCGCCGCCCAGGTGGCCGCCGCCCTGGATGCCATGGCACAGCCCCCCGCAGCGGTGTACCTCACCAGCCCGGACTATCTGGGCGGCATGGCGGATATTCAGGCCATTGCAAAGGTTTGCCACAGTCACGGTACGGTGCTTCTGGTGGACAATGCCCACGGTGCCTACCTGCGCTTTCTCCGTCCCTCCCGGCACCCCATGGATCAGGGGGCGGACCTCTGCTGTGACTCCGCCCATAAGACCCTGCCCGTTCTCACCGGCGGGGCCTATCTCCATATTGGTAAGAACGCCCCAGCGGCCTTCGGGGAAAAGGCCCGGCAGGCCATGGCCCTCTTTGGCTCCACCAGCCCCTCCTATCTGACCCTGGCCTCTCTGGACCTGTGCAGCCGGACCCTGGCGGGGGATTACCCGGCCCGGCTGGCGGAGATGGCAGAGCGCCTGACCCAACTGCGCCGCCGCCTGAAAGACCGGGGATGGCAGGTGGAGGATACAGACCCCCTGCGCCTGACCCTGGCCGCCCCGGCAGGGGAGACCGGCAAACGCTTGGCCCAATGCCTGCGGGAACAGGCCATGGAGTGCGAGTATGCCGATGAAGAACACCTGGTGCTGATGCTGACGCCGGACAATACGCTGGAAGAACTGGCCCGTCTGGAACAGAGCCTGGGCCATGCTCCGGCCCCGCCAAGGGCGAAAAGCCCCCTGCCCCAGGCCCGGGGAGAACAGGCCATGCCGGTGCGGCAGGCTCTCTTTGCCCCCCAGGAGACGGTGGCGGCAGACCAGGCCCTGGGCCGCGTCTGCGGCGCGCCCACGGTGTCCTGCCCGCCGGCGGTGCCCATCGCCGTCAGCGGCGAGCGCATCGGCCCGGAAGCCCTGACCCTCTTTGCCCATTACGGCGTAGAATGGGTAGATGTGGTAATAGAAAGCTGAAAGTAGCGCCTTCCTCGGGCCCTGGCGAAGCTTCCACACCCGTAGGGGCGTGCATTGCACGTCCATTTGTCAGGTCAGGGAAATCTGAAAGAGGACGGCCAATGGCCGCCCCTACGATTCTTATGTGATGCACAGCCAGTCTTTGAACGGAAAAGATGCTTTTTGCAGTATGAAAAAACCGGAGCATTTGAACGCTCCGGTTTTTCGTTTATCGTTTGAATTGCATGGTCAGGCAGGTTTCCCAGTGCTCGCCGGGGGAAAGCCTTGCGGCGCAGGCGCGCTGCTCCCAGGCGTCCCCGTCGTCCGCAAAGGAGGGGAGACTGTGCCAGGGCTCAATGCAGACGTATTGGGGCCTGCCCGGTGCGCTCCAGATCAGGCAGTAGGGGAAGCCGCTGATCTCACAAACCACCGCCCGGCCGCTGTCCTTTTCATAAAGGCCCAGCGTGCTGGAATGCAGCCCGATCATGCAGTAGCTGTCATTGTCAAACAGATGCTCCGTCAGAACCACCCGGTCCATGCACTTGCCCAGCTTGTAGGTTTTGTCCGTCACCAGCCCCGCCGGGGTGGAAAGACAGAGGGGGCTTTCCTCCCGGTCAAAGCGCAGCTCATAGTCCTCATAGCAGTGCTTTTCGTCAAAGGGCAGGGCGAAGCCGGGGTGATAGCCGATGCCGAAGCGCAGCGTTTCCTCACCGGGATTCTCTACCCGCAGGCTGTGGTGCAGCCGGTCTCCCTCCAACCGGTAGCTGCTGACCAGCCGGAAAGCATAGGGCCAGCGCGCCAGGGTCTCCGGGCTGCTTTCCAGCGCCAGCACCAGCTCCGTATCGCTGCGGCTCACCAGCCTGTGCTCCAGATTCCGGCCAAAGCCGTGCTGGGGCGCCTCATAGCGCTTGCCTTTGGCGGTGAAGCTGCCGCCCACCTGCTTGCCGCACCAGGGGAAGAGAATGGGCGCATGGTACTTCCACACCGCCGGGTTTCCCTGCCAGATGTGCTCCACCCCGTCCGCCTTGCACACAAGGCTTACCAGCTCTGCGCCCCGGCTGGATATTCTGGCCTGTAAAAGTGTGTTTTCGATAAGGTATTCCATGTGCCCGCCCCCTTAATATTTGTCCATCCAGGCCTTCAGCTCCCCGTCCGCATGCTGGCCGTTGAGCAGCTTGCCGGGCTGCACCTTGGCCCCGGGGCAGAGCCGCTGAATGTCCCGGCTGCTGCGGCCCATGCCGCTGCTACCGGAGGTGGCGAAGGGGACGATCACCTTGCCGGAAAAATCATAGGCCTCCACAAAGCTGCGGATGATGGCGGGGATGGAGTACCACCACACCGGGAAGCCCAGGAAAATCACCTCGTAGCCGCTGAAATCCGCCCCGGTGTCTGCCAGGGCCGGACGGCAGAAGCTGTCATTAGTCTCAATGCTGCTGCGGCTGTGCTTGTCCCGCCAGTTCAGGTCCGCTTCGGTATAGGGCACGGCGGGCCTGATCTCATACAGATCCGCCCCGCTCAGTCGGCTCAGGGTCTTGGCCACCCCGGCGGTGACGCCGCCGGCGCTGAAATAGGCCACTGCTCTCTTGCTCATGGATCGTTCCTCCTGTGTTTTATAGGAACATCATAAAGCATAATCCCCCCAAAAGCAACAAAAAAAGCGCCCAAAGCGGACGCAAAGGCAACAAATTTCCCACAAAAACGAAATGACCCTTGACTTCGGCTTTCTCTCCTGGCACAAAGTCAAGGGTCATTTCTCTGAATTCTTGATATCTAACATCCTGGTTACCTCTCTTTCTGCAGTCTGTACCGTGTTTTCAGTCTCACACGGTTTCTTTTATCTGTACATCGGGTATCACCCTTTCTGGCTATAATATAACACAGAACCGCCGCTTTTGCAAAGGGGAATAGTACATGAATTCCAAACCCTCAACTTGTATAAAACACAGAAATCTGCCCCTGCCGATTGACACCCCGCCATCCCCAGTGATAGAATAAAACTGTTGCGGGCCTGGAAAGGCCTGCTTTATTTCTGCCTTCGCGGTGCCTTAGCCACAGCAGGTGCTGCGGCGACCTATGCCGCCCCCGGTCAAAAGTACGAATAATCCATTCAATTATCTGGAGACAGCACAGAACAATCGTGGTATAATAATCACGAATTAAAGCATTTTTATCCGGTTTCAGCCATTTTTTTCACGGCGTTTTCTGCACACGAAAGATTTTCTGATCATATATTATTTGCTTTTACAGGAGGCGCAAGCTATGGAACATCTTGGCATCAACATTGATATCCGCAACATTCCTGAGCTGGACTCCGGTTTTGTTCCGCTGCACCGCTTCAACCAGGCCTTCCTGGCCGGGGCGAAAAAACCCTTGGGCATTGCTGTGGAGCGGGCCAACGGGGAGATGGCCGCTGTGGAGACCTTTATCCATGGCACCCCTGCCATGCACGAGGCGGACTGCTATTACATCAACCGCCTGGTCAAGACCATCCTCTGGATGAAGGGCGGCTTCCGGATCTATGTCCGTGGGGACGAGGGCATCTATGCTTACCTGAAAGAGGCCTATTCTGCCGGCGGCTGCCAGGCCTTTGACTGGGAGTATATGGCCGGCATTTTTGAACACCCCTTTGAGGTGCTGCTGACCGATACCCTGCCGGAGAGCAAGGATGCGCCCAAGGCCATCGGCGGCCATATGACCGGCTGCCGCATCGGCTTTGACGCCGGCGGCAGCGACAGGAAGGTCTCCGCCGTGATCGACGGCGAGGCCGTGTATTCCGAAGAGGTGGTCTGGTTCCCCAAGACCAATTCCGATCCGGACTATCACTATGAGGGCATCGTGGCCGCGCTGAAGTCCGCCGCCTCCCACCTGCCCCGGGTGGACGCGGTTGGTGTCTCCTCCGCCGGTATCTTCATCAACAACCGCACCATGTCCGCCTCCCTGTTCCTGAAGGTTCCCAAAGACCTGTACGACAGCAAGGTGAAGGACATTTATATCCGCGCCATTACCGACACCTTTGGCCACATTCCCTATTGTGTTGTTAACGACGGCGATGTTACCGCCCTTGCCGGCGCCATGAGTCTCAAGACCAACAGCGTGCTGGGCATCGCCATGGGCACCAGCGAGGCTGTGGGCTTCGTGGATGCCAGGGGCCTGATCACCGGCTGGCTCAACGAGCTGGCCTTCGTCCCCGTGGACGCCAACCCCGAAGCCATGGAGGACGAGTGGAGCCATGACATCGGCTGCGGCGTCAAGTACTTCTCTCAGGACGGCGTGATCAAGCTGGCCCCCCGGGCCGGCATTTCCCTGGAGGAGGGCCTCTCTCCCGCCGAGAAGCTGAAGGTAGTGCAGAAGCTGATGGAGGCCGATGATGACCGGGCCGCCGCCGTCTACCGCAGCATTGGCGTTTACCTGGCCCATACCCTGGCCTATTACTACAGCCTCTATGAATGCCATCATGTGCTGCTGCTGGGCCGGGTCATGTCCGGCAAAGGCGGCGACCTGATTATAGCCACCTGCCGGAAGGTGCTGGCGGATGAGTACCCCGAAGTGGCCGGCGCCCTCAGCCTGGCCCTGCCGGATGAGTATTTCCGCCGTGTGGGTCAGTCCGCTGTGGCCGCCTCCCTGCCGGAAGCCTGATGTCTGCTGGATCAAATATGGAAAAAGCCCGGAAAATCCGGGCTTTTTTATTTGACGAAACGGGGCAAAAGGTGTAGAATCTTCAAAAAACTGAAAGAACGAGGCTAAGCATGATAGAACAGCACGCTGAAAACATTTATTCCTTCCGCATTGTCCTGCCCAGAAACCCTCTGGGCTGGCTCAACTGCTATGTCATCAAGGGCGTCAACGGCGGCCGTGACCTGCTGATCGATTCCGGGTTCAATACGCCCCGCTGCCTTGCCGACCTGAAAAAGGGAATGGCAGAGCTGGATATGCACCCGGAGAACACCGATGTGTTCTTCACCCACGCCCACTTTGACCATCTGGGCAACGCCTCCAACCTCCATGCCATGGGCTGCCGCCTGCTGATGGGAAAGCGGGAGTATGCCTTCTATCAGGAGGCCCCCTGGGTCACCCAGAAGGAACGCAGCCGCAAGGACGGCATCCCTGACCGGCTCCGGGGCTCTCTGGATGTGAACAAGGGCTGCCCCGCCCCTGGCTTTACGGTGGAAACGGTGGAGGAAGGCCAGGTGCTGCGCTACGGCGGCTATGAACTGGAGTGCATCCAGACCCCCGGCCATACTCCCGGCCACATCTGCCTGTATGACCGGCCGCACAAGCTGATGTTCACCGGGGACAGCGTCCTCTTTGACATTACCCCCAACATCACCTACATCGAGGGCTACGACACCCTTACCGACTATCTGCGCACGCTGGAAAAGCTGGAGCGGTACGAAGTGGAGCTGGCCCTGCCAGCCCATAAGACTACCGGCGGCAAGACCTTCCTTGACCGGGTCCATGAGCTGCAGCGGCATCACGCCGCCCGGCTGGACGAGGCGGAGCAGGTGGTGCGGGCCTTGGGAGAGGCCACCGGCTTTGACGCCGCCGCCCGCATGACCTGGTCCATCAAGGCCGACAGCTGGGACGCCTTTCCCGACAATCAGCAGTGGTTTGCCACCGCCGAGACCCTGGCCCACCTGGTCTGCCTGGAGACCCGGGGCCGCCTGAAAAACCGCATGGACGAAAAGGGCATGTCCCTCTACAGCTGCATATAATGTAAGAGACTGTCAAAAAACCATGCTTCATGCGCCGAAAAATAGAGCAGCGGGAGAGCGCGAGAGGGCAAGGCCCGTCTCGCAGTACAATAACCCGCCGCAGAAAAGCCTGAAAAATCAGGCTTTTCGAGCGAAGCAGCATTTTGATCGCATCAAAATGCTCGGCGGTTGAAGCGGTCAAAAAAGTCCTCCGGAGACTTTTTTGACAAGCTGAAAATTCCCGATGCAAACGCATCGGGAATTTTGTGTTAGCTAAACTTTTCTGCCAGCTTCCTGGCCTCATCCAGGGAGCAGCCGGCGGCCTCCGCCAGCGCCTTCAGATCCTCATACTCCGGCTTCGCCCGCTCCACGCCGTAGCCCCGGGCCTGTTTTATCCCCACCGGGCCATAGGGGGTCTCCACATAGCCCTTCTCCCGGCGGAGAATGTACCGGCGGCACAGGCTCTCCCGGATGCCCAGGGTGCTGGTGAGCCGGAACAGCAGCTCCACCATCCGCTCCCGGTCCTTCGCTTGGCACAGCACCGTCAGCAGCAGCCCCGGCCGGCTTTTCTTCATGCCCACGCTCTGCCAGAAGGCGTCCAGCGCCCCGGCCTCCATCAGCCACTCCAGCGCGTAGCCCACCGCCTCGCCGCTCATGTCGTCCACGTTGCAGCAAAGCTCCACCACGGACTCGCCGCTCTCGCCCAGGCTGGCCCGCAGGCAGTTGGCCTGGGGGAAGTCCTTGCTGCCCATGCCGCAGCCTATGCCTTCTACCCGCATCGCCGGCATGGGGCCGAAGTCCTTCACAAAGTGCCGCAGCAGCGCCGCCCCCGTGGGGGTGCACAGCTCGCCCTGAATTTCCCCCGTGTAGCAGGGGATGCCCAGCAGCAGCTCCGCCGTGGCCGGGGCCGGCACCGGCAGCACGCCGTGGGCGCAGCGCACCGTGCCGCTGCCCACATGGACAGCGGAAGCGCAGACCAGCTCCGGCTTCAATTCGTGCATCAGCAGGCACACCGTGACAATGTCCGCAATGGCGTCCAGCTGCCCCACCTCGTGGAAATGGATTTCCTCCACCGGGCAGCCGTGCACCTTGCTCTCGGCCCGGGCCAGCAGCCGGTACACCGCCAGCGCATCCTCCCGCACCGCCTCCGGCAGCGCGCTTCCGGCAAGAATCGCTTCAATATCATGCAGATGATGGCCGTGGTGCTCGTGGTGCTCCTGCTCCTCCAGGCCATGAACCAGCACCTCATAGCGCAGCCCCTGGATGCCCCGCTTCTCTGCGGGCACCAGCCGGGCCTCCACCCCGGGCAGACCCAGGCCGTTTACTTGTGCCAGCACCGCTTCCGGCTCCGGCACCAGCTGGAACAGGGCGGCGGCCAGCATATCCCCGGCAGCGCCCATGGAAAGGTCAAAATACAGTGTTTTCATCTCAGTCTCCGTTTTCCCGCGGCTTGGGGTCAAGGCGCAGCTCATGGAACATGCCCCCCAGCAGGCCGCGGATGTTCTCCATATCTCTCTCTGCGTCGGCGTGCTGGCTCTCGTCAAATTGCAGCAGCGCCCCCCAGGGCCGCAGCCGCACCCGGAAGTTGCGGTATCCCCGCCCGGCCAGCAGGCCCTCCGCCTGCTCCACCGTCTCCAGCATGGCCGGTTCAATGGCCGTGCCGCTGGGGATTCGGGTGGCGAGACAGGCGTAAGAGGGCTTGTCCGCCGTGAACAGCCCCGCCTGGGCCGACAGGCGGCGTACATCACACTTGCGCAGCCCCGCCTCCCGCAGGGGGGAGCGGACGCCCAGCTCCCGCAGGGCACGCATCCCGGGCCGGTCGACCTCCGGGTCGGAGGCATTGGTGCCGTCCATCACCAGGGGATAGCCCTCCTCCCTGGCCGCATCCAGCAGCCGGGTGAACAGCGCCCGCTTGCAGTAGTAGCAGCGCTCCGGCGGATTGGCGGCGATTTCCGGCCGGGCCAGCACGTCGCAGTCCAGCACCCGCAGCGAAAGCCCCAGCTGGGCGCAGAGCCGCTCCGCGTCCGCCAGCTCGAACCGGGGCTGAAAGGCGGAGCGGACAAAATAGGGCTGCACGTCGGCTCCCGCCTGGACAGCGGCCCACAGCAGATAGGCGGAATCGGTGCCGCCGGAAAAGGCCAGCGCCGCTTTCGGGTTGGCCTTGAAAAATTCTTCCAGTGTCATGGCTTCTGCTTCATGTGGTTGATGATGTTGGCCAGATACCCCGCGCCGAAGCCGTTGTCGATGTTCACCACCGACACCCCGCTGGCGCAGGTGTTCAGCATACTCAGCAGCGCCGCGACGCCCCCCAGGGAAGCGCCGTAGCCCACGCTGGTGGGGACAGCGATCACCGGCGCGTCCGCCAGCCCGCCGATCACCGAGGGCAGCGCCCCCTCCATTCCCGCCACCGCGATGATGCAGCGGGCGCTCATGATGGGCTCCAGATTGTGCAGCAGCCGGTGCACGCCGGACACGCCCACGTCGTACAGCTTGATCACCCGATTGCCCAGGGCCTGGGCGGTCACTGCCGCCTCCTCCGCCACCGGGATATCGCTGGTGCCGCCGGTGGCCACCACGATGTGGCCGTCCCCGTCCGGCTCCGGCAGCCGGCCGATAATGCCCAGCCGCCCCAGGGCGTTGTATTCCAGGGGATGGGCCTGAGAAATGGCCGCCGCCGAAGCTTCGTCGATGCGGGTGATCAGGATGGTCTCCTGCCCCCGCTCTCGCATGGCGGCGGCGATTTTGATGATCTGCTCCGGGGTCTTACCCGCGCCGTAGATCACCTCCGCCACGCCCTGGCGCAGCTCCCTGTGATGGTCCACCTTGGCGAAGCCCAGGTCCTGGAAGGGCTCCATCTTCAGCCTGGTCATGGCCTCCGCCGGCGCCAGCGCTCCGCTCTTTACCTGTTCAAGGATGTGCAGAATATCCGATTGGCTCATATCGCACCTCACAATATCAGAACTCATATCTGTCAATACCCGGTCCCACGATAGTTTAATATAACTCTGCCTTTCCGTCAATAGAGAAGACCGGGGACAGGAAGAAAGGGAGCAACAAAAAAGTGACATCTCAAATAGGACAAAAAACCACGATTTTTTTACCGAAAACAGTAATATTTTGCTCTTGCATTTTGACAACAGGTAGTTTTTAATGACCATAAAGTGTCGGGATTCTCAAAAAAGTTTCAAGTTTTGATATTTTTTAGAAACAATTTGTGCTAACCCAGCACCCCGATGGCGAGATAAAAATGGTATATAACTCGGGAAAATGCATGGATAAGTGTACATCTTATCCCTTTATGGCGTGGAAGGATAGGCCGTGAAGCGCTTTCCTGCCGGCGGCGCGCCCCGTGGCAGGGGAGATGGGGAGGTCTGCGTTTTCTGCGTACAATTGTAAATTCAAGGCAGACAAGGATACCGGCTATGAAAACCACGATCAAGAAGCTCTGGAACATTTTCACAAGCGCCCCTGTTGCGCTGGCGGTGCTGCTGGCCTGCCTGTCCATCGTGGCTTCAGGCTCGCTGGCCTACTTCACCGTCCAGGAGACGGCCCATAACGTCACCACCACCGTCACCTTTGACGCTGCAAAAATGGACAATATATACCAGAATTGCACCGCTAAGATCGAAGTCCAAGCCCATGCCGTTCAGGTTGCCAACAACGGTGACACCGTCCTGGACGCCATCGGCTGGCCCGCATAAGGAGGAAGCAGCATGAAAAACGTTCTGACAAGTTCATCGCCCTGCTCCTCTGCGCTTTCATGGCCTTCAGCCTGATTGCCGCCGCAGCGGATTTGCCCGAGGAGCCCTGAGCCGAGTGCGGCTTCACCGAGGGCCATAGCGAGACCTGCTCTCAGTATGTGGCCCCCGTTGACCCGGAGCCCACCCCCGAACCCACCCCTGTTGTGACCCAGGATCCCCAGAATGAGGAAACGGCCACCGACGTGACGCTGAAACCCCTCAGCCTCAATGGCGATGCTGCCGGCATGAACTTCACCGTGGCCGGTATGCTTCCCGAGAACAGCAAGCTGCAGGTGAAAGCCATCGACGTCTCCTGCAATGATTACAGCGTTGGCATCTATCTCAGTGATGTTGCCCTGCCCCAGGGCCTTGCCATGGCCTTTGAACTCAGCATCCTCGTCCTTGAGAAGCAGGACGGCGTGGAGCAAAAGACGCCCTATGTGCCCACCGCCGCCAATGAGTTTAACATCTCCGTCAGCGGCAGCCAGGAGGATTGCTTCAGCGCCATGAGCGCCCATCACCTGCCCGGCGTCACCGCCCAGCAGGTGGAGACCGTGGTCAAAGCCCTTGCCGAAGGGGAAGTCGACTGAGAGGTTCATTCCCCACCGCCTTCCATCAGAACCGTAGGAGCCTGCATTGCACGTCCGCGATCGCGATATTGCACCATGCATATTTTTTTGAAGAAAAAGAAAAAAAGGCTTGACTTTTCGCATCTCATCTGGTAATATACGTCTTGCTTGTGAGTCAGGGCGAAACAAAACCGGCCCCAAGCAGAAAATTGTATAAGAAATACTCAGCGCGCCTCTTTAACATATATGGGGGTATAGCTCAGCTGGGAGAGCGAATCATCGTTCACGCACCCACGTGAAGCTTCCAGAATCCGGCAGGAGCCGACAAAATTGTATAAGAAATGAGAGCGCTTGAATGGCATTCAAGAGGTCAGCGGTTCGATCCCGCTTATCTCCACCACAGATGGTGCGCTGAGTATTCTTTTAATATAGAGCTTGCTTCTACGGTGAAGCGGGTTTTTTCTTTTCTGGACACTTTATTTTATATAAGATCAAATACAAATACTGGTGACATACTGCCACTTTCACTATTAAGGGCCATTCCGTGAGGAATGGCCCTTTTTTATTTCCCGTCTTAATGCGTCTCACGGTGAGACGCATTTTTATATAGATTCTCAGCTCAAATTTTAAGCAAAAGAGTGATGCAATGCAGTTCACTGATGGCGGTCATAGGGCTTCTGAAAGCATCATGCAGGACAGACTCGGCAGTGACCACTATGACAGCGGCGTAGGCATCTTAGAAACAACTGCACCGGGAAATTCCTGGATGGTTGTCTCCCCTTTTCCCTAGAGGCCGTCTGTTCAGCTAGTCGGGATCTCCTACAATGGGTTTTGGTATGCCGGGAGTAGACTACTCAGCGCAGGGGCCTCAGTTAGCGTTGCCACATTGGGCCTGAAATAAATTTCCGTCTAACACGCAAAACTCTCCCTTTTCGTGAAATGCAAAAACTAGCCTACTGGCCGGCAGCGGAAAGTGAGATATCTCCTCTCATATTGTGGTAAATGAAAGCACGGCTCTTTTCCTGCCGGGGTAGCAAATTCTGTCGAAGTAAGGTATAATACACTCAAATCCAATAATTGACTTATATTTGCAGTTTAAAGGACACAAGTGTATTTTGTCGGGTAACTTCAGTCGAAAGACCTTTCCCATTTCCGAAATTATCAAAGGGTGGTGTTCTATGAGCGACACAATTGTTTTTATGAGTGCATACGAAACAACGAAGTATTCCAAATCGAAATTGCTTTTTGAGCACAAACCAGAGTTGAAAACATTATTAAAAAAATATCATCTAACCTATATTTTGATGAACGACAAACTAATTTCAACCAAAGGCGCATTAAAATTATGTTCAGAATATGACTATATCAATCAAAGTACCTCCTTTTCATTCATGCACCTCGATAAAGGACAAGATATTGACGATTTCAAAGAAATTGTAGAGCGTACAGGATTTTGTATTAAATTACTCCATGCTCAATCTGTTTTGTTAGATTCAGTATACTTTAAAATTGACTACTTAATTTGTATGGAATCTTTTCTTGTCCATATCAACAGCCACCTTTTCCAAATTGATCCTATCGTATTTTCATTAAATAGAGCTTTAATTGTTTCTTTAGTGGCTATAAATGAGTGGCAATTTTTTGGTGAAGATCCCGCAACACAGTCCGAAAACAGAATTTCTGAAATAATATATGATAACATTAGCGGTTTCTTTTCCGAAATGACCGGGAAAAAGTTTGTACCACAGGAATACTCTTTCGTCCATAATACTCTTGTGTTGTCAAATGAAATCAATGATGTTGCTGATTATCTTTGTAAATTAATAAGTATAAGGGAATTGCCATCACCACCTGAAAATATAAGTACCACAGAGAATTATCGATATTATCCTCAGGATGGCGTAAGTGTTATCACAGACTTCAATCCTGATGATATAGATGTTCCATTATATAACGGAATCTTACTTGAAGCTATTAAACTGTATGTATATTTATCACAAATCATTAACGTGGAAATTACATCAGACATGAACAAAGTCATCCGAAACGATTTATACTTAGAAAATCTATTTTTTGCCCCTCATGTTCCAATAGAAACTCATAATTTACTTCACTATATTTATAAGACCAAATCATTTCAGCATCATAAAGAGGCAACCAAATTAAAGATTTCATACATGACTGCTGAAAATGAGTCGAAAAAAAGTAGGAATAGTGTACTCCTTAATATTCTACTGTATATTGTTTCATTAATAGGTGCTATCGGTACTCTTGATACTCTAGAATGTAAACTTAATATACCTTTCAAATATAGTTTTTTCATAGTAATTATTGTTTTTTTAATATTGGGGGTGATATGGGGAATTACCGAATGGAGGCAAAATAAACGCTTTTAACTTTAGAACAATGCCATCCAAAATTGTGTTTGGTCATAATTTGCACTAACGAATCAATAAAAAATTTATTACCCCAATACAAGCTACTTAATAGCCATCGGTTATCCCGGGGTATTCCAGATTCTTTGTTGCCCCCTACGACCAGTTGAAACGTCAAAGCAACCTAAATATTACCATGTTCCCCTATGAATTTAAGGTTATATGTATTGAGGAGCAACAGATTATATTAATGGCAATTAAGCCCTTTTTCTATTTCCCGTCTTAAATGCGTCTCACGGTGAGACGCATTTTTTATATATACCGCAAAATACCGCAAAGCCCAAATTCATCCTGAAGGGAGGTATGCCATGTATTTTACCAATGGCGATCATCGGGCGTTTGAAAGTCTCATGCAGGACAGGCCCGGAAGCGACCGCTATGACAGCGGCGTGGACGGGCCGTACCCGGAGTGCAGGGGGTGCAGGGAGCACCAGCCGTACCGCAGAGATCGGTTCTGCCGGTATGCAGAATGCCCCTTCGCCCCGGGGCGCAGCACGGCAAGAGCGGGGCCAGGAAAAGGAGGTGAGGCCCAGGCAGTCAAAAGCGTAAGCAAACAGCTAGACAACTGAAGAAGGAGGAACCATGAGCAAAACCAAACCCAAGGTGCGCAGACAGATGCTGATTCTGTTCTGCGCGCTTCTGCTTTTCGGGCAGATTTTTGTGCCGGCAGCCTATGCCGAC
>SFVI01000037.1 GCA_004560305.1 bacterium | reverse complement strand
GCTGGAGCCCGGCGTGGCCTGGATGCCCTTCCACTTTGGCGACGGCGCCAACATTCTGTCCGATGCGAAGAATCTGGACCCCATCGCCAAGATTCCCGGATTCAAGCAGATTGGCATCAAGGTGGAGAAGGTAAGCCCCGAGGTAAGCCAATACCTGACACGGCAGGCACAGACCGATGCGCTGGAATACTACAAAAACGAAGGGCCGGATACCATCCGTCACAGATACCCACATCTGCCTTACCATTGATGACAAAAAAATAACCTGCCCCAGAGGCGCTTCCATTCTGGCGGCTGCCAGAAGCGCCGGGATTGAGATTCCCACACTGTGCTATCTCAAGGGCCTGACCCCCACCGGTTCCTGCGGCATCTGCGCTGTGGAGCTGGAGGAGAACGGAGAAACCGTAATCCGCCGTGCCTGCCGGTACGAAGCAAGGGACGGCATGGTGGTGCGCACCAAGACCCCGGCGGTGCAGGCTTACCGCCGGGAGCGGCTGACGGAGATTCTCAGCATCCATCCCAACGACTGTCTGACCTGCCAGAAAACCGGCGGTCACTGCCGGCTCCAGGAGGTCAGCTACCTGTTTGAAATCAACCCCCAGGTGCGGAAGGTGCCTGGCAGAGGCATGGACACCTCCAGCCCTGCCATGGTGCGCAACATGGACAAGTGCATTGCCTGCGGCCGCTGCGTCACAGTCTGCAACGAGGTGCAGAAGATTGGCATTTACGAGATGTACACCCATCCGGAAACCGGTGACCGTTATGCCCGCACCAAGAAGAATGTGTCCCTGTCCGCCACCGCCTGTATCAACTGCGGTCAGTGCGTCAAGGTCTGCCCCGTAGCCGCCCTGACGGAAAAGAGCGAGATACAGCGGGTGATGGATGCCCTGAACGACCCCAAAAAGACCGTGGTCTGGCAGATGGCCCCTGCCGTCCAGCATACCCTGGGCGAAGAGTTCGGCCTGAAGCCCGGCACAGATGTCACCGGCAAAATTGCCGCAGCCATGAAGCGACTGGGTGGCTATGCCTACAATACCGATTTCTCTGCCGACGTTACCATCATGGAGGAGGGCACGGAGCTGATTCACCGGCTGCAAAACGGCGGTGTGCTGCCCATGCTGACCTCCTGCTGTCCCGGCTGGATTAAGCACATGGAGTACCACTACCCCGACCAGCTGGCCCATCTGTCCTCCTGCAAGTCTCCCCAGCAGATATTCGGCGCACTGGTCAAGAGCTACCTGCCGGAGAAAATCGGCGTGGAATCGGAGGATATCTTCCATGTGTCCATCATGCCCTGCGTTGCCAAAAAGTTTGAGATGCAGCGGCCGGAGATGAAAAATGCCCTGGGAATTCGGGACGTGGATGCGGTGCTGACCACCCGGGAGGCCGCCAGACTGATGCGTCTGAAGGGAATTGACCTTGCAAATCTGGAAAGTCAACCCTTTGACAGCTTTATGGGGCAGTGGACCGGCGCGGGCCGTATCTTTGGCACCACCGGCGGCGTGATGGAGGCGGCGCTGCGCACGGTTACCGTGCTGCTGACCAACGGCGAGCTGAATCAAATTGACTATACCGCTGCCCGGGGCTACCGGGGTGTCAAGGAAGCCACGGTGAAGATTGGGGACCTGGATGTGAAAATCGCCATTGTCAACGGCATTGGAAATGTCAAGCCCATCATGGAGGATATCCGTGCCGGGAAATCCCCCTATCATTTCATTGAAGTCATGGCCTGTCCCGGCGGCTGTCTCAACGGCGGCGGCGCACCCCTGGCTTCTGTGGAGCAGGTGGCGGTTCGTATGGCGGGGATGTATCAGGCGGATTGTGATGCGCCCATCCGGCGTTCCCACGAGAATCCCGATGTGCAGAAGCTGTACGAGGAATTCCTGGACGAGTGCGGCAGCCCCGCGGCCCACTTCCTGCTGCATACCCACTACACCGACAGAAGCGGCGAAGTGCGGTAAGGGAAGAAGGAGGGTTATAACATGGCTTTCGTAATCTCCCAGCGCTGCGTCAAATGCGGCGCCTGTGAATCCACCTGCCCCAACAAGGCAATTGTGGAGGAAGACAAGCAGTTTGCCATCGATTATCTCAAATGTGTGCAGTGCGGCGCCTGCATCAGCATCTGTCCCAACCGGGCAATTGATGAAGTTTAAGACTGTAAACAAAATGCGCCTGTGACCCTATGGGTCACAGGCGCAAAACCCGGTGTATTGGCGCATACTGTCCCGCCTTGCCGCGCAAATCAGGGTCAGCCCATAGGTGTGGGCCAGGGC
>SFVI01000009.1 GCA_004560305.1 bacterium | reverse complement strand
CCTTTCAGAATGGTGTGTCGTGACTTCATTCTACCTGAGTCTGCAAACTATGTCTATTTTTTCCCTTTTTCTTTTTGCGCAACTTATTCTACCTTATCCCCGCAGGGCAGGTCAACTCCCCCCATCTCCACCAAAAATCGGCAAGCTTCGAAAGAAGGTTGCCGATTTTTACTTCTTCACTATTCACTATTCACTGGAATTGGGGCCGTTTTTTGGGAAGTAAGAAGTAATCGTGAATAGTGAAGAAGTTGCTGTGTCCACTGTGCGGACAGCTGAACAGCTATTCCGCACCATCTATTTTGGTAGGACTTCACAGAATATTTCAACCCCGCCGCAAGGTAGGGAACTTTGTTTATACGCAAACCAAAACGGCCGCTGCCCCGCCCCAAAAATCCCTCTTGCCCGCTGGGAGCAGCTATGGTAGAATAGGTAAAATGGGAGGTGCTTTCGATGAAAAAGCTGTTTGCCTGCGCCGATGTCTATCTGGCTTCCAGAGACTGGAAGATGGTGGCGGTGCTGAAATTCTGCCTGCTGGCCCTGGGGCTGCTGCTGGGGCTGTGTGTTCCGGCCAGACATAAGAAAAAAGCGGCCATTGCCGGCGGCATTGTGTTTGTCCTCACCTACATCCCCCTGATGACGGACTTTGCGCTGAGCGCGATCAAGACCCTGAAAGCCCCGGTTGACGAATAAAACGAAAAGATGACCGGCTAATTCCATACTTATTAGAAATAAAAAATCAATAGGAGGAGATTCCAATGGCACATTCTGACGTATACTTTACCACCTTCAAGGCCACCGGCCAGGAAAATCTGCTGAAAAAGCTGCACCGGCTGATGAAGACCGCCGGCTTTGAAACCATCGACTTCACCGATAAGTACGCCGCCATCAAGATTCATTTTGGCGAGTATGGCAACCTGGCCTTTCTGCGGCCCAACTATGCCCGTGTGGTGGCAGACTACGTGAAGGAGCTGGGCGGCAAGCCCTTCCTGACCGATTGCAACACCCTCTATGTGGGCAGCCGCAAGAACGCCCTTGACCATCTGGACACCGCCTATATGAACGGGTTTTCCCCGCTGCAGACCGGTTGCCATGTGATCATTGCCGACGGCCTGAAGGGCACCGACGAGGCCCTGGTGCCCATTGATCTGGAATATGTGAAGGAGGCAAAAATCGGCCAGGCCATTATGGACGCCGACGTGGTGATCTCCCTGTCCCACTTCAAGGGCCATGAATCCGCCGGCTTTGGCGGCGCGCTGAAGAACCTGGGCATGGGCAGCGGCTCCCGCTCCGGCAAGATGGAGCAGCATTGTGACGGCAAGCCCTTCGTGAAGGAAGAACAGTGCATTGGCTGCGGCTCCTGCCAGCGCATCTGCGCCCACAGCGCCCCGGTGATCGAAAACCGCAAGGCCCATATCGACCAGAACAAGTGCGTGGGCTGCGGCCGCTGCCTGGCGGTCTGCCCCAAGAATGCCATCAAGCCCACTTTCCAGGACTCCAACAAGCTGCTGAACTACAAGATGGCGGAGTATGCCTATGCCGTTTGCAAGGATCGGCCCTGCTTCCACATCACCCTGATCTGCGACGTCTCCCCCTGCTGTGACTGCCACGCCGAGAACGACATTCCCATCATCCCTGACGTGGGTATGCTGGCTTCCTTCGACCCGGTGGCTCTGGACCAGGCCTGCGTTGACCTTTGCAACAAGCAGCCTGTTATTGCCGGCAGCCAGCTGGACGAGCATCTGAAGGAATTCGGCCATGCGGAGCATGACCATGAGCATTTCCACATGAACCACCCGGACTCCGAGTGGAAGACCTGCCTGGAGCACGCCGAGAAGATCGGCATGGGCACCAGGGACTACAAGCTGATTCAGATCTGAAAATGCAATCAAACCCATGCAATCCCCGGACATATCCGGGGATTGCATGGGTTTCTGCCTATAATTCCGCCGTGTCCCGCAGCTCGATGATGGTCCCCTCTGGGGCCACCACCTTGCACAGCTTGCTGCCCAGCACCTCATATACCGCATGACCATCCTTGCGGCGGAAGTGATCGTAGCCGGCGGCGAGGATGCGCCGGGCCTCCACCTCCACATCCTCCACCAGGAAGCACAGATGGGCCAGCCCCTCCGCCTCCTTGCAGGCGGGGGAGAACTGCCCGCCGGCCTTGGCCGTTTGCAGCTCGATCATGAAGCCGCCCGCTTCCCTGAGCCAACTGTTGTAGCCCCGGCCGTGGAAATTGGCTGTCTCGGAAATGAGCTGAAACCCCAGAATATTGCAGTAAAAATCTTTAGACAAATCATAAGAATTTGTCTGTATGCAGATATGATGAATCAACATATTGTCCGTCCTTTTGTTATTTTTTAGATTATTATAAGACCATAAGCTGGCTATTTCAATAGCTGAAGCAGGAATAATAAAGAATTTGAGAAAGGAAGTAAACAAAATGTTGAACGGAAAAGTCGCAATTGTCACCGCCTCTACCAGAGGCATCGGCTACGCCTGTGTTGAGACGCTGGCCAAGGCCGGCGCCAGAGTGTATATGGCCTGCCGCAATCTGGAAGTGGGCAACGAGAAGACCGCCGCCCTCTGTGCCCAGGGCCTGGACGTCAAGACCGTGTACTTCGAAGCCTATGATAAGGACAGCATTCTGAACATGATCGACACCGTGGTGGCCAACGAGGGCCGCATCGATATCCTGGTCAACAACTTCGGCGGCACCAAGCCCTACGACGACAAGACCATCTTTGACACCGATTATGATGATTTTGCCCGCTATGTGGAAGTGCATATGTCCACCGTGTTCCGGGCCTCTCAGGCTGCCATCACCAAGGCCATGGCTGCCCAGCAGTCCGGCGCCATCATCAACATCGGCTCCGTGGCCGGCCTGACTCCCGACGTCAGCCAGCTGGCCTACGGCACCTCCAAGGCCGGCATCATCCACCTGAGCAAGATGATCGCCTCTCAGGCTGCCGCCCTGAACATCACCTGCAACGTGGTCTGCCCCGGCATGACCGCCACCGAGGCTGTGAAGAACAACCTGACTCCCGAGTTCCAGGAGTTCTTCCTCAAGCACACCCCCATCCGCCGCATGGGCGAGCCTCAGGAGATTGCTGACGCGGTGCTGTACTTTGCCCAGGCTCCCTACACCACCGGTCAGGTGCTGGCTGTACACGGCGGCTTTGGCATCCCCACCCCCGTCTATGGCGACATGCTGAGCATGAAGAACAAGCGCTGATAGGCAAACACAAACGGAATTTTTTTCAGCCCTCGCCGGGAAACCGGCGGGGGCATTCTGCATCTTGCGGATAAGCCTTGACATTTTCTCCCGTTTGCGCTATATCTTGTTGCAGCAAAAAGAGAAAAGAGAGTAGTATGAAAGAGAATATTTTCCAGCGTCCTGTGGCGGTGAGCCTGCTGGCGCTGCTGTGCTGCGCCATGTGGGGCAGCGCTTTCCCCTGCATCAAGCTGGGCTATGCAATGATGAACATCAGCGGCGCAGGCAGCCAGCTGCTTTATGGCGGCGTGCGCTTTCTGCTGGCCGGGCTGATGACGCTGGCCTTTGCCCGGCTGAGCCGCAAGGGCCCCCTGGGCCTGAAAGCCGGGGATCTGCCCGCCGTCTGCGGCCAGGGCCTTTTGCAGACCACGGCCCAGTATGTGTTTTACTATATCGGCCTTGCCCACTGCACCAGCACCAAGAGCGCCGTCATCAATGCCAGCTATACCTTTTTCGCCATCATCTTTGCCCACTTTATCCTGAAAGGGGAGCGGATGGACTGGCGCAAGACCCTGGGCTGCCTGCTGGGCTTCGGCGGCATCATTGTTATGAATATGAAGGGCCCCGGCCTGGGCGGAGAGGTCACCCTCATCGGCGAGGGCTTCATCCTTATCGGTTCTATGGCCTACGGCCTGGGTTCGGTCACGCTGAAAATTCTGACCCGGCGCATGGACGCCACCCTCCTCACCGGGGGCCAGCTGGTTATTGGCAGCCTGGTAATGCTGGTCATCGGCTTTCTGATGGGCGGGCGGCTGGCGGGCTGGACGGCAGCTTCCGTGCTTCTGCTGCTGTATCTGGCGGCGATATCCTCGGTGGCCTTCACCATCTGGGGCCTGCTTCTGAAATACAACCCGGTGAGCCGGGTCACCATCTTTGGCTTCAGCATCCCGGTGTTCGGTATCTGCTATTCCGCCGTGCTGCTGCAGGAGCAGGCTTTCACTCTGCGGAACCTGGCGGCCCTGGCTCTGGTCTGTGTGGGCATCCTTGTGGTCAACCACACCAGGCCAACATCCAGGCCGGAACGATAATTGGGCTTGTTTTCCACGCGGTAAAGGTTTATAATATCTCTGTATCATGTTATATTGGGAGAGGAAAATGGAGAACAAAACCGAATGGGGCAGGGCCATGGGCGATAAGCTCTCTGACCGCTGGCCCAAGACGGCACAGGGAGAGCCGGAGACGCCGGCGCTGCTGTGCAACTGCAAAAGTCTGGACCTTGGCGATGAGCTGAGGATCAATATGCTGGAAGCATATGGCATACCGTGCTTGAAAATATATCCGGGAGACGGCAGCTTCGGCAAGCTGATCCTGGGCATGAGCGGCCAGGGCGTGGACATTTATGTGCCCCAGTCCCTGCTGGAAGATGCCCGGGCCCTGTGTGAAGCGGAGCCGGAAACCGTCGAAGATCAATGATAAGGGAGGAAATTACCATGGCAAGAAACTACAAGGAAGAGTATCAGCATTGGCTGGACAGCCCCGCCCTCAGCGAGGAGGAATGGGCAGAGCTTAACGCCATCGCCGATGACGAGAACGAGATCGAGAACCGCTTCTTTGCCCCGCTGGAGTTCGGCACTGCCGGTCTCAGAGGCACCATGAAGCTGGGCCTGCACCACATGAACGTGCACATCATTCGTCACGCTACCCAGGCCTTCGCCAACGTTATTTCCGCCGAGGGCGAGGAAGCAAAGCGCAAGGGCATCGCCATTGCCTATGACTGCCGCCTCAACGGCGAGACCTTCGCCCGGGAGGCTGCCTGCGTCATGGCTGCCAACGGCGTGCATGTGCGCATCTTTGACGCCCTGCGCCCCACCCCGGAGCTGAGCTTTGCCGTGCTGTACTACGGCACCATCGCTGGATTGAACGTCACCGCCAGCCACAACCCCAAGGAGTATAACGGCTACAAGGTCTACTGGGCTGACGGCGCCCAGCTGCCCCCCCAGAAGGCGGACGCCATCGCCAGACAGATGGAAGCCATTGACATCTTCACCGGCTTCAAGACCTGCGATTTCGACGAGGCCGTCAAGAGCGGCAGAATCGAGATTCTGGGCAAGGAGACCGATGACGCCTTTATGGAGCAGGTCATGGCTCAGGCCATCGATAAAGAAGTGGTCAAAGAAGTGGCGGATGAATTCAAGGTGGTCTACACGCCTTTCCACGGCTGCGGCTACAAGCTGGTTCCCGAAGCTCTGGCCAGACTGGGCCTGAAGTATGTGTATCCCGTTGAGGAGCAGATGGTCATTGACGGCAGCTTCCCCACCGTGGCAAGCCCCAACCCGGAGAATCCCGAAGGCTTCTACCTGGCGGTTGACCTGGCCAAGAAGGTGGGCAGCGACCTGATCATCGGCACCGACCCGGACTCTGACCGTATCGGCACCATGGTGCGGGTAGGGGATGAGTACAAGACCATCACCGGCAACCAGATGGGCGTGCTGCTGCTGGACTACATTATCCGCGCCAAGAAGTCCACCGGCACCCTGCCGGAGAACGCCGGCGCCCTGTCCAGCATCGTCTCCACCGGCATGGCAAGAGCCGTCTGTGAGGCCAACGGCGTCCACTTTGAGGACACCTTCACCGGCTTCAAGTTCATGGCCGAGCGGATCGCCGAGTGGGAAGCCGCCGAGTCCTATAAGTACATCTTCGCCTTCGAGGAGAGCTACGGCTACATGGTGGGCGACTATGTGAGAGATAAGGATGCCGTCACCGCTTCCATGCTGGTGGCGGAGATGGCCGCCTCCTACCACAAGCAGGGCATGACCCTGATGGACGCGGTCAACGCCCTGTATGAGAAGTACGGCCACTTCGCCGAAAAGACCCTGAACCTGGTGATGCCCGGCCTGGACGGCCTGCAGAAGATGCAGCAGCTGATGAAGGAACTGCGGGAGAAGCCCCCGGTGGAGATCGGCGGCCAGGAAGTCCTCCGCATCCGTGACTATGCCGACGGCAGCATTTTTGTGGCCGGCCTGGGCAAGGTGGGCAAGACTCCCTTCTGGGGCTCCAATGTGCTGTACTTTGAACTGGCTGACGGCAGCAGCTTCATCGTCCGTCCCTCCGGCACGGAGCCGAAGATCAAGGTCTATCTGCTGGTCCGGGGCGAGAGCCAGGCCCAGTGCGCCGAAAAGATCGCCAGATACAACGAGTTTGCAGATTCTCTGAAGAAGTGAAGCATTCATGAAGAAATTCCTTGCGCTTTTCCTGGCCTTTGCCAGGGTAGGCGTCATGACCTTTGGCGGCGGCTATGCCATGATCCCCATTCTGGAGCGGGAGATCGTGGACAAGCACGGCTGGGCCACCAGCGAGGAGCTGATGGACTACTACGCCGTGGGCCAGTGCACCCCCGGCGTCATCGCCGTCAATACCGCCACCTTCATCGGCCAGAAGCTCTATGGCACCCTGGGCGGCATCGTGGCCACCCTGGGTGTGGTGTTCCCCTCGGTGCTGATCATCAGCGTCATTGCCGGCATCCTCACCAACTTTGCGGATATCCCGGCGGTGCAGCATGCCTTTGCCGGCATTCGGGTCTGCGTCTGCGTACTGATCTTCAACGCCGTCACCAAGCTGTGGAAGAAGGCCGTCACCGATAAGGCCAGCCTGGTGCTGTGCCTGCTGGTGTTTGTCCTCTCCGCTTTCCTGGACCTGTCCCCGGTGCTGTTCGTGGTGCTCTGCGCCGCTGCCGGTATCTTCTTTACGAAAGTGGGGCTGAGAGGGAAATGATGCTGTATCTGCGGCTCTTTTATGAGTTCTTCAAGACCGGGCTCTTCGCTGTAGGCGGCGGCATGGCCACTCTGCCCTTCCTCTACGACATGGCCGATTCCACCGGCTGGTTCACTCATGGCCAGCTGGCAGATATGGTGGCCGTGTCCGAGTCCACTCCCGGCCCCATCGGCGTGAACATGGCCACCTATGTGGGCTTTACCGCCGGCGGCGTCCCCGGAGCGGTGGTGGCCACCCTGGGCCTGGTGACCCCTTCGGTGATCATCATCCTGCTGATCGCCCGGGTTCTGAAGTCCTTCCGCCAGAACCGGTATGTGGACGCGGCCTTCTATGGCCTGCGCCCCTGCTCCGTGGGGCTGATCGCCGCCGCCGGGGTGCTGGTTCTGAAGCTGGCCCTGTTCAATACGGAGCTGTATCAGGCTAGCGGTGTGCTTACCGACCTGTTCAACTTCAAGGCCATTATTCTGGCCGCGGTGCTCTTGATATGCACGCGTTATGTAAACAAGCTCAAATCGCTGCATCCCATTGTTTTTATTGCTGCCTCCGCCCTGATCGGCGTGCTGTTTGCGTTCTAAAGCAGCAGCATGGAGAGGGCATAGGCCAGCACCATGCCAATACTGGCGCTGATCAGGCGTCCTGCGAAATGCAGGGCGCCTTTGATTTTGCTCCCGGCCAGCACCGCCAGGGTCTGAAAGTGGACGGAGATGCCGCCCCAACCCAGAATCCCTGCCGCCAGCGCCATGTTCAGCGGTGTAGGGGACAGACCCCGCAGCGCCCCGGCGGCACTGCCCAGCTCCAGCACGCCGGTGAGGGCGGCATGGGTAAACTGCAGCTCCAGCCCGAAAGCAGCGGAAAGCTGCCCGCAGACCAGGGAAAAGGCCCCGCCTGCGTCCAACAGTCCCACCAGCACCGTGAAGCACATCACAAAGCCGCATACATTCAGCAGCGCCCCCATGGCCTGCTTTACTGCCTCCGGCAGCGCTTGACTTATGTAAACCGAATCCAACTGCAAGGGCGGGATCTCCCGGCAATAATCCTTCTGACGGAAGAAGAGCCCGGTCAGCATGGCGGAGAGCACATGGCAAAGGTAGAGCAGCAGCCCGGCCTTGCCGCTGCCGAAGGCCCCGGCCCCCACCGCGCCGATGATGAAGGCGGGACCGGAGTTGTTGCAGAAGGCCAGCAGGCGCTCCCCCTCCCTGGCGGTGATGGCGCCGCTGCGCTCCATGTCGGCGATGTAGGCCGCCCCCAAGGGGTAGCCTCCGGTGAGCCCGATCAGCAGCGCCGAGGCCCCGGCCCCGGTGACGCCGTAGACCCGGGAGGCCAGGGGCGTCAGCAGCCGCCCCAGATAGCCCGGCAGCCCCAGCCGGTTCAGCAGTACCGACAGCACAAAAAAGGGGAACAGCGAGGGCAGAATCAGGCTCAGGCACAGCTCTACTGCGTAGCGGCAGCTTTGGATGACCTGGCCGGAGCACAGGGTCAGGGCGGCAAAGGAACAGAGACAGATGATAACGGCGAGACGGTTTTTCATGGCGCACCTCCTTGTCCATGTATCAAGCTATGACGCCTGGCATAGATATATACGGAATCGAGGTGAAGCCGGTGAAAAGCAAAAGGGAGCTGCCCCAGGAGCTGGCGGAGCGGCTGGCACTGCCGGAGGATGCCCTGCTGGGCACTGCCAAGCTGACAGTCACCGGCGGCAGGCGGCTGCTGGTGGAAAACCACCGGGGCGTCATGGACTATGGCCGGGAGCGGATCGTGGTGTCTCTGGGCCGGGGCAAGCTGAATATCAGCGGCGCGGAGCTGGTGATCGCCGCCATGAACCGGCGGGAGCTGCTGATCAGCGGCCGGATACAGAGCGTGGAATGGGAGTGAGCATGGGCAGAATCTATGAAAAACTCAAGGGCAGACTGGATGTGGAGGTCTGCGGAGCCTATGTGGAGGGGCTGCTGAACGCGGCGGCCCTGTCGGCCATTGCACTTTGGGATGTCCGGTGCGTGGACGACTGCACCGTGCGCCTGCGCATGTATGAGACGGACTACCCGGCACTGGCGGCTCTGAGCGAAAAATGTATGTGTGAGCTGAAGCCCATCGGCCTCAGCGGCGGCAGCCGGGACCGGAAACTGCTGAGACGCCGGGTCTGGCTGCTTGTATTTCTGCTGCTGATGGGCCTGCTGCTGTTCGTCTCCTCTCTGTTCATCTGGGAGATCGAAGTGGTGGGCAATGAGCAGCTTACCGATGGGCAGGTGCTGCGGGCTTTGTCCCGCTGCGGGGTGGACAGCGGAACCTGCCGCTACTCCGTTTCCGCCGATCTGGTGCGCAGTCAGATGCTCCGGGAGCTGCCGGAGCTGGCCTGGATGACGGTGAACATCAACGGCTCCCGGGCTGTGGCTGTGGTGATGGAACGGCAGGAGAAGCCGGAGATCTATGCCGAGAGCGCGCCGGCGGATATCGTTGCCGCCAGAACCGGCATTGTCCGCCGCCTGTCCGTGGAGAATGGCAGGCCGGTGGTACACGGCAGCCAGTCGGTGCTGGCAGGGGAGACCCTGGTCAGCGCCGAGATGGATTCCCTGTCCAACGGCAGCAAATACGTCCGGGCCAGAGCCCAGGTCCTGGCCGATACCTGGCGGGAGCTGAGCGCTGTCTGCCCCGCCCGGGAGGAGGTAAAGCAGCCCAATCTCATCAGCCGCAGCCGCTTTGCTATAATTTTCGGAAAAAGACGGATAAATCTTTATTTTGATAGTGGAAAAGCTATTGACGAGTGTGATAAAATCATTCATGAATATAAACTGGGCGCGGAGGGCCTGTTCGCCCTGCCGGTGACCCTGGTGCGGGAAGAGCTTCGAGGTTATGATACCCAGCTTCAGCCCGCCTGTGACCGGCAGGAGATGGAGCGGCAGCTGAACCGCCTGCTGCTGGCCGATGTGAAGGGGCAGGTGCTGGAAAAAAGCTTCACCGCCGCCGGGGGCGAGACCTTGTATGTTCTCACTCTCCGCTGCCATTGCCTGGAAGATATTGCCCGGGTGGTCAGTTTCTGAGGCCGCCTGAGAAAGGATATTACATGATAGAAAAAACCATTGAAGTAGAAAGAATGGAGCATGTGATCAGCGTCTTTGGCTCCTTTGACCAAAACCTGCGCATCATCGAGAACGAGCTGGGGGTCAAGGTGCTGGACCGGGATGACAAGATCCACATCTGCGGCGAGGCCGAGGATGTGCTGCTGGCGGAGAAGGCCATCAATGGTCTATTGACTCTGGCCGCCAGGGGGGAGAATATCGACGCCCAGAACGTCCGCTATATTCTCAAGCTGGTGAAGGACGGGAAGGAGACCCAGATCAACCAGCTGGCCGGGGACGTGATCTGCATCACCGCCAAGGGCAAGCCCATCAAGCCCAAGACCCTGGGCCAGAAGGCTTATTGTGACGCCATCGCCCAAAACACCGTCACCCTGGGCATCGGCCCCGCCGGCACCGGCAAGACCTACCTGGCCGTGGCCGCCGCTGTGGCCGCCTTCCGGGCGGAGGAGGTCAACCGTATTATCCTCACCCGCCCCGCTGTGGAGGCAGGGGAGCGGCTGGGCTTTTTGCCCGGCGACTTGCAGAGCAAGGTGGACCCCTACCTGCGCCCCCTGTACGATGCCCTCTTTGATATGCTGGGGGCGGACACCTACCAGAAGTATCTGGAGCGGGGCAATATCGAGGTGGCCCCCCTGGCCTATATGCGCGGCCGCACCCTGGACGACAGCTTTATCATCTTGGACGAGGCCCAGAACACCTCCCGGGAGCAGATGAAAATGTTCCTGACCCGCATCGGCTTCGGCTCCAAGGTGGTCATCACCGGCGACATCACCCAGATCGACCTGCCGGAGGACAAGACCAGCGGCCTGAAGGTGGCCATGAAGGTGTTGGAGGGCATCGAGGACATCGCCATCTGCACCCTCACCGGCTCCGATGTGGTGCGCCACCGGCTGGTGCAGAAGATCATCGAGGCCTATGAGGTCTATGATAAGAAAAACCCGGCCACAGCGCCGGTGAAGAAGCTGCCCCCCAAACGCTACAAGAAAGGCTGAGACAGATGGAGCACGAGATATATGTGAGCCGGGAAGTGAAGAACCTGGGCTATAACCAGGCCGCCGCCCTCATCAAGAAGGCCGCCGCCATGGCTCTGGCCGCCGAAGGGGTAGACACGCCCTGCATCATAAGCGTACTGTTAACCGACGATGCGGGCATCCATGCAGTGAACCGGGAATTCCGCGGGGTGGACAGGCCCACCGATGTGCTCAGCTTTCCCCAAAACGATCTGGAGCCGGGGCACTTTGACCCGGCGGGCTGTGAGCGGGATCTGGATACCGGCGCGGTGCTGCTGGGGGACATGATGATCTCCCTGCCCCGTTGCGAGGCCCAGGGCCAGGAATTTGGCCACGGCTTCAAACGGGAGATCATGTACCTCACCGTCCACTCCGTTTTGCACCTGCTGGGCTATGACCATGTGGATGAGGGCGAGATGAAGGCCCAGATGCGCGCCCGGGAAAAAGCCATCATGGGCGACGATATTTGAAGAATAATCATTACAGGAGATAAGCTATATGACAAAAGCAGCCATGATCACCATCTGCGGCCGGCCCAATGTGGGCAAGTCCACCCTGACCAACGCTCTGGTAGGGGAGAAGATCGCCATTGTTTCCAACAAGCCCCAGACCACCCGCAACCGCATCACCGCCATCGTCAACCGGGGGGACACCCAGTTCGTCCTGATGGATACCCCCGGCTTCCACAAGCCCAAGACCCGTCTGGGGGACTATATGGTCAACGTGGTGAAGGAGAGCGTGGCGGATGTGGACTGCGTGCTGCTGCTGGTAGAGCCGGTGGCCAGCCCAGGCCCTCAGGAGCTGGCGCTGATTGAGCGCATCGGCCAGACCAAGGCTCCGGCCCTGCTGGTGATCAATAAGATCGACACCGTGGACAAGGCCCGGCTTCTGGAGGTCATGGCCGCCTACAGCACTCTGTACCAGTTTGACGCCATCCTGCCCATCTCCGCCAGGACTGGCGAGGGGGTGGACGAGCTGATGGCCGAGCTGGAAAAATACGCCCAGGAGGGCCCCCACTTCTTCCCGGAGGACATGATCACCGACCAGCCGGAGCGGCAGATCTGCGCGGAGCTGGTGCGGGAAAAGCTGCTGCGCTGCCTGGACAAGGAGATCCCCCACGGCACCGCTGTGGAGGTCACCAAGTTCTCCGAGCGGGACAACGGCATCATTGACCTGGAGGTCACCATCTACTGCGAGAAGGAGAGCCATAAGGGCATCATCATCGGCAAGAAGGGTTCCATGCTCCGGAAGATCGGGGAGCTGGCCCGCACCGATATTGAGGCCTTCATGGGCACCAAGGTCTATTTGCAGACCTGGGTGAAGGTGAAGGAGAACTGGCGGGATTCCATGGCCCAGCTGCGCAACTTCGGCTTCAGCGAGCAGTAAATCAATTTTTTCCAGCATTTTAATCTGCCGCCTTTGCAGATACTAAAGGCAGAGGTGGTAGCATGAAAGACGATCCCATCTGGCAGGCTTTCCGGGAGACCGGCGACCCGCTGTATTATCTCCTTTATAAAGCTGCCGCCAGAGCCGTAGAGAAAAGGACTGCCCAAAACACCATGGAGAGCCGGGGATAAATTCCCCGGGCTCGGAGCGAGCAGGTATACATATATGTTTACGACAACCAACGCCCTTGTCCTGCGGGAAGTCCGGTACAAGGAGGCGGACCGCATCCTCACCCTGCTGACTTCCACCGACGGCAAGATCACCGTCAAGGCCCGGGGCGCCCTGCGCAAGGGCAGCAAAACCGCCGCCGCCACCCAGCAGCTGACCTATTCGGAGATGACGCTCTTCGGCAACCGGGGCAAATGGACGGTGAACGAAGCTGTGATCAAAGAGGCCTTTCCCGGCCTGCGCAGGGATATGGAGAACCTGGCCCTGGGCTGCTACTTTGCCGAGTGCCTGGAGGCGCTCAGCGTGGAGGATCAGCCGGAGCCGGCCATACTGCAGCTGGGGCTCAATTCTCTCTATGCCCTCAGCAATCAGCTGTACCCTTCGGAACAGATCAAGGCCGCTTTTGAGCTGCGGCTCATGTGCCTCACCGGCTACACCCCGGAGCTCAGCGCCTGCCCCGCCTGCGGCTGTCAGGAGATGGAGCAGCCGGTGCTGAGCCTGGAGCGGGGCAGCGTATTCTGCCGCGCCTGTGCCGACAGCCGGGATCAGCTGGCCCGGCTCTGCCCGGATTCCCTGGCCGCCCTGCGCTATATCGTCTCCGCCCCGGCAAAGCAGCTGTTCTCCTTCCGCCTGGAAGGGGAGGCCATGCAGCGGCTCAGTTCCGCGGCGGAACGCTATCTGCTGCTGCAAACCGAGCGGCAGTTTTCCACTCTGTCATATTGGAAAAACATAAGGATAAGATAAAGCTATGCGTTTTTTTGAGAAATCACTGATGACCCTGGAACTGCCCGCCGTGCTGGAAATGCTGGCGGCGGAGGCGGTGGGGGACACCGCCAAGGAACAGGCCCGTGCTCTGACACCGTCCGTTGAACCGGCGGAGGTGCGCCGCCGCCAGGAGGAGACCACCGCCGCCAAGACCATGATGGTGGTGCGGGGCAGCCCCAGCTTCTCCGGCGTAAAGGACGTGCGCCCCTCTCTGGCCCGGGCCGACCTGGGCGGCGCCCTCAACACCCGGGAGCTGCTGGATATAGCCCGGGTGCTTCAGTGTGCCCGGCTGGTGCGGGGCTACATCGCCGATGACACCGTGGGCAAAACGCCCATTGACCATCTGTTCTATGCCCTCCATGCCAACAAGTTCCTGGAGGAGAAGATCAGCACCTCCATCAGCGGCGAGGATGAGATCGCCGACGGGGCCAGCCCGGAGCTGGCCAACATCCGCCGCCAGATGCGGGCCGCCGCTGCCCGGGCCAGGGATTCCCTGCAAAAGATTATTTCCTCTCCCGGCTATGCCAAGGCCCTGCAGGAACCCATCATCACCATGCGGCAGGACCGCTATGTGGTGCCGGTAAAGGCAGAGCACAAGGGGGCCATTCCCGGCCTGGTGCATGATATTTCTGCCTCCGGCGCTACCCTGTTTATCGAGCCCATGGCCGCCGTCAAGGCCAATAACGAGCTGCGGGAGCTGTCCGCCAAGGAGAAGATCGAGATCGACCGCATCCTGGCGGAGCTGTCTGCCGACTGCGCCGAGCATAGGGACGATATTTCTGCCGACTTTGAGATTCTGGTGCGGCTGGATCTGATCTTTGCCAAGGCCAAGCTCAGCTATAAATTGAACTGTCAGAGCGCTGCCGGTGAGGCCGGGGGCATTGTCCTGCGCCGGGCCCGGCACCCGCTGCTGGATCAGGCCAAGGCCGTGCCCATCAGCCTGGAACTGGGGGACAGCTTTGATACCCTGGTGATCACCGGCCCCAATACCGGCGGCAAGACCGTCTCTATCAAGACCATCGGCCTGCTTGCCGCCATGAACCAGTGCGGCCTGCACATCCCCGCCGACGACGGCAGCAACCTGCCGGTGTTCAGCCACATCTTGGCAGACATCGGCGATGAGCAGAGCATTGAGCAAAATCTCTCCACCTTCTCTGCCCACATGAGCAATATCGTCAATATTATCGAAGAGTGCGATGACCGCTCCCTGATCCTGTTTGACGAGCTGGGCGCCGGCACCGACCCCACCGAGGGTGCGGCCCTGGCCGTGGCCATTATCGAATACTGCCGCCGGAAGGGGGCCGTCATTGCCGCCACCACCCACTATGCGGAGCTGAAGGTCTATGCCACCAATGAGCCGGGGGTGCAGAACGCCTCCTGCGAGTTCGATGTGGAGACCCTCCGCCCCACCTATCATCTGCTGGTGGGCATCCCCGGCAAATCCAACGCCTTTGCCATTTCCCAGCGCCTGGGACTGGGGGAGGACATCATTGCGGACGCCCGCAACCGGGTCAGCACCGAGAGCGCCAGCTTTGAGGCCACCATCGAAAAGCTGGAGCAGACCCGTCTCCTGCTGGAGCGGGATCGGAACGAGGCCGCCGTGAAGCTGCGGGAGGCCCAGGAGAGCGCCAAAAAGGCCGCTTTCCTGAAGGCCGAGCTGGAGGTGCGGCTGGATAAGGCGGATCTGAAGTCCCGCCGGGAGGCGGAGCGGATCATTCAGGACGCTCGTGCCACCGCTGAGGAGGTCTTTCATGAACTGGACGAGATGCGTAAGCACGCCAACGAGCAGGAGGAGGCCCAGCAGATCAACGAGGCCCGCTCCCAGCTGCGCCGGAAGCTGAATCTCAGCCAGGAGGCCCTGCGAAAAGAGCTGGAACCGGCACCGGCGGAAAAAACTTCTTCCCGGCCCTTGAAGGTGGGGGACACGGTGCAGATCAAGTCCATGGGCATGAAGGCCACGGTTCTGGCCATCTCGCCTGATCGGGTGCTGAGTCTCCGGGCCGGCATCATGAATGTCACCGCCAAAGAGGACGAGGTGCTGCTGCTGGAAGGGGAGAAGGTCCCCGGCCCCAAGACTGTGGCCAAAAGCAGCGCTGCCCAGCTGCGATCTATGAGCATTGAGCCTCAGATCGATCTGCGGGGCATGGAGAGCGTGGAAGCCGTCCTGGCTGCCGAGCGGTATATCGACAGCGCCGTCATGTCCCGGCTGAAAACCGTCACCATCATCCACGGCAAAGGCACCGGCGCCCTGCGCGCCGCGGTGCAGCAGATGCTGAAACGGAATAAAAGCGTAAAATCTTTCCGTTTGGGAAGATTTGGCGAGGGTGAGGCAGGCGTTACTGTTGTCGAACTTAAATAAATTTCGCCGCAGTGAAGAAAAATAAATGGTGAAAATAATGAAAGCAACGAAAGCGGTTGACGATTTCCGAAAAATTTGTTAAATTAAGAAAGCAATATCGTTATGAAATAAGGAGTGGCAAGTATGATAACCAAAGAAGTAGTCATCAATAATCAGGTAGGTCTTCATGCCCGGCCCGCGACTTTCTTCATTCAGAAAGCCAACGAGTTCAAGAGCAGCATCTGGGTGGAGAAGGAAGAGCGGCGTGTGAACGCCAAGAGCCTCCTGGGCGTTCTTTCCCTGGGTATTGTCAAGGGCACCACCATCAACATCATCGCTGACGGTGCTGACGAGGACGCGGCGATTGCTACCCTGGCCGAACTCATTGATTCCGATTTCAACGAGTGATCTGATCAAATTGATAAAAACAGGCGCGTGAAGATCACGCGCCTATTTTTTGTAATCAGCACCCCTTTCAAACCTTTCGTGTTTCTGGTGAGGCATATCATGAAAAAAGAAAATCTGGCAATCATAGAAATGCTGGTCTGCGCCACGCTGTGGAGCATTGCCGGCATCTTCATCAAGCTTATTCCCTGGAACGGCTTCGCCGTGGCCGGTATGCGCAGCCTGATCGCCGGCGCCACCATTGCCGTGTATATGGTCATTTCCCGGCATCGCTTCGTGCTGAGTAAAAAAACCTTTCTGGCTGGCGTGCTGTCCGCCTGCGTGTATACCTGCTTCGTCTGCGCCAACAAGCTGACCACCGCCGCCAACGCCATCGTCCTGCAGTTTACTTCCCCGGTGTTCATCGTCATTTTCACTGCCCTGATCTACAAGACCTGCATCCGCAAGGCGGACGCCGCCGTGGTCACCCTGACCCTTCTGGGCATCGCCCTGTTTTTCTTTGACCAGCTGCAGCCCGGCTATATCCTGGGCAACCTGGTGGCCATCGCCGCCGGTATGTTCATGGCCGGCATGTTCATGGCCGTGGGCGAGCTGGAAGGGGAGCAGCGCTTCTCCGGTATTCTCATCGGCCAGTGCCTGACCTTCCTGGTGGGCCTGCCCTTCATCATTGCCACCAAGCCGGTGTTTACCACCACCGCCACCCTCTCCATCCTGACCCTGGGCGTGTTCCAGCTGGGCATTTCCTACATCCTGTATGTGAAGTCCTCCCGGTACTGCCCGCCCCTGGCCTGCTGTCTGCTGGGCGCGGTGGAGCCGCTGCTGAACCCGGTGTGGGTGCTGATCTTTGATGGGGAGAAGCCGGGTATCTTCGCCCTGATCGGCGGCGTTATCGTGGTGGTGTCCATCACCCTCTGGTGCATATTCGGCAAGGAACAGATCACGGAGAGCCAAGAGACAGAGACGGCATAAGGTTTACATAATTTAACGAGGTCAACAGTATGCTTGATACCCTGAGAGAAAAAGCCAATAATCTGCCCCTGTTGCCGGGGGTGTATATCATGCTGGATGAAAAGAGCGAAGTGATATACGTTGGCAAGGCAAAGAAGCTGAAAAACAGGGTCAGCAGCTATTTTCACGGGGAGCATCTGCCCAAGGTGCAGGCCATGGTGGATAAGGTGGCGGACTTCAACGTCATTGTGGCCGCCAGCGAGTTTGAGGCCCTTGTGCTGGAAAACTCCCTCATTAAACGTCATAAGCCCCATTACAACATCCTTTTGAAGGACGACAAGGGCTATCCCTTCATCCGCCTGGATATGCGGGAGGAATACCCCAGCATGAGCCTTTCCAACCGGGCCGCCAAGGACGGCGCCAAATACTACGGCCCCTTCGGCAGCCGGGGCCAGACCAAGAATGTGATCAGCACCATCAGCAAGGCCCTGCTGTTGCCGGATTGCTCCCGGAAGTTCCCCCGGGACATCGGCAAGGAGCGGCCCTGCCTCAATTACCACATGGGCGCCTGCCTGGGCTGGTGCCTGAAGGACAGCAGCGGCGAGGAATACCGCCGCCGCATGAGCCAGGCGGCTTTGATTCTGGACGGTAAGAGCGGGGAACTGTTGGAGGACCTGCGCTGCCAGATGGAGCAGGCGGCGGAGGAGCTGCGCTTTGAAAAGGCCGCTGAGCTGCGGGACCGGCTGCGGGCGATAGAAAACCTGTCCAACCGCCAGCGGGTCATCGCCACCGCCTTTGCCGATACCGATGCCATCGGCTTCTGCCGGGGGGCCAAAAGCTGCTTCACCGTGCTGCACTTTGTCAACGGCGACCTGGTGGGCAAGGACACCGAAATGATGGAGGAGCCCCTGGAAGAGGACAGCGAGGCCATATCCGATCTGGTGCGCCAGTATTACACTGCTCACCGGGGCGGCTGGCCCAAATCCATCCTGCTGCCCTGCGAGATCGAGGACCGGCAGGATCTGGAGGTGCTACTGAGCCAGTGCTCCGGCCGCAGAATCTATATCGAGACCCCCAAACGGGGGGAGCGGATGCGCCTCATTGAGAGCGCGGCCCTCAACGCCCGGGAGGAGATCCAGCGCCGCACCACCGCGGCCCAGCGCCGCTCCAAGACCCTGGAGTGGCTGCAGAAGACCCTGGAGCTGGAGCAGTTTCCGGAGCGGATCGAAGCCTTCGACGTGTCCAACCTGGGGGCCACCGGTATCGTAGCGGCCATGACCGTCCATGTGGATGGGAAGCCCTTAAAGCGGGGTTATCGGAAGTTTCGCATCAAGGACCTGGAAATGCAGGATGACTATGCCAGCATGTACCAGGCGGTGTACCGCCGCTTCCGGCACTATGCGGAAGGGGACGAGAAGTTTGCTCCGCTGCCGGATTTGCTGCTGATCGACGGCGGCGACACCCATGCCGCCGTGGCTGTCCAGGCCCAGCTGGACCTGGGCTTCTGCGTGCCCACCTTCGGCATGGTGAAGGACGACCGGCACCGCACCCGGGCCCTGATCAGCCCGGAGGGGCAGGAGATCGGCATCAGCCAGAACCAGGCAGTGTTCGCCCTCATCGGCGGCATCCAGGAGGAGACCCACCGCTTCGCCATTGAGTATCAGCGCTCCCTGCGCAGCGAGGGCTACGGTTCTACCCTGGACAAGATCCCCGGCGTGGGGGACAAGCGCCGAAACGAGCTTATAAAAACCTTTAAATCCGTCAAGGCTATCCGGGAGGCCAGTCTGGAGCAGCTCCGGCTGGTGGTGCCCAAAAACACGGCCCAGGCGGTGTATGACTATTTCCACAGCGGGGAGAGTGAAAAAACATGCGAGTGATCAGCGGCAGCGTCCGGGGCAGGCGACTGAAAACCCCGGAGAATTATGACATCCGCCCCACCACCGATAATGTGAAGGAGTCCCTTTTCAACATCATCCAGTTTGATATTGAGGGCCGCCGGGTGCTGGACCTTTTTGCCGGCACCGGCCAGCTGGGCATTGAATGCCTAAGCCGGGGGGCGGACAGCGTGGTGTTTATTGACCAGAGCCGGGAAGCGGTGAAAATCATTAAGGAGAATCTGAAGGCCTGCGGCCTCAGCGCCCCGGTGCTGCAGCAAGAGGCCCTGAGCTATCTGCGGGGCTGCGGCCGCTTTGACCTGATATTCGTGGACCCGCCCTATGATTCCCAGCTGTACGAATCGGTGCTGAATGTGATCAATTCGGTTGACATATTGTCGGATGGTGGTATAATAGTTTGCGAATCTCGCAGGGAAACCCCCATGCCGGAGCTGGCCGCGCCCTATCAGAAGCGCAGGGAATACCGCTACGGCAAGGTGAAGCTCACCCTGTATGTGAAGGAGAGCGCCTGATGTCAATCGCAATCTGCCCCGGCAGCTTTGACCCTATCACCCTGGGCCATCTGAATATTATCCGCCGCGCCAGCCAAATTTTTGACCGGGTGGTGGTTTGCGTCATGTTTAACTCCACCAAAACTTCCCCTATGTTCAGCGTGGAGGAGCGGGTGGATATGGTGCGCCGGGCGGTAGCCAAATACCCCAATGTCACCGTGGACTGTTCCGACGGGCTGCTGGCCGAGTATGCCAGGCAGTTTGATGGGGCCGTGGTGGTGAAGGGCCTGCGTGCCGCGTCGGACTTTGAATATGAGTTCCAGATGAATCTTATCAATAAGAAGATCAACCCGGAGATGGAGACCATGTTCCTCACCTCCAGCGAGAAGTACACCTTCCTCAGTTCTTCCATCGTGCGGGAAATGGCCCGCTACGACGCGGACCTGACGGGCCTGGTGCCGGATGAGATCATCGATGAGATACGGGAGAAAGCCAAGGAATGGAGGTTGGGCTGATATGGACAGCAACAGAAACGTTCTTGACCTGCTGGATGTTTTGTACGCCATGGTGACCGACGCCTGGAGCGTGCCTCTGGGCAATGACAAGTGCATTATCGAGCGGGAGAAGGCCGTTGCCCTGATCAATGACATCAAGGCCAGCCTGCCCAGCTCTGTGGCGGAGGCCCAGCGCCTGGTTGCGGCCCGGGACGAATTCATCGGCAACGCCAAGCGGGAGGCCGAGGCTCTGCGGAAAAATGCCGAGGAGCAGGCCCGCGCCATGGTGGAGGAGCAGGAGATCGTCCGGGTGGCCAAAGCCAAAAGCACCGAAATGCTCTCCTCCGCCGAAGCCAAGAGCAAGGAGCTGCGCCGGGTAGCCAGCCAGTATGTGGATGACATCATCCGCCAGACGGTGGAGAGCCTGAACAGCGCCCTGACTACGGTCCAGACTGCCCAAAGCTCTTTCCGCAGCTTGGGCGGCCAGCCCCAGCCCAAGCCCCAGGAAAAAGCGGAAGCGGCTGAAAACATCCTGCCTGTCACCAGCAATATCATTATTGAGCAGCGCAGAAGCGACGAATGACTACATATTGACAGTAAGCCCATGTGCCGGACACGATCTTGTGTCCGGCACATTTTTTTAAAATTAAGGCAAGAAAAAGTCAAAATATAACAAAAAGTTTCACTTGCTTTTTCGAAATACTCCCCCTATAATGAAAGAGCGAAGTGGTTAGAAGTGGTGGAAAATGGTGGAATTTTCCATCGAAAGGGGGCAAACTGCATGACAGGTGAATATCAGCACTCTCTTGACAGCAAGGGCAGACTGTTCATACCCGCCAAGCTCAGGGATGAACTGGGCGAGGTGTTTTTTGTTACCCTGTCTATGGAGCGCTGCCTCTGTGCCTACAGCAGTGAGAACTGGCAGGCCTTTTCCGATAAGGTCAACGCCATGCCCTATGTGAAGCAGCGGAAGATGCGCCCTCTGTTTGCCCATGCCGCCCGGTGCGAGCTGGACAGTCAGGGCCGGGCCCTCATTCCCCAGAACCTGCGGGAATACGCAGGGCTGACCAAGGCCGTCACTGTGGTGGGCTGCAACAACCATGCTGAGCTTTGGGACAGTGACAGCTGGCAGGCCATCTTCCAGCTGGAGACCACCCCGGAGAACATCGCCGCCGTAATGGAGGAACTGGAATTTTGACGACCGAAGCCAAGCATGTTTCCGTGCTGCTGAATGAATGTATTGATAATCTGAATATAAAGCCCGGCGGGGTGTACCTGGACGGTACTCTCGGCCTGGGCGGGCATTCTTATCAGATCGCTTCCCGGCTCACTACCGGCCGCCTCATCTGCATTGACCGGGATGAGACTGCCATCGAGAGGGCCGGCAAGCGTCTTGCGCCCTTTGGGGATCGCGTAACCCTTGTCCACGGCAACTTTTCCGATGCCGCCCAGATCATTGACTCTCTCGGCATCCCCGGCGTGGACGGGATGCTTTTCGACCTGGGCGTCTCCTCACCCCAGCTGGACGAGATCCAGCGGGGCTTTTCCTATATGGGGGATGCGCCCCTGGATATGCGCATGGACGCGGGGGACAGCCTCACCGCCTATGAGGTGGTGAATACCTGGCCGGAGGAGCGGCTGAACCGCATCCTGTGGGATTACGGCGAGGAGCGCTATGCCCGCCGCATCAGTCGGGCCATCTTGGAACACCGGAGCAAAAAGCCCATTGCCACCACTCTGGAACTGGTGGATATCATCAAGGGCGCCATGCCTGCCGCCGCCCTGCGGGAGAAGCAGCACCCGGCCAAGCGCAGCTTCCAGGCCATCCGCATCGCCGTCAATGACGAGCTGGGGGCCATCTCCCAAATGATGGAAACTGCCCCGGACAAGCTGAACAAGGGCGGCCGCCTCTGCGTCATCAGCTTCCACTCCCTGGAGGATCGGATCGTCAAAGCCGGCATCGCCGCCCGGGAGAACGGCTGCACCTGCCCCCGGGAGGCCCCCATCTGCACCTGCGGCTTTGTGCAGACCCTGAAAAGCGTCAGCCGCAAGCCCATCCTGCCCGGCGCGGAGGAGCTGGAGCAAAATCCCCGCTCCCGCAGCGCCAAGCTGAGAGTGGCGGAAAGGGTGTAGCCCATGGCCAGAATGAATGGTATTTTATTCCGGGCCATCTGCATCGGCTTTTCCCTGCTGCTGCTGGTGTCGGCATTGCTGGGGTCTATCCGGCTGGCCGCGCTGAATGAGGAGCTTACCGGCCTGGAGAAGTCGCTGAAAACACTGAAAGAAGAGAACCGGGTCCTGCAGGCCAGGGTGGAAAGCAGCCTGAGCCTGGAAGAACTGGAGCGCCGTGCCACGGAAGAACTGGGCATGCAGCGCCTGAGTCCCGGCCAAATAATCTATATCGATCTGGGATAATTGTCATGAACCGCCGCGGACTGAATATATTTATAATATATTCTTCCTTCCGCGGAGGTGGCTATGGCACAGAAGACCCCGTCTCCCGGCCTGAAGCCGGGGCCCAGCAGACAGATGCTCCGCCGTACACTGTTTTTGATGGCAGTTTTCGGAATCGGAGCATTTCTCTTATTGCTGGCCAGATTGTACAAGCTGCAGATCATCGACCATGAAAAATACGAGAGCATGGCCATCCAGCAGCAGCTGCGCTCCGTGCCCAGCTCCACCGTGCGCGGCACCATCTACGACACCAATATGAACACCCTGGCGGTCAGCGCCTCGGTGGACAATGTGTACCTCAGCCCCCAGGAGATTGAGATGTATGGCGAGGACCGGGACCTGATCGCCCGGGGCCTGTCGGAGATTCTGGACATCGGCTATGATGAGATCTATGAGAAATCCGGGCAGAAGGGCAGTTGGTATGTGACCGTGGCCCGGAAGCTGGAAAAGGAAAAGGCGGATGAAGTCCGGGCCTTCAAGAACCGGTACGGCCTGCGGGGCGTCCGCCTGGAGACGGACACCAAACGCTATTACCCCAATTCCTCCCTGGCCTGCCACCTGATCGGCTTCGTGGGCACGGATAACTACGGCCTGGAGGGCATCGAGGCCCGGTACGACGAGGCCCTTTCCGGCAGCCCCGGCAGAACCGTCCGGGCCACCAACGCCATGGGAACCGAGCTGCTCTTTTCCCAGTTTGAGGAATATTATCCCGGCGAAGACGGTTTTGATGTGGTCACCACCATTGACGAGACCATCCAGTACTATGTGGAGAAGCACCTGAAGCAGGCCGTGGCGGATTACGACATACAAAACGGCGCCGGCGCCATCGCCATGGACGTGAACACCGGGCAGATTCTGGCCATGGCCTCTCTGGGGGGCTATGACCTGAACAACTTCCTGGCCGTCAGCGATGGGGACATGACCATCATCAACGCCGCCGAAACGGAGGAGGAGCGTGCCAGGCTCCTGAGCCAGGCCCAGGCCCGCCAGTGGCGCAATAAGGCCCTGTCCGATACCTATGAGCCGGGCTCCACCTTCAAGATTATCACCCTGGCCATGGCCCTGGAGGAGGGCGTGGTCAGCCTGAACGACAGCTTTTATTGCCCCGGCACCGTCAACGTCATCGGCCGCACCAGCCCCATCCGCTGCTGGAAAAGCGGGGGCCACGGCAGCCAGAACCTGACCCAGGCGGCCCAGCATTCCTGCAACGTGGCCTTCGTAAACATCGGCCAGCGGGTAGGGGCGGAGCGCTTCTATGATTACTGCGAGGCCTTCGGCTTTCTGAACATGACCGGCAGCGACGACGAGAACCTCACCGCCACCACCGGCATTGACCTCTCCGGCGAAAGCGGCAGCATCTGGTGGAGCAAAAACACCTTCTGCTCCCCCCGGAACCTGTCCCAGTTGGCTGCCGCCTCCTTCGGCCAGACCTTCACCATCACGCCCCTGCAACTGATCTGCGCCGTCAGCGCCTGCGTCAACGGCGGTAAGCTGATGCAGCCCTATGTGGTGCGGCAGCTGCTGAACCCGGATGGCAGTGTGGCCTATGAGCGAGAGCCCAAACTGGTGCGCCAGGTCATCAGTGAGGCCACCAGCCAGAAGCTTTGCCAGATCCTGGAGCAGGTGGTGGGGGATCCCAACGACGGCACCGGCCGCAACGCCGCCGTCACCGGCTACCGCATCGGCGGCAAGACCGGCACCAGCGAGAAGGTGAGCCTGGAGGCCCAGACCGGCCAGAAGGAATACATTGTCTCTTTCATCGGCTTTGCCCCGGCGGACGACCCGCAGATTGCTCTTCTGGTGTTTCTGGACACCCCTTCCAACAAGTCTGGCGTCTATGTCAGCGGCGGCCAGATGGCGGCCCCGGTGGTGGGCCGGATGCTGGCGGACATCCTGCCCTATATGGGGGTGGAGCCCAGCCTGCCGGAGAGCGCCGGGGATGATGCCACCGTCCCCATGCTGCTGGAGCTGAGCCAGGAGGAGGCCAAACAGCGCCTGTCGGACTGCGGCCTGGACTGCCGCTGCATCGGTTGGGGCGACACCGTCACCGGTCAGCTGCCCGCCGCCGGCACCGCCATTGCCGCCGGCAGTCAGGTGATTCTCTATTTCGGCGGCGCCCAGGTCTCCCCCAATATGGAGACCGTGCCGGAGCTGTCAGGCCTCAGCTATGACCAGGCCCGGGACACCCTCTCCCGGCTGGGACTTTTTGTCAGCACCCGCAGCCCGGTGAACGCCGCCTCCGGCCAGGTGGTCAGCAGCCAGAGCATTCCCGCCGGCACCGCCGCCGATCACGGCTGCATCGTGGAGGTCACCCTGATCGACGAAAATGAATCCCTCCTGGGAAAGTATTGACCGGAAGGGGATTCTGGTATAAAATACACCTTATGCGATTCTAAAGCGCAGAACGGAGAAATTATGAAGCTCAGAGATATATTGAAAGATTTGCAGGTCCTCTCCGCCTCCGCCGATATGGAGCGGGAGATTACCGGCATTTGCTATGACTCCCGCCTGGTGAAGCCCGGGGATCTGTTCGTGGCCGTCAAGGGCCTGACGGTGGACGGTCATCGTTTCATCCCCAAGGCCATGGAGCTGGGCGCCGCCGCCGTGCTGTGCCAGGACGTACCGGCGGGGGAGGTGCCCTATGCGCAGGTGGCGGACTGCCGCTATGGCCTGGCCCTCTGCAGCCGCAACTTCTTTGGTGATCCGGCCTCGGAGATGACCCTCATCGGCTTTACCGGCACCAGCGGCAAGACCAGTTCCACCCTCATCATGAAGCATTTGCTGGAGCAGGAGCTGGGGACAAAGGTGGGGCTGATCGGCACCAACGGCAATATGATCGGCGGGGAGCATCTGCACAGCGAGTTTACCACCCCGGAAAGCTATGAGCTGCACCGGCTGTTCCGTGCCATGAAGGACGCCGGCTGCACCCATGTGGTGATGGAGGTGTCCTCCCATTCCCTGACCCTGGAGCGGGTGGCGGGCATCCACTTCAATGTGGCCGTGTTCACAAACCTCTCTCAGGACCATCTGGACCTGCACGGCAGCATGGAGGAATATGCCGCCGCCAAGAAGAAGATCTTTTCCCAGTGTGACCGGGGATGCGTCAATCTGGACGATTCCTGGGCGGATTTCATGATGCAGGATGCGCCCTGTCCCATCACCACCTTTGCCGCAGAGCGGAACGACGCGGATATCATTGCCAGGGACATCCGTCTTTCTGCCGACGGCGTTCGTTTTGCCGCCGTCCATGGGGATGAACTGGCCCTGACCCGGCTGAACATTCCCGGCATGTTCTCTGTCCACAATGCCCTGGGCATTATCGCTGCCGCTGGCTGCCTTGGCATCGGTCTTGCCCAGTGTGCCGACGCGCTGGCTACCGCCCCCGGCGTCAAGGGCCGGATGGAGTCGGTGCCCACGGATGGGGACTATTCCATCATCATAGACTATTCCCATAAGCCGGATGCTTTGGAGAATGTGCTCAAGACCCTGCGCCCCGTCACCCGGGGCCGGCTGATGGTCCTCTTTGGCTGCGGCGGGGACCGGGACCGGCTGAAGCGGCCCATCATGGGCGCCATTGCTGCCGACAACGCCGACTATGTGATCATCACCAGCGACAATCCCCGCACCGAGGAGCCCATGGAGATTATCAATGAGATCCTGCCCGGCCTGAAAAACAAGCGCACCCCCTACAAAGTCATCTGTGACCGGCGGGAAGCCATCGGCTGGGCTATTGACAATGCCCGCCCCGGTGATGTAATATTGCTTGCCGGCAAAGGCCATGAGGACTATCAGGTCATCGGCCATGAGAAGATCCACATGGATGAGCGGGAGATTGTGGCTGAGTACCTGAGTAGACGGTAAGCCCCGCCCATCCGAAAAGAAATACAAAGCGCTGACAGCGCCGTGCATATGGGAGAAAACAATGACCATTAAACTGATAACCGCCTTCGTTCTGGCCTTCCTGTTTGCCACCGCCTTCGGTAAGTTCTATGTTCCCTGGCTGCGCCGCATCAAGGCCGGGCAGGAGATCAAGGAAAACGGCCCCGCCTGGCACATGAATAAATCCGGCACCCCCACCATGGGCGGCGTGATGTTCATCCTTGCGGCCATTCTGGTCTGCCTCACGGTCTGCTTTGAGGGGATGCTCCGGGGTGAGTTTGTCAATGTTTTCATCGTCCTGTTCGCCTGCGTGTTCGGCGCCATCGGCTTTCTGGACGATTGGGAGAAGCTGGCCAAGAAACAGAACCTGGGCCTCTCCGCCACGGCCAAGTTTCTTTTGCAGCTGGTGGCCTCGCTGGTGTTCGTGCTTTTGATGCGCCAGATCGGCTATGTGCGCCCCAGCTTTTACCTGTTCTTTGTGGATAAGACCATTTACATGCCTGAATGGCTGTATTTCCTCATTTCCTCCTTTATCATCGTGGGTACCGTCAATGCCGTGAACATTACCGACGGGATTGACGGCCTGGCCGCCAGCACCTCCATCCCCGTGTTCCTGTTCTTCGTGGCCCTGACCCTGGTGTTCGGCGATGAGTTTGAGCAGATGGGCTTTATTGCCTCCGGCATGGTAGGCGGCCTGCTGGGATTTCTGGTGTATAACTTTAACCCCGCCAAGTGCTTCATGGGGGATACCGGCTCCCTGTTCCTGGGCGGCATGATCGCGGCCCTGGCCTATGGCTACAATATGCCTATCATGCTCATCACCCTGGGCTTCGTTTTTTTGATGGAGACTCTGTCCGATATCATCCAGGTGGGCTACTTCAAGCTGAGCCACGGCAAGCGGGTGTTCAAGATGGCCCCCTTCCACCACCATCTGGAGATGGGCGGCTGGCTGGGCCATAAGTGGAAAGAAAAAGAAATTGTTGCCCTGTTTACAGGCATATCTCTGGTGATGGCCATCATATCATTTATTGTAGTGTCCAAGCACTATATGGGAATGAGCTGATGATCGGGGAGGTGGGTATATGCGTTATGAAAGCGCCCGCCTCTCCGATTTTTCTGCGCCGGAAAAGCCCCGGCGGCAGAGCATGGATGCGGGCTTTTTTACCCTGGCTCTGATCCTGCTGGCCATGGGCGTGGTGATGGTGCTGTCCTCCAGCTATGCCCGGGCCTACTATGACCCCGGCAAAGTCACCGGCGGCAACGGGGCCTATTACTTTCTGCGCCAGCTGATCTTTGCCCTGCTGGGGGTGGGGGCCATGCTGCTGGCTTCCCGGCTGCCCATGAGCTTTTACCGGCGCTATACCTTCCACTTCCTGGGCCTGACCTTGGTGCTGCTGATGCTGGTGCCCATCATCGGCGTCAAGGCCAACGGCTCCCGCCGCTGGCTGGGGGTGGGCGGGCTGACATTGCAGCCATCGGAGCTGGCGAAGCTGGCGGTGATTCTGTCCTTCTCCCTGCTGATCTGCCGCTTCCAGGGAAAGATGCGCAGCTTCAAATACGGCATCTTGCCTTTTTTGACGATTCTGGGTATAATGATCGGGCTGCTGATCCTGGAGCCTCACTTTTCCGCCTCCATCATCCTGATCGCCATCGGCGGCGTGATGATGTTCCTGGGCGGCGTGGGCCTGGGCTGGTTTATCGCCGCCCTGGGCGGGGTGACTGCCGCCCTTGCGGTGCTGCTGACCTTTTTCCCTTACGCCTCCAGCCGCATCAGCACCTGGCGGGACCCTTTTTCCGACCCCTCTGACCGGGGGTATCAGATCGTCCAGTCCCTGTACTCCATCGGCTCCGGCGGCCTCAGCGGCCTGGGCCTGGGCGGCAGCCGGCAGAAATTCCTGTACCTGCCGGAGGAGCATAACGACTTTATCTTTTCCGTGGCCTGTGAGGAGCTGGGCTTTATCGGCGCCGCCCTCATTCTGGCCCTTTTCGCCCTGCTGATCCTCCGGGGCTATTGGATCGCCCTGCACCAGCGGGACCGCTTCAATTTCCTCACCTGCGCCGGCATCAGCACCCTGCTGGCCATTCAGGTGTTTCTGAATGTGGCCGTGGTCACCAACCTGGTGCCCTGCACCGGCATCTCCCTGCCCCTGTTCAGCTACGGCGGTACGGCTCTGTTGATCCAGCTTTTTGAGATGGGCATTATCCTCAGCGCTTCGCGAGAACTTATATAGAGAAAGGACGTTCCCAATGAAATTTATCTTCACTTGCGGCGGTACTGCCGGCCATATCAATCCTGCCCTGGCTGTGGCCGGGCGGCTGAAGGAGCTGCTGCCGGACAGCGAGTTTCTCTTCCTGGGCGCCGAGGGAAAAATGGAGATGGACCTGGTGCCCCGGGAGGGCTATGCCATCAAGCCCCTGAAAATCACCAACCTGAGCCGGGGCAAGAACTTTAAGGCACTGACGCACAATATTGCAACATTGAAAAACGTGGCTGTCTCCCACCGGCAGGCCAAGGCCATTATCCGTGACTTTCAGCCGGACGCCGTCATCGGCACCGGCGGCTATGTGTGCTACCCGGTGCTGAAGGCCGCCTCCCAGCTCCACATCCCCACCGCCGTCCATGAGAGCAACGCCGTCCCCGGCCTGACCACCAAGATGCTGGCCAAGCTGGTGGACCGCATCATGGTGGGCTTTGAGGAGAGCCGCCAGTATTACCCCCAGCCGGATAAGGTTATCGTCACCGGCACCCCGGTGCGGGGCCAGTTCGCGGCCTATACCAAGGCCCAGGCCAAGCGGGAGCTGGGTCTGGCCCAGGATGAGAAGCTGGTGGTCTCCGTGTGGGGCTCTCTTGGCGCGGGCCATATGAACGGCGTTATGACAGAGCTGATCCCCCTGCTGGAAGGGAACCAGGACTTTCATCTGCTTCATGGCGCAGGGAAGATGTACTACCCCGGCGTGTGCGAAAAGCTGGCGGAGACAGCCCCGGATCTTTCCACGCGGAAAGTGGACCTGCGGGAGTATATTTTTGATATGCCCCGGGTCATGGCCGCGGCGGACCTGGTGCTGTGCCGGGCCGGCGCCTCCACCATATCGGAGCTGACCTATATGGGCAAGCCCGTCATCATGGTGCCCTCGCCCAACGTGACCAATCACCACCAGGAACGCAATGCCCGGGTGCTGGAAAAGGCCGGCGGCGCCAGGGTGCTGCTGGAAGGGGAGTTTGATGCCGGCTCTCTGTTGGCTCTGGTGCAGGAGCTGCTGGCGGATGAGGAAAAGCTCTCCTCCATGTCTGCCGCCATGGGCGCCCTGGCCGTGCCGGACGCCACCGATAAAATCTGCGGCATCATTCTGGATATCGCCAATCAGTAACAAGGAAATCCCTCCGTGCATAGAATGGTCTGATTTGAATGCACGGGGGGTTTTTCATGGACATATGGCACCTGAGAGGTGGAAACCGGCTGGAAGGGGCCTGTTTTGTGCAGGGCTCGAAGAATGCGTCCCTGCCTATTATCGCCGCCTCCATCATCAGCCCTGCCCGGTCGGAGCTGCTGAACGTGCCCCAGCTCCGGGATGTGGACGCGGCCCTGCGCATCCTGCGCCACCTGGGCTGCACCGCCGAGCAGTGGGGCAGCGATGTTTACATAGATTCCGCCGGCCTTTGCCGCAGCGCCATACCCCATTCCCTGATGGTGGAGATGCGCTCCTCCGTCATCTTCATGGGGGCACTGATCGCCCGCTGCGGCAGCGCCAGACTCAGCCTGCCCGGCGGCTGCCAGCTGGGCAAGCGGCCCATTGACCTGCACCTGGCCGCCCTGCGCCAGCTGGGGGCGGAGATTGATGAAGCCGGCGGGGAGATCAACTGTCAGGCCCAGGAGCTTCATGGGGCGGATATCACCCTGCCCTTCCCCAGCGTGGGAGCCACGGAGAACATCATGCTGGCCGCCGCACGGGCGAAGGGGGACACCGTCATCCGCGGCGCCGCCCGGGAGCCGGAGATCATTGCCCTGCAGGAATACCTGCGGGCCATGGGCCTCAATGTCACCGGCGCCGGCAGCGGCACCATCTGCATCGGCACCTTTAAACCGGAAAAGGCCGTGAGCCACCGCATCATCCCGGATCGGATCGTGGCCTCCACCATCGCCTGCGCCGCTGCCGCCACTGGCGGAAATGTTGAAATGCGGGGCGTGGACCCCAGCCATTTTTCTACAGTTCTCCACTTCCTAAAACTGGCGGGCTGTGATATAATGAACTCCAAGCGCAGTGTGCGGGTAAGGGCGCCCGGCAAGCTCAGCGCCGTGGGGGAGGTCTCCACCGAGCCTTACCCCGGCTTTCCCACCGACGCGCAGCCTGTGCTGATGGCGGCGCTTCTGAAGGCCGAGGGCCGCACCGTGATCACCGAGAACATTTTTGAAAACCGCTACCGGCAGGTGCCGGAGCTGCAGCGCCTGGGGGCGGATATCGCCGTCTCCGGCCGGCGGGCGGAAATCTGGGGTGTGGATTGCCTCCACGGCAGCGCCCTCACCGCCACCGACCTGCGGGGCGGTGCTGCCATGCTCGTGGCGGCGCTGGCCGCCCGGGGGGAGAGCACCGTCTTTGACGACGGCCATATCACCCGGGGCTATGAACGCTTTGATATGCGCCTGCGCTCCCTGGGCGCGGATATTTACTTGGAATGCTGAAAGGATAGGCCAATGGCAAGAAGAATACACAAGAGAAAGACCGCTGACAGCCCGGAGCGTATGACCATCTCCCAGTACCTCAGCAGCTTCAGCGGTCCCATAATGTTCTTTTTGGTAGTTGTGGCTACCATATTCGTGATGAGCGTTTTCTTCCGTATCACCAATATCCAGGTGGAAGGGAACAGTCACTATACCGATGAGGAGATCATCCGGGCCATTGACATTGAGGAAGGGGACAACCTGTTCTTCTTTGACCGCTTTGCCGCTCTGAGCCGTGTTTTCGCAAAGCTGCCTTATGTTGAAGAGGTCTCCGTTGAAAGAAGTTTGCCAAATAAGGTAATAATAACCGTGACGGAGAGCCAGGCCCTGGCCTATCTGGTGCTGGGGGACGAGCTGTGGACCATTGACCACAGCTGCAAGGTGCTGGGCAAGGCCACCGAGGAGGAACTTTCCGGTCTCATCGCCGTGGAGGGCGTGAACCCCGGCACGCTGCTGATCGGTGAGCCGCTGCAGACCAAGGATGGGGACGCTGAGCTGGTGGAATATCTGGCGGAGGTGCTCTATCAGCTGGAGGGCCGCGGCCTTTATACCCAGGTGGACAGCATCGATTTTTCCGATAAGAACCATGTGAGCTTCAGCTATGGGGACAAATATATGGTCAAGCTGGGCGGCCCCGGCAAGACGGAGTATAAGTTCGGTATGCTGGTCTCCGTCATGTCACAATTGTTGGCTGGGGACGTGGGCGAGATCGACGTTTCTGACGGGATGACGGCCCGTTTTCGCCCGGAGTGATGGATAGATTACATTTTATTTACAAAAGTTTTCTGAAAAATGAAAATATAGCTTGACTGTTGCAAGAAAATGTAATAAAATACGAGCATGATTCACAGAGAAATTTTTCGCATTTTATGTGACGCAGAATATACAGGAGGACAGAAGAATGGATTTCAAAGCTGAAGCAGGTCCCGAAAATGTGGTTACGATAAAGGTCGTTGGTGTCGGCGGCGCCGGCAACAACGTTGTTAACAGAATGGTCAAGGCCGGCACCCAGGGTGTGGAGTTTGTGGCCATCAATACAGACAGACAGGCGCTGGCGGTGTCCAATGCCGACCAGAAGCTGCAGATCGGCGAGAAGATGACCCGCGGTCAGGGCGCCGGCTCCGATCCGGAGATCGGCAAGCGCTCCGCGGAGGAGAGCCGCAACAACATTGCCAAGGCTGTGGAGGATGCGGATATGGTGTTCATCACCGCCGGCATGGGCGGCGGCACCGGCACCGGCGCGGCCCCCGTGGTGGCAGAGATTGCCAAGGACGCCGGCCTGCTCACCGTGGGCGTGGTGACCAAGCCCTTCAAGTTTGAGGGCAAGCGCCGCATGGACCAGGCCAATGCCGGCATTAAGGAGCTGCTGGGCCGGGTGGATTCTCTGCTCATCATCCCCAATGACCGCCTGAAGTTTGCCACCGACCAGAAGGTCACCCTGGCCAACGCTTTTGAGATCGCCGATGACGTGCTGCTGCAGGCTGTTACCAGCATCTCCAACCTGATCAAGAACACCGGCTTCATCAACCTGGACTTTGCGGATGTGAACTGCATCATGCGCAACGCCGGCTTCGCCCACATGGGCGTGGGCCACGCTGCCGGCAAGGGCAAGGCCGAGGAGGCCGCCCGCATGGCCGTTGCCAGCCCCCTGATGGAGACCTCCATCAACGGCGCCCACGGCGTGCTCATCAACATCACCGGCTCTGAAGATATGGACCTGGAGGATGTGGAGACCGCTGCCAGCCTGGTGCAGGAGGCTGCCCATCCCGATGCCAACATCATCTTCGGTGCCACCTTTGATGACAGCCTGGATGACGAGATTCGGGTCACCGTCATTGCCACCGGCTTTGAAGAGGGTGGCGCTGCCGCCCAGGCTGCCCCTGCCGCTGCTGCCGCCCAGGCTGCGCCCCGGGCCCAGGGCCTGTTCACCGGCGCTGCCGAGAAGGCCGCTGCCGCCGCGCCTGTTGCCCCTGCCGCTCCTGCTGCGGAGCCTGCCGCTCCCGCCGCGGAGGAGGACCCCTTCGACAGCATCTTCAAAATATTCAACACCAAATAAGCATATACTGCTGATAAAAAGTCAACAGCCCGCCTTTTCTGGGAAGGCGGGCTGCTTGGTTTGGAGCGATGCTATGTTTGTCAAGTTCCGGCGTTTTGTGCGCTGCTTCTCAAGGATCTATACCCGCCGCCGGCTGCAGAGGGCTTCGGCGGCTCTCTCCTATTACCTGACCATGACCTTTTTCCCTCTGGTCATCTGCCTGTATACCCTTCTGGGCAACAGCTATGACAAGGCCATGCGGGTGCTGGGCTTTGCCGGCAGCATCATGGCGGCGGAGACCGTCAGCTTTCTGGAGGATTTTCTGTATTACGTCTCTGCCAATAACAGCACCGCCATGATGGCGGCCAGCATCGTCGTCCTGTTGACCTCTGCCTCCGCCGCCGTCCGCTCCCTGCAGGAGACCATCGGCGATTTGCAGGGCGGCCAGCGTTTCCAGGGAGCCCTGGGCTTTTTGTTCAGCCTGGTGTTTTCCCTGCTGTTTGTGGCGGCGCTGTATTTTGCCATCCTGGTCATGCTCACCGGCCGCAGCGTCATTGAGCGCTTGAACCAGGTTCTGCCCTTTGTGGATATCAGCCAGTCCTGGGGCTATGTCCGCTTCCTGGCCCTGGCCGGCATCGACTATGTGATCGTCTGGGCCATGTATGAGGCCAGCAAGCGCAGCTGGGACAGTTACCATACCTGGCCCGGCGCCCTGCTCAGCACCGCTGCCATGGTGGTGGTCAGCATCGTCTTTTCCGTGTTCATCAGCGCCTCGGTGAAATATCCTCTGGTCTACGGCTCCCTGGCCTCCGTCATTCTCCTGATGCTTTGGCTTTACACCGTCTGTACCGTCATCCTTTCCGGCGCCGCCTTCAATATTGTGATCCGGGATCTGAAAGCCAGGGACACCTACTAGGCACCCCCTAGGCTCCCCTTCCCAAGAGGAGCTGGAGCGCCTGAGAGGTTCGTCCTACTACCGCACTTTGTCAGCACCGTAGGGGCGAGCATCGCTCGTCCGCGAAAAGCAGCGACCTTCTTTTGACGCGGCGAGCATTGCTCGTCCGCAAAAACCAAACGCCCCTGAGACTGACTGAAGTCAGCCTCAGGGGCGTTGAATTCTTTATTCCCAGGTCTTCCAGACCTCCGGGCAGTAGCCCACGGTGGCCTGCTTCCCGTTGCGCACAATGGGGGTCTTGATCAGATAGGGCACTTCATACAGCTTCTCCAGTTTGGCCTCGTTGCCGGCCAGATGCTGGAACAGGGGATAGTCCTGATCCCCGGTGTCCACCATAGCCTCCAGGCCCACGGCGTTTTTCACGGCGTTCAGCTCTCCCCGGCTCATGCCGAAGCGGAGAATATCCACAAACTGATACTTGATCCGCCGCTCCTTGAAATAGCGCTCGGCCTTCTTGCTGTCAAAGCACTTGGCCTTGCCGAATATCTGGATGTTCACGGCCTTACACCTCGGTAATCACCGGCAGGATCATGGGGCTGCGCCGGGTGGTCTTGTACAGATAGCCGGAGATGTTGTTTTTCACCCGGCTCTTGATGGCGGACCAGTCGCTGATCTTCTGCTCCTCGCAGGCCAGCACCGACTCGATGGCCACCCGCTTCAGCTCCTCCAGCATCCCCTCGGCCTCTTTCACATAGATGAAGCCCCGGGTGACGATCTCCGGCTCGGAGATCAGCCCTCTGGTGTCACTGGAGTAGGGGAGTACCACAACCACCATGCCGTCCTCTGCCAGCTTGTGCCGGTCCCGCAGGACAACGCTGCCCACTTCGCCCACGCCGCTGCCGTCCACCATGACGGCCCCGGCCTGCACGCTGTCGCCCAGCTTGACGCCCTTCTTGGTGATCTCAATGACGCTGCCGTTTTCCGCGATGACCACGTTTTTCGGGGCAACGCCCATCAGCTTGCCCAGCTCCGCGTGCTTCACCAGCATCCGGTACTCGCCGTGGACGGGGATGAAATACTTGGGCTTGGTCAGCCCCAGCATCATCTTCTGCTCCTCCTGGCAGGCATGGCCGGAAACGTGCAGATCGGTGTGCCGGTCATAGATGACCTCGGCGCCCTTGTGGAACAGCTCATCGATCACCCGGCTGATGGTGTTCTCATTGCCGGGGATGGCGGAGGCGGAAATAATGACCCGGTCACCGGCATCCACCTGAATCTGCCGGTGCTCGGAAAAGGCCATCCGGTACAGAGCGGACATGGTCTCGCCCTGGCTGCCGGTGGAGATAATGACAACCTGGTTTTTGGGCAGCTTGTTGAGCCGGTCAATGTCCATCAGCACATTGTCGGGAATCTTCATGTACTCCAGCACGGAGGCCACATGCAGCACGTTTTCCATGCTGCGCCCGGTGATGCCCACCTTGCGGCCGTATTTGGCGGCCACATTGATTACCGTCTGCAGCCGGTGTACATTGGAGGCAAAGGTGGTGATAATGATCCGCTTGTCGCAGCCCTTGAACAGCTTGTCAAAGCTCTCGCCCACCTTGCTCTCAGAGGCGGAGTGGCCCGGAACCTCCACGTTGGTGGAGTCGCTGAGCAGGGCCAGCACGCCCTCGTTGCCCAGCTGGCCCAGGCGGGGAATGTCGATCATGCCGCCGGCGATGGGGGTCAGATCGATCTTGAAATCGCCGGTGTGGATCACCGTGCCCAGGGGCGTCTTGATGGCCAGGGCCACCGCGTCGGGGATGCTGTGGTTCACATGGATGAATTCTACCGTGAAGCAGCCCAGCCGGAAGGAGGCGCCCGCTTTCTTGGTAAAAATCTGGGTGTTATACAGCAGCTCGTGCTCTTCCAGCTTCAGCTCCACCAGGGCCGCCGTCAGCGGAGTGGTGTAGATGGGGATGTCCAGCTCCTTGAGCACATAGGGCACCGCGCCGATGTGGTCCTCGTGGCCGTGGGTCAGGATCAGGCCCCGGATCTTCTCCGCATTGGCCTTCAGATAAGTCACGTCCGGCAGCACGATGTCCACGCCGTACATGTCCTCATCCGGGAAGCCCATGCCGCAGTCCACAACGATAATGTCTCCGCCGAATTCATAGGCGGTCATGTTTTTTCCGATTTCTCCCAGACCGCCCAGAGGGATGATCTTCAGTTTTGATACCATATATCTTCTCCAATCTTGTTTTCATATCAGATTATGTATTGCCCTGGAAGTATAACCGGCTTCCGGGGCGTATTATACCGGGCTGCCTTACATTTCCGTGCGCCCTTCCAGGGCCCGGTTCAGTGTGGCGTCGTCGGCAAACTCCAGGTTGGAGCCCACCGGGATGCCGTAGGCCAGACGGGTGACCTTGATGTTGAAGGGCTTTAAGAGCCGGGAGATGTACATGGCGGTGGCTTCGCCCTCAGTGTCCGGGTTGGTGGCCATGATGACCTCCTCCACCTGATCCTCCGCCGCCCGCACCAGCAGCTCCTTGATCTTGATATCGTCCGGCCCCACATGGCTCATGGGGGATAAGGCCCCGTGCAGAACGTGATAGGTGCCGTTGTACTCATGCCCCCGCTCGATGCTCAGCACATCCCGCGGCTCCGACACCACGCAGATGGTGCCCTTGTCTCGCCGGTCGCTGGCGCAGATGGAGCACAGCTCTCCCTCTGTCAGATTCTGGCAGACCTTGCAGCAGTGCACGCTGCTCTTGGCGTCTACAATGGCAGCGGCAAAGTCCCTGGCCTCGCTTTCCGGCAGCCCCAGCACATAGAAGGCCAGCCGCTGGGCGCTCTTGCGCCCGATGCCGGGCAGGGAGGCAAATTTATCGATCAGGTTTTCCAAAGACGCGGGGAAGAAGGACATGGTCAAACTCCTAATTTCAACTTATTCTCTCAGGGCTTGGATGGCGGCTGCCCTGTCCGCCTTGCCGAAAACGGCGCTGCCGGCCACCAGAACTGTGGCACCGGCCTCCCTGACCAGGGGGGCAGTGTCCGGGTCGATGCCGCCGTCCACCTCAAGCTGGCAGCAGAGACCCTCGCTGTCGATCATCTGCCGCAGCGCCCGGAGCTTATCCAGCTGCTCTGTCATGAACCGCTGTCCGCCGAAGCCGGGTTCCACCGTCATCACCAGCACCAGGTCAATATCCTTTATAAAGGGCATCACGGCCTCCGCAGGGGTCTTGGGCTTCAGGGTTACCCCGGTCATTTTGCCCAGAGACTTCACCAGGGCGATGGCGGCCTTGATATTCTCCTCCGTGTCCGCCTCCACATGGAAATTCACCAGGTCGGCCCCGGCCTCACAGAACTGCCGGGCATAGCGGATGGGCCGGTCGATCATCAGATGCACATCCAGAAACAGATCCGTGGCCTTCCGCAGGGATTTCAGCACCGGGATCCCCACCGAGATATTGGGCACAAAGCTGCCGTCCATCACGTCAAAATGCAGCCATTCCGCCCCGGCTACCTTGACCTCGGCCACTTCTTGACCCAAGTTTGCAAAGTCCGCCGAGAGGATCGAGGGCGCAATTTTAACCATGATTTCTGCTCCTTTTTCTCTGTTCTTGCATCCAATTTCACACCCGAACAGGGAGAATCTGGATATTCAATTTATTATACTACAGCTTTGTCGCCATTGCAAGAGGACATTTCATCTCCGTGCTGATCGCAAGAGAACATGAAGATAAAACACAATACGATAAGGAATGAACACAGCCTGAAGCCCGGAATCCCCTTGACGGAATCGGCAAATAGAGATAAAATACAATGAAATGATTTGTGCATGGAGGAATCAAATTGGCAAGGCATAACAGAAAAAAGAGACATACTTCTCCCATCTATACCTTTGCGGGGGTATGGCTGGTGGCCGCCTGCTTCTTGCCGATGTACCGGCTGTGGGCGCTGCTGCTGACCCTGGGCCTGTCCTCCTTCTGCGCTTACCTGATGGGGAAGCATGCGGCGAAGAAAGAACAAAAGCAGGCGGAAGCGCCGGCCACTGAAGCCCAGCCGGCCCAGCCAAAGACTGCCGCCCCCCAGAAGAGCTACGGCCCGGAGATCGATCCCATCCTGCAGGAGGGGAACCGGGCGCTGAGCGAGATGGGCAGGATCTATATGAGCGTGCAGGACGTGGAAGTGCGCAAGAAGATCAATGAGCTGATGCGCATTACCGATAAGATCACCCAGGACGCCATCCATGACCCCAGTGATATTCCCCAGATCAAGAAGTTCATGAACTACTATCTGCCCACTACCATCAAGCTCCTCAACGCCTATGACCGCATGAGCGCCCAGGGCATCGAGGGGGAGAATCTGGATAAGAGCATGAAGAGCATCAACGAGATGCTGGATCAGGCCATCGTTGCCTATAAAAAGCGGCTGGACTCCCTGTTTGAAAACCAGGCCCTGGATATCGAGACGGATATCGAGGTCATGAACCAGATGCTGGCCAGAGAGGGGCTTTCCGGCGGCAAGGATTTTGAGCTGTAAACGATACGGACGTATAAGAAAGGACGAAGCGAAATGAACGAAGAGAAGAGCTACATTCCCTCCCTGACCCTGGACCCCCAGCCTGCCGCCGCTGCCGCTGCGGTGGAGGAGGCCCCCGCCCCGGCGGATGAGAAGGCCCAGGCCCCTGCTGAGAAGCTGGCCCTGGATATGCTTAGCCCTGCCGAGCAGCAGGCTGTCCGTTCCTTCTCGGAGCAGATCGATGTGACCAATACCGAGCAGGTGATGAATTATGGCAGCGGTGCCCAGAAGAACATTTCCGAGTTTTCCGATGCCGCCCTCAACACCGTTCGCACCAAGGACCTGGGCGAGGTGGGTGATATGCTGGGCGACCTGGTGGTGGAGCTGCAGGGCCTGAACTTTGACGCACAGGAGAAGAAGGGCTTCCTTGGCCTGTTCAAGAAGGCGGGCCAGTCCGTGGCCGAGATGAAGGCCTCCTTCGATAAGGCCGAGGTCAACGTGGATAAGATTGTGGAATCCCTGGAGAAGCATGAGATCACCCTGATGAAGGACATCAGCCTCATGGACAAGATGTATCAGCGCAACCAGGAGTACATGAAGGAGCTGACCATGTACATCCTGGCCGGCAAGCTGAAGATTGAGGAGCTGCGCGAGGTGGAGCTGCCCAAGATGATTGCCCACGCCAAGGAGACCAATCTGCCTGAGGATGCACAGGCCGCCAATGATTTTGCCAATCTCATCGGCCGCTTCGAGAAGAAGATCCACGACCTGGAGCTGACCCGCACCATCTCCGTCCAGATGGCACCCCAGATCCGCATGGTGCAGAACAACGACCAGCTGATGGCGGAGAAGATCCGCTCCTCCATCGTCAATACCATCCCTCTGTGGAAGAACCAGATGGTCATGGCCATGAGCCTGTACCACTCTGACCAGGCCATGAAGGCCCAGCGGCAGGTAACGGACATGACCAACCAGCTGCTGCTGAAGAATGCCGAGACCCTCCGCCAGGGCAGCGTCAGCGTGGCCCAGGAGGCGGAGCGTGGCATTGTGGACATGGAGACTTTGAAGAAGACCAACCTGGAGTTGATCGCTACGCTGGACGAGGTGCGCCGCATCCAGGACGACGGCCGTGCCCGCCGCGCCCAGGCCGAGGAGGAGCTGGGCCGCATTGAAGGCGAGCTGAAGAGCAAGCTGCTGGAGATGAAGGGCTGATTCGCTTCGCGTAATTGAGGAGAAAAAATGAATTTCTTTAAAAGACCCTTTGTGGCCGTGGTGCTGTCAGCACTGATCGTTGTCTGCTCCACGCTGGTTTCCGTCAACGTGAAGCTGGAGAGCAGGTGCAGCGCGGTGAGCGACATCTTTTATGAAGGCGTCCGCATCAGCGGGGTGGAGTATCCTGCCATGGCCGAGCCCATGAAGCAGCTTTGCGCCCTGACGGACGACATCATCCTCATCGCCAACAACTACGGCATTGATACCGGGGAGCTGTCTCAGCGGCTGGATGATCTGGAACTGGCCATGCAGTACAGCGCTGATGATGTGAATTATATCGGCAGCTGCTATGGGGAGTATTTCAAGGCCCTGCGCATTGTGGAGAGCCAGCTGCAAAGCACCGGCCTCAGCGAACGGCACCGGACGGCCATGGACGAGTATTCTGCCCAGATCGAGACCTGCTCCGTAACCATCGACCAGGGGGCGAAGGGCTATAACGAGAAGGTTCGCAGCTTTCTGAAAAGCTTTGACAAATTCCCCACCAGCTTCTGGGCTGATGTCACCGGCACCTGGTTTCCCGGCTATTTCAACGCGTAATCCCTAAGCAAATTTAAGAGATAGAATACGAGGTAAGATCATGTCTATTGAAAAAGGCCGCGCCTACTTCCGGGCGCTGGGAATTGAGGATCGTGTGCAGGAGTTCACCGTGTCCTCCGCAACGGTGGAGCTGGCCGCCCAGGCTCTGGGCGTGGAAGGCGCACGGATCGCCAAGACCCTGTCCTTCAAGACCGAGGATGGCTGTATGCTCATTCTGGCGGCAGGCGACGCCCGTATTGACAACCGCAAGTTTAAGGACAAATTTCACATGAAGGCCAAAATGCTCTCTGCCGATGAGGTGTTGGAGCTGGTGGGCCATCCTGTGGGCGGCGTGTGCCCCTTTGGCATCAACGAGGGCATCCCTGTGTATCTGGATGAGAGCCTGAAGCGCTTCACTACCGTGTTCCCCGCCGTGGGCAGCGCCAGCAGCGCCATTGAACTGAACCTGGACGAGCTGTATGAATACTCCAAGGCCCTGGAGTGGATCGACGTGTGCAAGCTTCCGGAATAAGAAAAGCATAAACAGTCACAGGAGCTGTGAAACCCACAGCTCCTGTTTGTTTCAATGATTCAGGTGATTATATGAAAAAACATTTGTTCCTCACCGGCCCCTCCGGGGTAGGGAAGACCACCATCATCAAGGAAGCCCTGGGGGCGCAGATTGCCTATGCCGGCGGCTTTCTGACCGAGCGTGTGACGGATGACAGCGGCAAGCTTCTGGGCTTTGACCTGCTGCCCGCTGCCGGGTATGAGCGCTGGCAGATCCTGGACTATTCCGGGGAGAAGCCTCAGAAGGACAACGAGGTTTTCCGCAATCAGGGCGTCCGCCTGCTTAATGAGGCCGCCTATTACCCCTTCGCCGTTCTGGATGAGATCGGCGGTTTTGAAATGCTGATCCCTCAGTTCCGCAATGCCCTGGCGGAGCTGCTCAACAGCGACCTGCCCATCATCGGCGTGCTGAAAGGGCCGGAAAGCGCCCTGAGCATCAAGCGCCGCTTCGGCCTGGGGGAAAAGTTCACCATGCTCACCGATAACCTCCGCACCGTCCTGTCCAAGGACAGCGATACCGTGGTGCTGGAGGTAAAGGCTCCCGGCGACCCGGTGGCCCGCCGCATTGCGGAGACCTGGGCAAGAGAGTATGCCGGCCTATGACCTATGACCGCATTGAGGAGGGCCGCTTTCTTGAGCGGCCCAACCGCTTTATCGCCCATGTGGAGCTGAACGGGGAGACGGTTGTCTGCCATGTGAAGAATACTGGCCGCTGCCGGGAGCTGCTGACCCCCGGCGCCCGGGTGCTTTTGCAGCGGGCGGAAAATCCCGCCCGTAAAACCGCTTATGACCTGATCTCGGTCTGGAAAGGGGAGCGGCTCATCAACATGGATGCTGCCGCCCCCAACGCCGTCTTTGACCGGTGGCTGCGGGAGGGGGGTCTGGGCTTTGTACCCACCCTGGTGAAGCCGGAGTGCACCCATGGGGACTCCCGCTTTGATTTCTACTTTGAGCGGGATGGCAGGGGCTGCTTTGCGGAGGTCAAAGGCGTCACGCTGGAGGAGAACGGCGTGGTGCGCTTTCCTGACGCGCCCACGGAGCGGGGCGTGAAGCATCTCCACGGCCTGGCCCGCTGTGTGGCGGAGGGCTATGAGGCCTATGCCGTGTTTGTAATCCAGATGCGCCATGTCCGATACTTTGCGCCTGCCTGGGAGAAGCATCGGGAATTCGGCCTGGCCCTGCAGGAGGCGGCTGCCGCCGGCGTGCATGTCCTGGCTCTGGACTGCGACGTGACGGAGCACAGCCTCACCATTGCTGATTGCGTCCCCATCGATCTGTCCTCTCCCTGATTACGAACACTTTTTCACTTTTCACTCTTACTTATTACTCTAATTGCATCCCCCCGGGGGGCTTGCAATTTATCACAGTAAAGTGTATGATTGGTTCAAACCAACTTTTGGAGGCTGGCAATGGAACATTCCCAAGACGAACTCTATTACCATGACCATGGTGACGGCGTGCTCCACGCCCATTCCCACGACCATGAACATGACCACGACCACCCCCATGACCACGGCCACGGTCACAGCCATACCCAGACCAAGGCGGTGCTGAACCGTTTGTCCAGGGCCATCGGTCACCTGGAGTCGGTCAAACGTATGGTGGAGAACGGCCGGGATTGTACCGAGGTCCTGGTGCAGCTGGCTGCGGTGCGCTCCGCCCTCAACAGCACGGCCAAGGTCATCCTGAAAGACCATCTGGAGCACTGCATTACCGATGCCTCCGCCAACGACGCCGACCAGCTGGCCGCCCTGAACGAGGCCATTGACAAGTTCATGAACTGAATTTCAATAAAAATCAAAGCCTTGCGCCTTCATTATGCCGGCGCAAGGCTTTTCAGTCTGTCAAAGAAGCAGCAAAGCCTCCCCTGTGTAAGGGGAGGTGGCAAAAATCTCTGATTTTTGACGGAGGGGTTGTAAAGTCCAATATACGCAAGACATGACCATAAATCCGGAACACTTCATAAAACAATCCCTCAGTCAGCTTCGCTGCCAGCTCCCTTTACACAAGGGAGCCTGACAGGTTACCGGCTTTTTTGTCTATATTACAGATGATAAGGCTCGTTCTGCTTCTGCCGCATTCTGGCCCGCAGCCTGGCCAGGGGTGAGCGCTTGAGGATGAAGGACTTGCCGCTCTTTTTTTCCACATAGTCCCGGAAGGCGCGGCAGTCCTCGTCCAGCTTCTCCTTGGGGATCATGTAGCCGCCGTACTGATCCCGGAAGATATAATAGTATTGGAAGTCTTCTCCCAGACCGTAGAAATTGGAGTAGGGCAGCAGCTGCTCCTCACCCTCCTTTTCCGGCAGGGGACGGATGTGCATTCCCTCGCTGTCAAAAAGAAATCTGGACCCCGGGAAATCCGTCCCCGCGGCCTTGATCTGCGCTGTCAGCTTGTGCGCCGTTCGGTTGGCCGAGGCATAGGTGCTGGTGGTCAGGTAACAACCATAGGCGATGGCCAGGATACTCCACCATTGCTCATGCATCATTACGCCCAGCAGTACCATTCCTACGCTCAGTATTGTCCGGACCACCCGGTTGCTCCTGCAGAACAGATCGTACTGCATATGGGCCAGCGCCTCCAAAGACTCCTCTGTGTGTTTCATTGTGATATCAAATGCAGCCATTGATCGTATATCTCCATTGTACTTTAAGCTTGCAATCAATATAGCACAGTCCGGCACAAAGTGCAAACACTATCGGCAGCAGCTGCGTAAAGAAATGTCAAACTAAAAACTTAAACAAAATATTTCTATTAAACTTATGCGACTTGACCAAAATGATTGAAACAGAAGGGATATCGGTTGACAAATTTGTTGATTATGCTATTATGTGCATGTGAGATTTCACAATTCCGAAACATTTAATCCACTTTCCGGCACCGGGTGCCGGAATCCATATTTTTCGGCTGCTTCCGCATTTTTTACTATCCTTCCGGGCTTTCCGCTCCGGAGGTTCGGGTGCAGAGGTTTTTTTGGAAGTAGCTGTCATATCGTGTCTGGCGTTGTTTGGGCTTGGCTTTTTCCCTTGCGGAAGCTGGGGGAGAGGCTGGGCTTAAATGCTCCGTGGCGAATGACAGACTTTATAACAAATCTTTTCACAAAAGGAGAAACGCTATGAAAAAATTCCTTGCAATGCTGCTGGCTCTGATGATGGTTCTGTCCCTCTGCGCCTGCGGCTCCAAGCCCGCTGCCGAGGCGCCTGCTGCTGAGGCTCCCGCTGCTGACGCTCCCGCTGCCGAGGCAGATCCCGCCGATGATTTCTATCTGGAAATCAAGTTCTCCAACGTTTTCCAGCCCACCGAGTGGAACTACAAGGCTTCCGAGAAGCTGGCCCAGATGATCACCGAGAAGACCGAGGGCCACATCAGCGTGACCTACTACGGCCAGAACGAGCTGGACTGCTACGGTGACTCTGTCACCCGTGCTGTCAACGGCGAGAACTGGATGGGCCTGGAAGAGCCCTCCCTGTTTGCTGACTATGCCGGCGATGCCGCCATGGTTATTGCTCCCATGCTGTACAGCAGCAATGCCGAGTACAACTATGTCATGGATTCCGACTTCGTCGCCAACCTGATCGACGAGCTGGCTACCCAGGGCATCCATGTGCTGGACACCCACTATTCCTTTGGCTTCCGCTCCGTTGTTACCAACCTGAATGTCACCAAGCCCGAGGACCTGAACGGCCATGTGCTGCGTGCCACTTCCTCCGCTCTGTTTGCCAAGACGCTGGAGTGCCTGGGTGCTACTCCCAGCCCCATGAGCTTCACCGAGTGTCTGTCTGCCATCTCCTCCGGTGTTGTTGAGGGCTTTGAAGGCTCCGTCTCCACCCTGGCCGGCGCCGGTAACCCCTACGAGCTGGTGAAGAACGTTGCTTCCACCAACCACCTGATCGCCACCCGTTGGCTCTTCATCTCCGAGGACTGCTGGCAGACCATCCCTGAGAAGTATCAGCAGATCATTGAGGAGTGCGCTTACGAGTGCGGCATGTGGGAGCAGACCATGTGTGAGGAAGATGAAGCCACTCAGATCGAGTTCCTGAAGACCCAGGGTGTCACCTGGAACGATGTTGACCTGGACGCCTTCTCCGCCGCCTGCGAGCCTGTTATCGACTGGATCGTCGAGGAATACGGCTCCAGCTACGAGGCCTATGATCAGCTGACCGCTCTGGTCGCCGAATTCCGCGCCAGCAACGGCTGATTCGCTACGTTTTACACAAGCAAACACTCTGTTCTGAATCAACAGGACTGCCCTTTTCGGGGCAGTCCATGTTGAATATATAACGAAGCTTCGGCCCTACATGAGCCGGACGTGCATTAAGGATTTGCCTATGAAAAAGAAAATAACGCCCAAACTCATACTCCAAAATCTTGATGCCATTATTACCGGGGTCACGCTTACACTCTGTGTGATCCTGGTCAACCTGAACGTGATTATGCGCTATATCCTCAACGCTCCCCTTCAGTGGAGCGAGGAAGTGGTTACCAGTCTCTTTGTCTGGACTGTCTTTATTGGCAGCGCCTATGCCTACCGCAAGCACTCCCACCTGGGTGTGGACATTGTGGTCAATATGATGCATGGCAGGACCAAGGCTGTGGTTCGGGATGTAATGGCATTTGTTGAGCTGCTGGTTCTGATTATGCTTACCGTCATCAGCGCTCAGTATGTTTATAACCTCATCTATGTCCGCGGCGTATTCAAACCTGCGGTTACCGATGTCCTGCGTATCCCCAAGGCTTACACCGGCATTGCCGTGCCCCTTGGCTTCGGCGTGTCCACTCTGTACTCCATCTACTTCCTGCTGACGGAGCGCTTCCACATTATTAAAGTGAAGAAAAAACCCGAAGAAGATGAGGGCTACCAGGTTGAAGGAGGGAATTACTGATGACTTTGACATTCATTGATATTATTCCCATTATCCTGGTGTTTGTCCTTTATTTCTTGGGGCTTCCCATAGTTTATTCTCTGTTCGGCGCCACTTTCTTCTACTTCCTGGTTCTTGACCCCAGCACCAAGTGCTGGCTCATCCTCCAGAAGGTCATGAACTCCACCCAGTCCTTCTCCATGCTGGCCATTCCGTTTTTCATCATGGCCGGCTCCGTCATGAACTTTGGCGGTATCAGTGAGAAAATGATGGATTTCTGTGAATGTGTCACCGGCCACATGAAGGGCGGCCTGGCCCAGGTCAACGTGCTGCTGAGCATGCTGATGGGCGGCTGCTCCGGCTCTGCCAATGCCGACTGCGCCATGCAGTCCAAGATGCTGGTTCCGGAGATGGAGCGCCGCGGCTATTCCAAGGCCTTCTCCGCCGCCATCACCGCCGCGTCCTCTGCCGCCACGCCCGTCATTCCTCCCGGGGTCAACTTGATCGTTTTCTGCCTGATTGCTCAGGCCTCTCTGGGGCGTGTGTTTGCCGCCGGCTACATTCCCGGCATTCTGATGTCCATTTCCATGATGATCGTGGTGGCCATCATTTCCAAAAAGCGGAATTACCCCACCACCCGGGATAAGTTCCCCCCAATCAAGGAAGTGCTGCGTCAGGCGTTCATTTCCTTCTGGGGTCTGTTCTTCCCCTTCGGCATCATCCTGGGTATGCGCTTCGGCCTGTTCACTCCCTCTGAGGGCGGCGCCGTTGCCGTGCTCTACTGCTTCGTCATCGGCGGTCTTGTGTATAAGAAGCTGAACCTGAAGAAGCATTTTATCCCCATCCTGCTGGATACCATTGCCGGTACCTCCAGCGTGGTCCTGATCATGGTCTCCGCCAGTGTGTTCGGTCAGTACATGACCTGGATCAACCTGCCCAAGATCGTAACCACCGCAGTGCTGAATCTCACCAGCAACAAGTATGTTTTCCTCATGCTCTGCAATTTGATTCTGCTGCTGATGGGTATGTTCCTGGAAGGCGGCGCGGCTCTGATGATCATCACCCCGCTGCTTCTGCCCGTGGCCCGCAGCCTGGGTGTGGATACCTATCACTTTGGTCTTGTGGCCATCGTTAACATCATGATCGGCGGCATCACGCCTCCCTTCGGTTCCATGATGTTCACCACCTGCGGCATTACCGGCTGCCCCATCAGCGAATTTTTGAAGGAAGTCTGGCCCTTTATCCTGTGCCTCTTCCTGGTGCTGCTGCTGCTGACCTTCTGCCCGGTGCTGATCACCATTGTGCCCGACCTGCTTTACGGTCCGGCTACCATTTGACTCAACGCATAAAAAGCAGACGGAAGTTTTCCGTCTGCTTTTTATGTCTAAAGGCGGCAGAAAGGCGAGCCAAAGCTGCTGTAAAAGCAATTTGAAATTGTATAAAAAAACAGCTGCCAATGCATATCGGCAGCTGTTTTTTCTCTCCTCTTATCCAACAAAGTGGAGGCTCAGGGTCAGCAGAACGAAGGCCAGGGCGAACCACTTGGTGGCCTTTGCCAGCTTGGCGTCCAGGGTCTTGGCCTTTCCCTTGGACATGAAGGTCTCTGCGCCGCCGGAGATGGCGCCGGAGAGGCCGGCGCTCTTGCCGCTCTGCATAAGCACGATTGCGGTGACAGCGATGCCGGAAAGAACCTGGAGAACAGTGAGAATAATGGTGATGACAGACATTTATTTCAACCCTTTCAAAGTTTACAGATTTAATAGCTTTAAAAGTATAACATAGCTGTTCATAGAATTCAAGCCCTTTTTTCGCCTATATTTTGTGTATATATTTTGACGGTCATTGACAGAAAACACGATATGATGGTAAAATGGTTCCGAAAAATTGTGCGTAAATGGAGGTGCGCTTTGCCATGAAAGGAATCATACTTGCCGGCGGAAAGGGGACCCGCCTCTATCCAATGACAAAGGTTGTCTCAAAGCAGCTGCTGCCCATATATGATAAACCCATGATTTATTATCCCCTCTCTGTCCTGATGCTGGCCGGGATCCGGGAGGTCCTGATCATCTCCACGCCGGAGGACCTGCCCAATTACCGGGCCCTGCTGGGGGACGGACAGCGGCTGGGGATGCGCTTTGAATATAAGGTTCAGGAGCAGCCCCGTGGCCTTGCGGAAGCCTTTATCCTGGGTGAAGAATTCATCGGCGGCGATTCCGTGTGCCTGATCCTGGGCGACAATATTTTTTATGGCCAGGCCCTCTCTGACTATCTGCGCCGGGGCGCCGCCATTGAGAAGGGCGGCATGATCTTCGGCGTACAGGTAAAAAACCCCAGATCTTTCGGTGTGGTGGAATTTGATGAAAATAAGCATGTCGTCTCCATCGAGGAAAAGCCCCAGAATCCCAAGAGCAATTTTGCCGTGCCGGGCCTGTATTTCTATGACAACAGCGTGGTGGAGGTGGCAAAGACCATCCAGCCTTCTGCCAGAGGGGAGCTGGAGATCACTACGGTGAATAACGTTTACCTTCAGCGGGGCCAGCTGCTGGTGAGTCCCATGGGCCGCGGCATGGCCTGGCTGGACACTGGCACGCCTGAAGGGATGCTTCAGGCCTCCCAGTTCGTTGCCACCGTGCAGAACCGACAGGGCTTTTACATCTCCTGCATTGAAGAGATTGCCTGGCGCCGGGGCTGGATCAATGACCAGCAGCTTCTTGCCATCGGAACCGAGCTGAAAATGACCGATTACGGCCAGTATCTTATATCACTTGTGGAAAAGGATTAAAAACAGCTATGAAAAATATTCTTGTCACCGGCGGCGCCGGCTTCATTGGCTCCAACTTCATTCATTACCTGCTGAAAAATTATGAGGACATCTGTGTGGTCAATCTGGACCTGCTGACCTATGCTGGCAACCTGGACAACCTGAGCCAGGTGTGCGATGATCCTCGCTATCACTTCGCCAAGGGGGATATTCATGACCGGGCCCTGGTGGAGGAGTTGTTTGATCAGTTTGCCTTTGATACGGTGGTGAATTTTGCCGCAGAAAGCCATGTGGACCGCAGCATCACCAACCCGGACATTTTCCTCACCACCAACATTCTGGGCACCCAGACCCTGCTGGATGTGGCCAAGCGTCACTGGAAGCTGGACCCGGATGACAAATATTCCTATGAATTTAAGGAAGGGGTCAAGTACCTGCAGGTGTCCACCGACGAGGTCTATGGCGCCCTGGGCGCCACCGGCATGTTCACCGAGACCACGCCCCTGGCCCCCAACAGCCCGTACTCGGCCTCCAAGGCGTCGGCGGACTTTGTGGTGCGGGCTTACAACAAGACCTATGGCATGCCGGTTAACATAACACGATGCTCCAACAACTACGGCCCCTATCAGTTCCCGGAGAAGCTGATCCCCCTGATGATCAACAACTGCCTCAGCGGCAAGAATCTGCCGGTGTATGGGGATGGGATGCAGATCCGTGACTGGCTGTATGTGGAGGATCACTGCGCCGCCATTGCCACCGTGCTGGAAAAGGGCGTCACCGGCGAGGTCTACAACATCGGCGGCAACAACGAGAAGGCCAATATTGACATTGTGAAGCTGATTATCAACAGCACTGGCAAGAGCGAGGATCTGATCGTCCATGTGAAGGACCGGCCGGGCCATGACCGCCGCTACGCCATCGACAACACCAAAATCACCACCCAGCTGGGCTGGGCCCCCAAGCACACCTTTGAGACCGGCATGGCCAGCACCATCGAGTGGTACTTGAGCCACGGGGAATGGATGGATAAGATCGTCTCCGGCGCTTACATGAGCTACTACGAGAAGATGTACGCCAACAACAAACTATAAGTTTACATAATTAAAAACAGGCTGCATTTGCAGCCTGTTTTTTCTATGATTTTCATATGGATTTGCAGCAGCTTTGCAGCGGCTTTGCGTTGCTTTTTACTTCTTGAAGCTGTCCTTCAGGGCAACGGAGCGGTTAAAGACCAGATGATCGGGCGTGGCATCCTTATTGTCCAGGCAGAAGTAGCCCTGACGCATGAACTGGAAGCCCTGGGAGTTCTTGCCGCGCTCAGGCATGGGAACCTTGGCCAGGCTGGCCTCCACCTTGCAGCCGGTGAGGGTCACCAGGCTTTCCGGGTTCAGGTAGTCCAGGAAGTTCTTATCCTGAGCGTCCGGCTCCGGGTCGGTGAAGAGATAGTCATAGAGGCGCACCTCGGCATCCACGGCAGTATCGGCGTCCACCCAGTGGAGAGTAGCGCCCTTGACCTTGCGGCCGTCAGCCGGGTCGCCGCCGCGGCTGTTGGGGTCATACTCACAGAGAATCTCGGTGATATTGCCGTTCTCGTCCTTGACGCAGCCGGTGCAGGTGACCAGATAAGCGCCCTTGAGACGAACCTCGTTGCCGGGGTAGAGCCGCTTGTATTTGGGGGCGGGCTCTTCCATAAAGTCATCGGCCTCCACCCAAAGGTGGCGGGAGAAGCTGATTTCCCGGGTGCCGTCTTCCGGCTTGAGGGGGTTGTTCTCCACGGTCAGAAGCTCGCTCTGACCTTCGGGGTAATTGGTGACGGTGAGCTTCACCGGGTGAAGCACTGCCATGACCCGGGGTGCGTTGGCGTTCAGGTCATCCCGCAGGCAGCTTTCCAGCAGGGCCCAGTCCACGGTGGAATCCACCTTGGAGACACCGATGCGCTCACAGAATTCCCGGATGGAGGCGCTGGTATAGCCCCGGCGGCGCAGGCCGCAGAGGGTGGGCATACGGGGATCGTCCCAGCCGGAGACCCGGCCTTCCTCCACCAGGCGGCGCAGCTTCCGCTTGGACATGACGGTGTAATTGATGCCCAGACGGGCAAACTCTATCTGACGGGGCTTGATGCCGGGGATAGATACATTGGAGACCACCCAGTCATACAGGGGACGATGGGCCTCATACTCCAGGGAGCAGAGGGAGTGGGTGATGCCCTCCAGCGCGTCCTGAATGGGATGGGCAAAGTCATACATGGGGAAGATGCACCACTTGGTGCCCTGACGGTGATGCTCAATATAGCGGATGCGGTAGAGCACCGGGTCACGCATGTTGAAGTTGCCGCTGGCCAGGTCAATCTTGGCGCGAAGGGTGTACTTTCCTTCCTCAAATTCGCCGTTTCTCATGCGCTGGAACAGATCCAGGCTTTCCTCAATGGGCCGGTCACGCCAGGGGCTGATGGCAGGCCGGGTGGTATCGCCCCGGTACTCCTTGAACTGCTCCGGGGTCAGCTCGCACACATAGGCGAGGCCCTTCCTGATCAGCTCCAACGCATACTGGTAGGTCTGCTCAAAATAATCGGAGCCGTAGAAGAAGCGGTCACCCCAGTCAAAGCCCAGCCAGTGGATGTCCTCCTGGATGGCGTCCACATACTCGGTGTCTTCCTTGGCGGGGTTGGTGTCATCCATGCGCAGGTTGCAGATACCGCCGAAGCGTTCGGCAGTACTGAAATCAATGGTCAGGGCCTTGCAGTGGCCGATGTGGAGGTAGCCGTTAGGCTCTGGCGGGAAGCGGGTGTGTACCTGCATACCGTAGCAGCGGTTCCCCTCAGAGAGATCCTCCTGCACAAAAGCGTCAATAAAATTTCTGGCGGTTTCGTCCATCTTTTCCATCTCCTTAATTTCATACGCCCACATTATAAACGATAATACTGGTAATTACAACAAAAATGTGCTAGACTAATTGTACAAAAGACAGAGAAATTCAGAAAGGAACAGGAGCTATGGCGGACAGCTTTGATATTATCATCATCGGCGGCGGTATCGCCGGGGTGTCGGCGGCACTGACCTGCGTCAGCAGAGGGAAAACGGTGGGCGTGATTGCCAACCCCTATGAGACCAGCAACCTTTACAAGGCGGAGAAGGTGACCAACTACCCGGGAATCAAGGAGATCAGCGGGCCGGAGTTTGCCGCACTGCTCCATGAGCAGCTTCTGGAATGCGGCGCGGAGGAGATCCGGGGCCGGGCCCTTTCGGTGCTGCCCTTTGGGGAGCGTTTCGGCGTGGCGGTGGGGACTGCCTTCTATGAGGCCGGGGCGGTGATCCTGGCTGCCGGCATCACCCGGGAAAAGCTGTATCCCGGGGAGGCGGAGTTTCTGGGCCGGGGCGTCAGCTACTGTGCTACCTGCGACGGAATGCTCTACCGGGGAAAGCGGGCCGCCCTCATCGGCAGCGGTGAGGAAGCGGAGCAGGATGCAGATTTTCTCCGCAGCGTGTGCGGAGAGCTGCTGCGTTTCCCCGGTATCGGGCGCTATGAAATCCGTGGCGGTGACCGGGTAGAAAACCTGATCTATCAGGGAGAGGAATACCCGGTGGACGCGGTGTTCATCATCAAGGACACGGTTTCCGTCACCCAGCTGGTGCCGGGGCTGCGCTACGAAAAGGGCGGTATTGTCACTGGACGGGATATGAGCACCGATGTGCCCGGGGTGTTCGCCGCCGGGGACTGCGCCGGCAAGCCCTACCAGCTGGCCAAGGCGGCGGGGGAGGGCAACATGGCGGCCCTGAGCGCCTGCGAGTATGTGGATAAAGCGGGAAAAGCCTGATTCATGCTGGAAAAAGGCCTGTTTTTTGCCGGGCAGGCTATTGACAAATCGGTTCCTTTGGGGTAAAATTCGGTCAAATCGCTGTGAGAGGCAGGAGTACGCAGTTTGCGGATCTCAGAGAGGGAGCGGCAGGTGAGAGCTCCCGTGAGGCGCTGCGGAAGGTCGGCCTTGAGCGCCGGAAGTGAAGGCTTCAGCTGGGTAGCTTCGGCGGGCGGCTCCCGTTACAGGGCCTAAGAGTAGGGCTTTTTGGCCTGGGCTCCGAAGTGCCGCAGATTGCGGAATTCAGGTGGTACCGCGGTATATTATCGCCCTGAAGCTATGGCTTCAGGGCGTTTTTCAGTTTTTTAGGAGGATGATATGATGCGCGAGCTCCCCAAGACCTATGACCCGAAAGCGGTCGAAAAGAAGATTTATGATATGTGGATGAAGGGCGGCTACTTCAAAGGCAAGATCGACAAGGACAAGAAGCCCTTTTCCATCGTGATGCCGCCCCCCAATGTAACTGGTCAGCTGCATATGGGCCACGCCCTGGACGCCACCCTGCAGGACATTCTGACCCGCTACAAGCGGATGCAGGGCTACGCCGCATTGTGGCTGCCCGGCGTTGACCACGCAGGCATTGCCACCCAGATCAAGGTGGAGGAAGTGCTGCGGAAGGAAGAGGGGCTGAGCCGCTATGACCTGGGCCGGGAGAAGTTCCTGGAGCGGGTCTGGGACTGGAAGCAGCAGTACGGCGACCGGATCGTGGAGCAGCAGAAGAGCATGGGCGTCTCCTGCGACTGGGACAGAAGCCGCTTCACCATGGATGAGGTCTGTGCCCGGTCTGTCCGGGAGACCTTCTGCGACCTGTATGAAAAGGGCCTGATCTACAAGGGCAGCCGCATCATCAACTGGTGCCCCAAGTGCCGCACCGCCCTGTCCGACGCGGAGGTGGAATACAAGGATATGCCCGGCGCCTTCTGGCACATCCGCTATCCCATCGAGGGCTCCGACGAGGAGTTCATCATTGCCACCACCCGGCCTGAGACCATGCTGGGCGATACCGGCGTGGCCGTCCACCCGGATGACGAGCGCTACAAGCATCTGGTGGGCAAGAACGCCATCCTGCCCCTGGTGGGACGGAAGCTGCCCATCGTGGCGGACAATTACGTGGAGCTGGGCTTCGGCACCGGTGCGGTGAAGATGACCCCCTGCCACGACCCCAACGACTATGAGGTGGGCCTGCGCCACAATCTGGAGCAGATCCAGTGCATCGACGAGGACGCCCGTATCATCAACGGCGGCAAGTACAACAGCATGGACCGCTATGAGGCCCGGAAGGCCATCGTGGCCGACCTGGAGGAGCAGGGCTATCTGGTAAAGACCGAGCCCTACAGCCACAACGTGGGCTGCTGCTACCGCTGCGGCACCGTGGTGGAGCCGCTCACCAGCCCCCAGTGGTTCGTGAAGATGGAGCCCCTGGCCAAGGCCGCCATTGAAGTTGTAAAGGACGGGCGCATCAAGTTTGTTCCCGAGCGCTTTACCAAGACCTATCTGAACTGGATGGAGAACGTTCACGACTGGTGCATCTCCCGTCAGCTCTGGTGGGGCCACCAGATCCCCGCCTGGTACTGCGCCGACTGCGGCCATATCACCGTCTCCCGGCAGGACGCCACCGAGTGCGAGCACTGCCACAGCAAGAACATCACCCGGGATGAGGACGTGCTGGACACCTGGTTCAGCTCCGCTCTGTGGCCCTTCTCCACCATGGGCTGGCCCGAAAAGACCGAAGAGCTGGATTACTGGTACCCCACCAGCGTGATGGTCACCGGCTATGACATCATCTTCTTCTGGGTGGCCCGGATGATCTTCTCCGGCATGGAGCAGATGAAGAAGGAGCCCTTCCACACCGTGTTCATCCACGGCCTGGTGCGCGACAGCCTGGGCCGGAAGATGTCCAAGTCTCTGGGCAACGGCATCGATCCCCTGGAGATGGTGGACAAGTACGGCGCCGACGCCCTGCGCTTCAACCTGATCACCGGCAACTCCCCCGGCAATGACATGCGCTTCTATGTGGAGAAGTGCGAGGCCATGCGCAACTTCTGCAACAAGATCTGGAACGCCTCCCGCTTTGTGATGATGAACCTGCACATCGACAGGAATGAACTGCCGGAGACGCTGGAGATCGAGGATAAGTGGATCCTCTCCAAGCTGAACACCGTGGTGAAAGAGGTCTGCGAGAACATGGACAGCTTTGAGCTGGGTGTGGCCGCAGGCAAGATCTACGACTTCATCTGGGACAGCTTCTGCGACTGGTACATTGAGCTGACCAAGCCCCGGCTCAACGGCGAGGATGAGGCGAAGAAGCGCTCCGCCCAGCAGGTGCTGCTGTATGTGCTCACCGAGATCCTGAAGCTGCTGCACCCCTTCATGCCCTTTATCACCGAGGAGATCTGGCAGGCGCTGCCCCATGAGGGCGAGGCCCTGATGATCCAGGACTACCCCGCCTACAAGGCGGAGCTGGACTTCCCGGAGGATGAGCAGAACTTCGAGATGGTCATGACCGCCATCAAGGCCGTCCGCACCCGCCGCAGCGACATGAATGTCCCCCCCTCCCGGAAGGCCCACCTGATCATCGCCACCGACAAGACCGCGGCCTTTGAGGCCGGGCGCAGCTATATCTGCAAGCTGGCCTACGCCAGCGAGGTCAGCGTCTCCGCCGCCGCCCCGGAAAAGACCGAGGGAATGGTCTCCGTCATCACCGACAACGCCCGCATGTTCATGCCCATGGCGGAGCTGGTGGATCTGGAGAAGGAGAAGGAGCGCATCCAGAAGGAGCTGGCCAACGCCGAGAAGCAGCTGGCCGGGCAGAACGCAAAGCTTGCCAACCAGAACTTCGTTACCCGGGCCCCGGAGGCCGTTGTCAACGTGGAGCGGGAGAAGAAGGCCAAGCTGGAGGCCCTCATTGAGAACCTGAAGCTGAGCCTTGAAAATCTTGGCAAATAAGTACGGTTTGCCTGCACTTTTCGACCGATTCCGCACTGAATAGAGATTAAAATAGCACTGCATCGTAAAGATGCGGTGCTATTTTTTTATCGCAGACGGGAGAGAGACAGGATGAATATAAACACAAGCTACACCGCCGGCAGGCTGACCATTTTCCTGGCAGGAGAGCTGGATCACCATGAGGCCAGAAACGCCATCCGCTCCATTGAGGAGCTGCTGGACGAATATATGCCCAGAGACTGCGTGCTGGAGCTGTCCGGCCTCAGCTTCATGGATTCCTCTGGCATTGCGGTGATCATCCGGGTCAGCCGCCGGATGAAAACCTTGGGCGGAAGAGCGTGGATCGAAAACCCGGCAAAGCAGCCCCAGCGGGTCATTGACGCGGCGGGGATCGACCGGCTGGTGCCGGTGGCGCTGGGCAAATAAAAGGAGGAGTGATTATGAACGAAACCAATTACATAAAGCTGGAATTCCCCAGCAAAAGCTGCAACGAGGCTTTTGCCCGCACCGCTGCCGCTGCCTTTGCCGCCCAGCTGGACCCCACCCTGGAGGAACTGGGGGACATCAAGACCGCGGTGTCCGAAGCAGTGACCAATGCCATCGTCCATGGCTACCCGGACACCCTGGGCCGCATTGCCATGCGGCTGCGGATCATCAAGGGCAATACCCTGGAAATCAGCATCCGGGACTGGGGCAAGGGCATTGCCGATGTGCAGCAGGCCATGACGCCCCTGTATACCACCGGCGGGGAGGAGCGCAGCGGCATGGGCTTTACCATCATGGGCAGCTTCATGGACAAGCTGCGGGTGCGCTCCAGCCCCGGCAAGGGCACCACCGTGGTGATGCAGCGCTTCATCAGTCCCCGGCAGGGCAAGCGATGAGCGGGGACATTTACGGGGAAATCCGCCGTGCGCGCCAGGGTGACCGGGAGGCGGCGGGAAAGCTGGTGGAAGAAAATGCCGGCCTGATCTGGAGCGTGGCCCGGCGCTACTTCGGCCGGGGCATTGACCCGGAGGATCTGTATCAGCTGGGCTGCGTGGGCTTTCTGAAGGCCATTGAGGGCTTCGATGAGAGCTTCGGCACCCGCTTTTCCACCTACGCGGTGCCGAAAATTTCCGGGGAGATCCGCCGCTTCCTCCGGGATGACGGCATGGTGAAGGTGAGCCGGGGAATCAAGGAGCAGGCGGCCCAGATCCGCATGGCCCGGATCGAGCTGGAGCAGCGGCTGGGGCGGGAACCCACTTTGTCGGAGCTTTCCCGGGAAACGGGGATGAGCCCGGAGGACATTGCCTTTGCCGAGACCGCCACCGGCCCTGCCGAGAGCCTGCAGCGGGAGAGCGGGGAGGACGGCTTCACCCTGGAGCTGGTGCTGGGGGACTACGGCGCCGAGGAGAAGATGGTGGAGCATGTGGCTCTTCGCGCGGCCATCGAGCAGCTGCCGGAGCGGGAGCGGCAGGTGGTGGCCCTGCGCTACTACCACGGCATGACCCAGCAGAACTGCGCCAAGGTGATGCACGTTTCCCAGGTGCAAATCTCTCGGCTGGAGCGGCGGGCGGTGGAGCTGCTGCGGGAAAAACTGGAATAAAAAAGCTGAGCGTTTTAAGAAGGCAAAACGCTCAGCTTTTTGCGCGGTATAGAGTTTTAATGCAAGGAAAAAAGTTTACAGCCAAGCGTTCATGTCCACGATGCCGGTGATACCGTTGACGTGGCCGCTGTCGGTAAACTGCCACAGGTCATAGTGGCCCGGATAATCGGGCAGGCGAGCGTTTTTGGTGTAGCTTGCCAGCCAGACAGTGTATTTGGTAAGGGAGCGCATGTCCAGGTTGAACTTGAAATAGTTCTGCCCGGAATAGACCCCGGCCTCATAACCGTAGTCCATGACAGTGCGGCAGAAGGCGTTGATGATCAACTCACGCTGGGTATTGCTGAGCCGGTCGGCCCGGCCATGGGGATAGTCCCCGGAATATTCCACGTCGATAAAAATGGGAAGCTCCAGCTCCGTGCCGCCAAGGCAGTCCAGCACATAGAGGGCTTCCTCCGCGGCTTCCGCGGGATTGGTGGCGGTGGAGAAGAAGTAGACCCCCAGGTCAATGCCGGCATTCCTGGCCTCCGCCAGGTTCCGCTGGAACCAGCGGTCGTCATAGATCAGCCCCGTTTCCCAGCCCCGGCCGCCGGCGCGGAGGATGGCAAAATCAATGCCCTGGGCGGCCACAGCGGGCCAGGTGATGAACTTGTTGTAAAACGAAACGTCAATGCCCAGCCGTTCCGCCTTCACGCCGTATTGGTCAAAAAAGTACAGCTTGCCATCAATGGTCTGCATCCCGGTGACGGGAGTGCCGTTCCGGTCGTAGTAATAGGTGCTGCCGGCGATCTGCTGCCAGCCCAGGAGGGCGCCGGATTCAGAAACGATGATGGGTTCCGGCGTGGGCGCGGGGGTGGGCTCCGGCGTGGAAACAGGGAGGGCCAGTTCTTCCTCCGGCAGCCGGGCCAGACCTTCGGCCTCCATAGGTTCCGGGCTGGCGGCGCTCTCCGGCGGGAGCAGGGGCGCGTCCTCCAGGATGGAGAGGATGCCGGGGGCCAGGATCAGAGCCACCAGCACCAGGGTCAGAAAGGGGAGAAAGATGAGAAGCATCCGCTCGGTGCGAGGCTCCGTTGTTTTATCCAAAAGATGTTTGATGCGCTTTTTCATTCTGTATCTCCGAAATGTTTATATGCTACATAGTACCCAATCGGCGGGGAAAAGTCAACATGGGTATTATGGAAGCTGCCACTTGTTATCTTTTTGCCTTTGTGTTAAAATCTTCGCCGTGTATGATGATTTTTATGGAAACGGATTATGATTTGACGGCATGAATACGGATTTTGAAAGAAAGTACATAGAGGCCCGCAAGGCGGTGATTGCGGAGGAATTCGCGGCTCTGAACCCCATGCAGCGGCAGGCGGTGCTGGCCACGGAAGGGCCGCTGCTGATTCTGGCGGGGGCGGGCAGCGGCAAGACCACGGTGCTCATTAACCGCATTGCAAACCTCCTGAAATACGGCCGGGCGGGGGACAGCGACGAAGTGCCCGCCGGGGCCGATGAAAGACAGTTGGAAATTCTGCTGGCGGGCGGGGAAGAGGCCCGGCGCATGGCGGCCCTGGACCCGGTGGCCCCCTGGCGCATCCTGGCCATCACCTTCACCAACAAGGCGGCGGGGGAACTGAAGGAACGGCTGGAGCGGATGCTGGGGCCGGAGGCCAATGACATCTGGGCCTGCACCTTCCACTCCGCCTGCGTGCGCATTCTGCGGCGGGATGCGGAGCGGTTGGGCTTTACCGGCAGCTTCACTATCTATGACACGGCGGACAGCCTGAGCCTGCTCAAACGCATCCTGAAGGACATGGATCTGGATGACAAGATGTTCCCGCCAAAAGCCATGCTGAGCGAGATCAGCCGGGCCAAGGACAGCCGCATCGGCGCCGGGGACTATCTGGACAGCGCCCGAAGGAGCGGGGATATCCGCCGCATCCGCATCGGCGAGATCTACAGCGAGTATATGCGCCGGATGTTCACCGCCAACGCCATGGACTTTGACGACCTGATCTTCTTCACGGTAAAGCTGCTGGAGGAACAGGAGGAGGTACGGAGCTACTGGCAGCGGCGCTTTCAATATGTGCTGATCGACGAATATCAGGACACCAACCACCTGCAGTATCTGCTTTCTTCCCTGCTTGCAGGGGGCTGGGGCAACATCTGCGTGGTGGGTGACGATGACCAGAGCATCTACAAGTTCCGGGGCGCCACCATTGAGAACATCCTCAGCTTTGAGCAGCAGTACAAAAACTGCCGCACCATCCGGCTGGAGCAGAACTACCGCAGTACCACCCACATTCTGGACGCTGCCAACGCCGTCATCCGTCACAACCAGGGCCGCAAGGGCAAGGAGCTGTGGAGCAACCAGGGGGCGGGGGAGCCGCTGGAGCTGTATGTGGCGGACAACGAAAACGACGAGGCCCAGTACGTGGCCTCCAAGATCATGGCCGCTTACGGCCAGGGGGCCAACTGGCGGGACCACGCGGTATTGTATCGGATGAACGCCCAGTCCAACCAGCTGGAATATGCCTTCAAGCGAAACGGCATCCCTTATCGGATCATCGGCGGCACCCGCTTCTTTGACCGGGCGGAGGTAAAGGACGTGCTGGCCTATCTGAGCCTGATCGCCTCCACGGCGGACGACCTGCGGCTGAGCCGGATCATTAACAGCCCGCCCCGGGGCATCGGCGAGCGTACGGTGGAGACCGTGCGGCAGCTGGCGGCGGACAACGACTGCGCCATGTTTGAGATTCTCAGCCACGCGGACAGCTACCCGGAGCTGCAGCGCCCGGCCATCCGCCTGCGCCAGTTCGCGGGGATGATCAACGAGCTGCGGGCCTTCGCGGAAAACAACAGCCCGGACCGGCTGCTGGACGAGCTGCTAGAGAAAACCGGCTACCTCCGGGCTCTGGAGGAGAAGAACACCGTGGAGGACACCGCCCGGGCCGAGAACGTGCAGGAGCTGAAAACCAGCATCCTGGGCTACATGAAGGAATCCGGCGATGAGACCCTGGAGGGCTATCTGGCCAATGTGGCGCTGTACACCGACATGGACAACTACGATAAGGAAACGGACTGCGTGGTGATGATGACCATGCATTCGGCCAAGGGCCTGGAATTCCCCAGCGTGTTCATCGTAGGCATGGAGGAGAGCATCTTCCCCGGCATGCGGGCCATCGGCGAGCCGGAGGAAATGGAGGAAGAGCGGCGGCTCTGCTATGTGGCCATCACAAGGGCCAAGGAGCGGCTGCATCTGGTCTGCGCCCGGCAGCGGATGATCTTCGGCCGCACCACAGCCAACCGGGTCTCCCGCTTTGTGGACGAGATCCCGGAGGAGCACATTAAGAAAAATATCCCCAAGGGCTACGGCTTCCGGGAGCGGAGCCGGGTCCAGCAGGAGTTTGCCAGACCCGCCTACACCCCCAGCCGCCATACGGTGGCGGCGCCGGCGGCCAAGGCACCGGCTGCTCCGACCACGCCCAGCTTTGGCCTGGGGGACAGCGTGCGTCACAAGGCCTTCGGCAGCGGCGTAGTCACCAAGCTGAGCCCCATGGGCGGGGATTATCTGATCGAAATCAACTTTGAGGGTATCGGCACCAAGAAGCTGATGCTGCGGGCCGCGGCCCAGCATATGACCAAGGAATAAGGAACAGAGAGACATGAAAGGAAATGGATTAATGGGCAGGGTCGCCCTGCTGCTTTGCGCAATGATTTGGGGCACCTCTTTCGTGGTGCTGAAGAACGCCCTGGACAGCATGGGCACCATGTGGGTGCTTTCCATCCGCTTCACCGTGTCGGCACTGGTGATGCTGGCGGTGGCGGGCAAGAGGATCAAAACCGTCAGCAAGCGCTGTGTGCAGGGCAGTGCCCTGATGGGCCTTTGCCTGGCCCTGGCCTACATCGTGCAGACCTATGGACTGGTGTTTACCACTCCCAGCAAGAACGCCTTCCTCACTGCCACCTACTGCGTGCTGACGCCCTTTCTGGCCTGGTGGGTCTATAAGAGGAAGCCAGGCCTGGCCAACGTGGCAGCCGCCTTTCTGTGTATCACCGGTATTGGCTTTGTATCCCTCAATGAGGGGATCGGCCGGGTGAACATCGGCGATATGCTGACGCTGCTTTGCGGCATCTTCTATTCGTTCCAGATCATCGTGCTGGAGCAGTACCGGGACAGCGGCGACGCGGTCACCATTTCCGCCGTGCAGTTTGCCACGGCGGCGGTAATCTGCTGGGTGGGTGCGCTGCTGTTTGAGGCGCCGCCAGTGAACGTGCCCCTGAATGCCTGGGGCGAGATCGCCTATCTCAGCTTCGTGTGCACCGCCCTCTGTTTCTTCCTGCAGGCTTGGGGCATGAAGTATACCAACTCCTCTATCGCTGCCATGATTATGACCCTGGAGAGCGTTTTCGGCGCGCTGGCTTCGGTGCTGTTCTATCATGAGGTGATCACCGGCAAGATGCTGCTGGGCTTCGTGCTGATCTTCTTTGCCGTTACTTGCAGCGAACTGAAGCTGCCCTTTTTCCGTAAGAAGGACGTTCAGAAAGCAAGTACATAATAAACAAAGCCCGCCCTTCGGCGGGCTTTACTTTTGACCCTGATAAAGGGACTTTTGGTTTCAAAAAGATTATATTAAAATAGCCATAAATTGGCTATTTTGGCTTTATGTCGTTTTTCTCGCCGCTGATGCGGCAACCGAAAAACATGACAATTTTTACCATTTGCACTTTGTGCTCATGGTAAAAAATCGAGGTGATAATGATGCTGTATGTAGAGCCGGATTTTTACGGAGAATTTCAATGCATTGCGGACAAGTGCGCCCATAGCTGCTGCCTGGGCTGGGAGATCGATATTGACAGGGAGACGGCGGAACTGTATGAAGGACTGCCGGGAGCGCTGGGGGAGGAGCTGCGGCAGAAGATGTGCCGGGAGCCGGAGCCCCACTTTTGCCTGACGGAAGAAGAGCGCTGTCCCTTTCTGAATAAGAAGGGCCTCTGCCGGCTGATCCTGGGCTTCGGGGAGGACGTGCTTTGCGACATCTGCAGGGAGCACCCCCGGTTTTACAATGACTTCCCAGAGCGGCAGGAGGCGGGGCTGGGACTCTGCTGCGAAGAAGCGGCCCGGCTGCTGTTGTCCGGGGATGGCCCGCTGGAACTGGTCTGTGACCGGGATGAAACAGGCGAAGAGGAGGAGCCGGCGCTGATCGCCCTGCGGGGCAGAATGTTTGAAATTCTCCGTGATTTCAGCCTGCCCATGGAGGAACGGATATGCCGCTGCTGCCGGGGGATGGACATGGAGCCGATTCCCTTTGACGCTGCCTTTTGGCGGGACTTCTTCCTGGGGCTGGAGCGGATGGATGAGGACTGGACAGCGGCGCTGCTGACGGTGAGAACGGGTGAGCTGCCTCTGCCCGGCGATGCAAAGCACACCAGGCTTTTGCAATACATGCTCTACCGGCATTTTGCGTCTGCGGAGGATGCGGCGCAGGCGGGGCTGATCTTGCAGTTTTGTGTGCTCAGCCTGCGGCTGCTGTGGGCCATGGAACAGAGCGGGGGAGAGCTGCGGGAGCTGGTGCGGCTCTGGTCGGCGGAGATCGAATACTCCGACGAGAATATCGGGAAAATCGTGGAGAGAATAAAATCTTTACATTTCCCAAAGGAACAGATATAATATCTCAGTTAGAAATAAGCTAAGAGGAAGTCGATTATGGCAGATTTGAGAAAAGAGATCGAGCGGAGAAGAACCTTCGCCATCATATCCCACCCGGACGCGGGCAAAACCACCCTGACCGAAAAGCTGCTGCTTTACGGCGGGGCCATTCAGATGGCCGGTTCCGTCAAGGGCAAGGCCACTGCCCGCCACGCAGTCTCCGACTGGATGGAGCTGGAAAAGCAGAGAGGCATTTCCATCACCTCCTCCGTGATGCAGTTTGAGTATGAGGGATACTGCATCAACATTCTGGACACCCCGGGCCACCAGGATTTCTCCGAGGACACCTACCGCACGCTGATGGCGGCGGACTCGGCGGTGATGGTGATCGACGCGGCCAAGGGCATCGAGCCCCAGACCAGGAAGCTGTTCAAAATCTGCGCCATGCGGCACATCCCCATTTTTACCTTTATCAACAAGCTGGACCGGGAGGCCCGCAGCCCCTACGACCTGATGGAGCAGCTGGAGAACGAGTTCGGCATCGGCACCTATCCCATGAACTGGCCCATCGGCTGCGGCCAGGACTTCAAGGGCGTGTATGACCGGGAGAAGAAAGAAATCCTGGCCTTCAACGAGTTCCACCGGGGGCAGAGCAAGATCCGGGCCATCGAGTGCACCCTGGACGAGACGGAGAAGCTGGATGAGCTGATCGGCCCCCGGCTGCGCCAGAGCCTTGCGGACGACATTGAGCTGCTGGACGGCGCGGGCTATGACTTCGATATTGACGAGGTACGCAAGGGCCGGCTCAGCCCGGTGTTCTTCGGCTCTGCTCTCAATAACTTCGGCGTGGAGCCCTTTTTGGAGAGTTTCCTGAAAATGACCATGCCGCCTCTGGCGAGAATTTCCGGGGACGATATCATTGAGCCTACCGACCCGGGCTTTTCCGCCTTCGTGTTCAAGATCCAGGCCAACATGAACAAGGCCCACCGGGACCGGATCGCTTTCATGCGCATCTGCTCCGGCCGCTTTGAGCGGGACAAGGAATACTACCATGTGCAGGGGGGCAAGCCCCTACGCCTGGCCCAGCCCCAGCAGCTGATGGCCCAGGAGCGGGCCATCATCGACGAGGCCTATGCCGGGGACATCATTGGCGTATTTGACCCAGGCATCTTCTCCATCGGCGACACTATCTGCGAAAAGGGGAAGAACATCTGCTTCGAGGGCATCCCCACCTTCGCGCCGGAGCATTTCGCCGCGGTGGAGCGCGTGGACACCATGAAGCGCAAGCAGTTTGAAAAGGGCATCATGCAGATCGCCCAGGAGGGCGCCATTCAGATCTTCCACGAGCCCTTCACCGGCGTGGAGGAAGTGATCGTTGGCGTGGTGGGCGTGCTGCAGTTTGAGGTGCTGGAGTACCGGCTGAAAACCGAGTACGGCGTGGATGTGCGACGCCGGGCCATGCCCTATGAGCTGGTGCGCTGGGTGGAGAACGAGAACATCAAAATCAGCGACCTGAACCTGACCAGCGACACCAAGTGGGTGCAGGATTTCAAGGGCAACAACCTGCTACTGTTTACTTCCGAGTGGTGCATCAACTGGGCCTTGCAGAAGAATGAGGGCCTTGTTCTGCGGGAATTCAACCGGGATTAAAATAAAATTTTAAGGAGGCTATCCAATGGCGGAGAAGATCATGATCGAAGTGTTCAAGAAGAAGACCATGGAGGAACTGAGTCAGGCCCTGGCAGACCCGGACGGCAAGCTGGAGACCGGCAGCGGCGCCGCGGTGGCGGCCTCTGTGGCGGCGGCGCTGCTGTGCCGGGCGGCGGCTGTCACCGGCAAGACCGTCAGCGGCAATGAGCGGCTGGATTATATCGCCCGCAATGGGGAGATCCTGCGCAGCTACATGGTGCATCTCATCGATGAGGACGTAAAGTGCCGCGGCCCTTTGAAGCGGGCTATAAAGGAGGGCGACGCCCGGAACATCGAGGCCGCCCGACAGCCGGCGGTCAGCATCTGCGCCGAGATCATGAACATGATGGGGAAGCTGCTGGAGCTGGCCCGGGAGCTGTGCCCCCTCTGCCCCAAAGAGGCCAGGCACTATCTGGCTGAGAGCGCGGAGCTGGCCATGGCCGCCGCCCGCTCGGCCCGGTGCTACATCGTGGACATGGCCGCCTATTCCACTGACGAGACCTACCGCTTTGTCACCCGCCGGGAGAATGAGCTGCTGCTGGCGCAGTTTGCCCCTCTGGCGGAGGAAATCATCAAAAGCGTGGAAGCGTAAGACTATTCAACAGGCAGATCACATGGTCTGCCTGTTTTCGTAGAGTGGGTTGCGAATATGAAAAAAGTGATCCTTGCGCCTGACTCCTTCAAAGGCACCATGAGTGCCCGGGAAGTCTGTGCCATTGTCGGCGATGAAGTAAAAAAATGCTGCCCGGGGGCGGAAGTGATCTGCGTCCCCATGTCTGACGGCGGAGAGGGCATGAGCGAGAGCTATGTGTCCCTCATCGGCGGGGAACTAAAAACCAAAGAGGTGACAGGGCCCCTGGGCTGGTTCGTGGACGCGGAATACGGCATCCTGCCGGACGGCACCGCCGTGATGGAGATGGCCAGCTGCGCCGGGCTGCCCCTGACGAAAGGAAATTTGCAGCCCCTGCATGCCACCACCTGGGGTGTGGGGGAGCTGATGATGCACATCCTGGGCCGGGGCAGCAGCCGGTTCCTGATCGGTTTGGGGGGCAGCGCCACCAATGATGGCGGCATCGGCATGGCGGACGCTTTGGGCTACCGGTTCTTTGATAAGGACGGGGTGCATCTGGCCCCCTATGCCTGGAACCTGGCCAAAGTGGAGCGAATTGTGCCGCCGGAAAAGATGCCGGCGATGACCGTCACCGCCGCCTGCGACGTGAACAATCCCCTCTGCGGGCCCCGTGGGGCGGTGGCCGTTTTCGGCCCTCAGAAGGGCTTGAAGCCGGAGCAGATCGGCCCCCATGACGCCGCCATGGCCCATTTTGCCGATGTGATCAAACGGGAGCTTGGCCGGGATGTGAAGGATATTCCCGGCGCCGGCGCTGCCGGCGGTCTGGGGGCCGGGATGCTGGCCTTTGTGGATGCCCAGCTGAAGCCGGGGATCGAGATGCTGCTGGACAGTGTGGGCTTTGACCAGATGCTCCGGGGCGCAGACCTGGTGATCACCGGGGAAGGGCGGCTGGACGGGCAGAGCCTGGCCGGCAAGGTGCCGGTGGGCGTGGCCCGCCGGGCGAAGGCAAAGGGGGTGCCCTGCATCGCCCTTTGCGGCTGTATCGGGCCGGAGGCGGAGCAGGTGCGAAGCTGCGGGATCGACGCCTATTATGCCAGCTCTGACGGCAGCAGAAGCTTTGATGAGATTCAAAAGTCCTGCCGGGAGGATCTGGCGGCCCTGGCGGCAAGGGTGCTGCGGGTGCATTTAACAAATGCGTAATTGAAAAAAAGAGAAATTTCCGATATAATAAATTGGTTAATAATGAAACGGCGGTGATTTCGATGGAAGAGAAAGTGGCCAGACTGCGGGAAATGGTGCGGGAGAGCGACAATATCGTCTTCTTTGGCGGGGCTGGTGTGAGCACGGAAAGCGGAATCCCTGATTTCCGCAGTGTGGACGGCCTGTACAACCAGAAGTGGAAATACCCGCCGGAGACCATACTGAGCCACAGCTTCTTTGAGCGGGACCCGGCGGAGTACTACCGCTTTCACCGGGAAAAGCTGGTGATCGACGGTGTGAAGCCCAACCGGGCCCATCTGCGTCTGGCGGAGCTGGAGGCGGAAGGAAAGCTGCGGGCGGTGATCACCCAGAATATTGACGGGCTGCATCAGGCCGCCGGCAGCAGAAACGTGCTGGAGCTGCACGGCAGCATCCTGCGTGCCTATTGCTCCCGCTGCCGCCGCCCCTACCCGGCGGAGAAGATGAACCATGGCCAGGGTGTTCCCCGCTGCGTCTGCGGCGGAATCATCCGGCCGGACATCGTGCTGTACGAGGAGCCACTGGACGACGATGTGGTGCGCCGGGCCGTCGACTACATCCGTAAGGCCGAGGTGCTGATCATCGGCGGCACCAGCCTGAACGTATACCCGGCGGCGGGCCTGATCAATTACTACAAGGGCGATAAGCTGGTGCTGGTGAATCTCAGCGAGACGCCCTATGACAACTATGCCGACCTGGTGATCCACGAAAAGATCGGCGAAGTGTTCAGCCAGATATAAGGAGTTAATCTATCAGATATGAGCAAGGGTAAACTGATCGTGCTGGAGGGCATTGACGGCAGCGGCAAGTCCGCCCAATACCGCCGTCTCTGCGCCAGAATGGAAAAGCAAAAGATAGACTATAATCATATTGTGTTCCCCCGCTATGACAAGGACAGCAGCGCCCTGGTGCGTATGTATCTCTCCGGCCAGTTCGGCAGCCACCCGGGGGATGTGAACCCCTACGCCGCTTCCACCTTTTACGCGGTGGACCGTTTCGCCTCCTACCGGGAGGACTGGGGGAAAATCTACGAAAACGGAGGCCTGATCCTATCCGACCGCTACACCACCTCCAACGCGGTGCATCAGGGCTCCAAGCTGCCGGCGGAGGAGCTGCCGGAATTCTTTGCCTGGCTCTATGACCTGGAATATAACAAGATGGGCCTGCCCAAGCCGGACATGGTGATCTATCTGGATGTGGACGTAGAGACCTCCCTCAGCCGCATGGCCCGCCGCCAGCAGAATACCAACACCAAGGCGGATATTCATGAGCAGGATGTAGAGTATCTCCAGCGCTGCCTGCTGACCGCCAGGAAGGCTGCGGACTACTATGGCTGGATACGCATCGATTACCTGAAGGACGGCGTGGAGCGGGATGTGGACGAGAAGAACCAGGAAATCTTTGATATCATCCTGCGGGAGCTGCGAAACAAATAGAAGTCCGATGCGTCAAAAAAACAGGAGCATCTTTCGATGCCCCTGTGTGAAATGAACTCAGCAGCCGCAGCCGCAGTTGTTGTTATTCTCGCAGCCGCAGCCGCAGTTGTTGCCGCAGCCCCAGCTGTTACCGCCGCAGCCGAAGAGAATGATGATCAGGATGATGATCCAGAGAGAGCTGTTACAACCGTTGCAGAACATAGTTTTACCCTTTCTCCGTGCTTTGATTTTTCAAACTCCCCGCCGCCTGCACGGAAAGCGGCGGCACATCCTTTGACCTGTGTAGGGGCGATTCCCATCGCTCGTGCCATCATATGCGCAGAACGGTCCCGGTGCTACTGCCGGGCAAAGTAAAAGATGAATCATGCCGGGTGCTTTCGCCATGCCGCCGGGAAGCGCCCTTGCCGATGCTCCGGCGGCAGAATGGAGACCAGTATGTCAGGCGATATCGATAAGATCAATGAAATATTCCGCATCCATGACCAGCAGACCAAAAGTGAGGAGCCTGCGCCGGCGCAGCCGGAGAAGCAGGGAAAGGCAGACAGAAAGTCCGGCCGGGGAAAGAGCTCCCCGGTAAAGGCGGTGGACGATCTGTTCACCGACAAGACCGGAGAGGAGACCCACAATTACACCGGCGACGTGGAATCGGAGCGGGACTATCACCCGGTGCGCCAGAGCCAGGAATACCGCTCCGGCTGTATGGGCGGGATCATGTACTTCGTGTTTATCGCCTGCGTCAGCGTGGTGCTGGCCTGCCTGGCCTGGATGGCGGCCAGTGATATGCTGGCGCTGAACAAGAAGGAATTCACCGCGGTGGTGACGCTGCCCATGTCCATCTTCCAGTCGGAAACGGTGGATACCTTTGATGAAAACGGCAACAAGACCGGCACCAAGCGGGTGACCCACGCGGATATGGACTATGTGACCAACGCTTTGAAGGACGCGGGCCTGATCGAGTATAAGTGGCTGTTCAATATGTTCTGCAAGGTGTCTACCGCCAGCGAGAAGGTGAGCCCGGGGGAGTACGAGCTGAAATCTACCTTCGACTACCGGGCCCTGGTCCAGAATATGCGGGCCGGCTCCGCCTCCACGGTGACCATCGATGTGACGCTGCCGGAGGGCTTCAGCATGCACCAGATCTTCAAGCGCCTGGAGGAAAAGAACGTTTGCAGCTATGAGGAGCTGATGGAGTCTGCCGCCAACGACAAGTTCAATTACAGCTTCCTTGAGGACCTGCCCGAAGGCGACGCCACCCGGCTGGAGGGCTTCCTCTTCCCGGATACCTATGAGTTCTATGTGGGGATGCAGGCCTCCAGCGCCATCAACAAGATGCTGGAGAACTTCTACTATAAGCAGACGGCGGAGATGCTGCAAAAAGCGGCGGATATGAACATGAGCATTCGGGATGTGGTGAATGTGGCCTCCCTGATCGAGAAGGAGGCTGCCAACGACGAGGAGCGGGCAACCATTGCCTCCGTCATCTATAACCGCATCTATGCCAATATGCCCATCGGCATTGACGCGGCCATCCTCTATCCCTACCCGGACCATGAGGGTGCGCCCACGGCGGAAATGCTGGAGACCGACACGCCTTATAACAACCGCATGCATATCGGCCTGCCGCCCACACCCATCTGCAGCCCGGGTCTGGCCTCTATCAACGCGGCGCTGAACCCGGAGAGCACCGGCTATTACTACTACGCTCTGGACACCAATACCGGGTCCCATCGATTCTTTACCAATGAAACGGAGTTCAATAACTTTGTCGCAACACAGAATTACGAATAACGAGCCGGAGCTCCTGTCCCCGGCGGGGGACTGGGAGCGGCTGGAAATGGCCCTGGCCTACGGCGCTGACGCGGTCTACCTGGCGGGCAGCGAATTCGGTATGCGCTCTGCCGCCGGAAATTTTAATAACGGGGAAATGGAAAAGGCGGTGGCCTTGGCCCACAGTCTGGGCAGGCGGGTCTATGTGACCTGCAATACCCTGCCCCGGGAAGATGAGCTGAAGCGGCTGCCGGGCTTCCTGGAAGCGCTGGACGGCTTCGGCGTGGACGGGCTGATCATTGCCGACCTGGGGGTCATGGGCCTGGCAAGGCGCTATGCCCCTCATGCCAGGCTCCATGTCAGCACCCAGCTGGGGGTCATCAACAGTGCCACGGCCTGCGCTCTCTATGATATGGGGGCGGACACGGTGGTGCTGGCCCGGGAGACGCCCATGGAGGATATCCGCACCATCCGGGCCAACACCCCCAAGGATCTGCGGCTGGAAGCCTTTGTCCACGGGGCTATGTGTGTGTCCTTCTCCGGGCGCTGCCTGCTGTCCAACTATCTCACCGGCAGGGACGCCAACCGGGGTCAGTGCGCCCAGCCCTGCCGCTGGAAGTACAGCCTGGTGGAGGAGACCCGGCCGGGGGAATATTTCCCCATTGTGGAGGACGGGGGCACCTATATCATGAATTCCCGGGATATGCGAATGATCGAGCACATCCCGGAGCTGATCGAAGCGGGGATATCCAGCTTCAAGATCGAGGGGCGGATGAAGTCGGCCTATTACGCCGCCGTGGTCACCAACGCCTACCGCCACGCCATTGACGCCGCTCTCAAGGGGGAGCGCCTGGACCCGCTGTGGATCGCCGAGACGGAGAAGGTGAGTCACCGGCCTTACTGCACAGGCTTCTATTACGGCCAGCCGGGGGAGCATTATTCCCAGGCCAGCTATACCACCGACGCGGACGTGGCCGCAGTGGTGGAGCGCTGCGATGAAGGGGGCAACGCTGTTTTGACCCAGCGCAACAAGTTCTGCCTGGGGGACCGGCTGGAGCTGCTGACGCCGGAAGGAGCGCCCGTCAGCTTTACGCCGGAGCAGATGTTCAACGCCGAGGGGGAGGAGATCCAGGACACCCGCCACCCCATGATGGAGATACATATGCGCCTGCCCCGCTGCGCCCCAAGGCTTTCCATCGTCAGAAAATGTCGATGAAGGCTTGACAAACGGCGCGCTTGTGGTAGAATTACAAGGTAAATTTCGGCTGTGACGAAACGAGCCGGTTTGGAACACTGCAGAGAGGGGCTGTATGCTGCGAGGCCCTGTGATTTCCGACCCGGCGGCCACTTCTGAGCCTCCCTGGGAGACCGGGGCGTAAGCCTGCGTTAAAGGCGCATGAGATGCCGCGTGGCGGCAAATCAGGGTGGTACCGCGAATCCGACCTTCGCCCCTGTATCGGGGCGGAGGTATATTTTTTATTGGAGGACAAAATGGAAAAATTCGGTTTGAATCAACTGCGGGAAATGTTTCTCAGCTTTTTTGAGACCAAGGGCCATCTGCGCCTGCCCAGCTTTTCCCTGATACCCCAGAACGACGCCAGCCTTCTGCTCATAAACTCCGGCATGGCGCCCATGAAGCCCTACTTCAAGGGCGAGCAGGAGCCGCCCCGGCACCGGGTCTGCACCTGCCAGAAGTGCATCCGCACCGGCGACATTGAGAACATCGGCAAGACCGCCCGCCACGGCACCTATTTTGAGATGCTGGGCAACTTCTCCTTCGGCGACTACTTCAAGAAAGAGGCCATCGCCTGGAGCTGGGAATTCCTCACCTCTCCCCAGTGGGTGGGCATTGACCCGGAGCGGCTGTATCCCTCCATCTATCTGGAGGACGACGAAGCCTTTGAAATCTGGAACAAGGACATTGGCATCCCGGCAGAGCGGATCTTCCGCTTTGGCAAGGAGGACAATTTCTGGGAGCATGGGGCAGGCCCCTGCGGCCCCTGCTCGGAGATCTATTTTGACCGGGGCGAGCAGTACGGCTGCGGCAAGCCTGACTGCACCGTGGGCTGCGACTGCGACCGGTATATGGAGGTCTGGAACAACGTTTTCTCCCAGTTCGATAACGACGGCGAGGGCCACTATACCGAGCTGAAGCAGAAGAATATCGACACCGGCATGGGTCTGGAGCGTCTGGCTGTGGTCTGCCAGGGGGTTGATTCCCTCTTCGATGTGGACACGGTGATGAACATCACCAACAAGGTCAGCGAGATCACCCACGCCTATTACGGCAAGAGCCACAAGATGGACGTTTCCCTGCGGGTCATTACCGACCACATCCGTTCCGCCACCTTCATGATCTGCGACGGGGTGCTGCCCTCCAACGAGGGCCGGGGCTATGTGCTGCGCCGTCTGCTGCGCCGGGCCGCCCGCCACGGCAAGCTGCTGGGCGTCAATGAGCCCTTCCTGTATCAGGTGATCGACACGGTCATTCATGAAAACGAGGGCCAGTACCCCGAACTGCGGGAGAAGCAGGCCTATATCACCCGGGTGGTCAAGACCGAGGAGGAAAACTTTGCCCGCACCATCGACGCCGGCATGAAGATCTTTGCCGAGCTGATGGCGGAGCATAAGGCAAAAGGGGAGAGCGTTTTCTCCGGCGCCGACGCCTTCAAGCTCTATGACACCTACGGCTTCCCCATTGATCTGACCATTGAGATGTGCCAGGACGAGGGCATGAACGTGGACGAGGCCGCCTTCAAGGCCCTGATGGAGGAGCAGCGGGTTCGCGCCCGCAAGGCCAGAGAAGCCCTGGGCGATCTGGGCTGGGCCGGTATCGAGTTCGGCAAGGGCATTGCCGACACCCGCTTTGTGGGCTATGAGCAGGACAAGTGTAGCGCTGAGGTGCTGGCCATCGTGGCCGAGGGCGAGATGCGGGAGGCCGTGTCCGAAGGGGCCGAGGCCATCCTGGTGCTGGATCAGACCGTTATGTACGCCGAGATGGGCGGCCAGGTGGCCGACCACGGTGTCATCGAAGCCGGGGACTTCCGCTTTGAGGTCAACAATGTCCAGAAGAACAAGGGCGGCAAGGTGATGCACTACGGCGTGGTGAAGTCCGGCTGTGTGAAGCTGGGCGACACGGTAGAGGTTTCTTACTGCCATGAACGCCGGGAGGCCGTGGGCCGGGCTCACAGCGCCACCCATCTGCTGCACAAGGCCCTGCGGGAAGTGCTGGGCGATCATGTGCATCAGGCCGGTTCCCTGGTGGAGCCGGACTTCCTCCGCTTTGACTTTACCCACTTTTCCGCCGTCACGCCGGAGCAGCTGCAGGAGGTGGAGCGGCTGGTGAACCAGGCCATTCTGGCCGGTTACGGCATCGAAGTGAAGGAGATGCCCATTGAGGAGGCCAGAAACAGCGGCGCCACCGCCCTCTTCGGCGAGAAGTACGGCGATGTGGTGCGGGTGGTGAACATGGGCGGCTACAGCGTGGAGCTGTGCGGCGGCACCCACTTGAACAACACCGCCAAGGCCGGCGCTTTCCACATTGTTTCGGAGGGTTCAGTTGCTTCCGGCGTGCGCCGTATCGAGGCCACTACCGGCCCCCGGACGCTGGCCGACCTGCACAAGACTCTGGATGAGCTCTCTGCCATCGCCGCCATGTTCAAGACCAACAGCGCCGACGTGATGCAGAAGCTGGAACAGCAGGCCAATGAGCTGAAGGAGGCCAAGCGCCTGATCGAGCAGTACAAGGCCAAGGAGTCTGCCGGCGGCGCCGACGAGCTGCTGAAAAAGGCCAGCGATATCGGCGGCGTCCACGTGGTCACCTGCAAGCAGGGCAGCTGCGACGCTAACGCCCTGCGTCAGATGGGCGACGTGCTGCGGGATAAGGACAGCGCCGTTGTGGCGGTGATCGCCGCTGTCAACGGGGAAAAGATCAGTTTCCAGTGTGTCTGCGGCAAGGACGCCGTGGCCAAGGGACTGAAGGCCGGAGACATTATCAAGAATATCACCGCCATTGCCGGGGGCAAGGGCGGCGGCAAGCCGGATTCCGCCATGGGCGGCGGCAACGACCTGAGCAAGCTGGATGAGGCGCTGGCCGCGGTGGAGCGCTTTGTCAAGGAAAAAATATAAGGAGGAAAACCCATGAGAGATCAGGATTGCCTGTTCTGCAAAATCATTGCCGGGGAAATCCCCAGCACCAAGGTCTATGAGGACGAATGGGTCTATGCTTTCCGGGACATCAATCCCCAGGCCCCGGTACACGTGCTGGTGGTGCCCAAGGAGCACATCTGCTGCACCGATGCTGTGGATGGGAGCAACTCCCAGTATGTGGCCAAGTGCTTTGAGGCTGTGGCGAAGATCGCCAAAGCGGAAGGCCTGGAAAACGGTTACCGGGTGATCAACAACTGCGGCGCCGATGGCGGACAGACCGTCATGCATCTGCACTTCCATATTCTCGGCGGCGTGAAGCTGGGCGAGAAAATGATCTGAGAAGAAGCCGCAAGGGCATGGGACCCTTGCGGCTTCTTTCTTCTGATTGTTCGGAAAATCAGGCACTTTTTGGAAAAGAAACGGGGTGGGGGATGAGAATACTGGCAAGAGCGGCTATCGCTTTTTCCGCCGCGATCTTTGCCGCCAATTACCTGCTGCCCCTGCCCTGGCTGCTGTATGCGGCGGTGCTTTCAGCGCTGATGGCGGCGGGGCTGATGCTGCCGGGGCGCAAATGGCTGCGGGGACTCGCCCTGTGTCTGGTGTTTTTCAGTCTTGGCCTTGTTCAGTTCCAGTGTTATCACGCCAGAACCGTCGCCAGGGCAGAGAGTTGTGATGGCGGGACCTACACGATATACGGCGAAGTGACAGCTTACCCGGCGGTATACGACAGTTATTGCCGGCTGGAGCTGCGGCTTCTGGGGGAGGAGCTGCCCAAGGCGAAGGCCATCGTATACGACAATGATTTTACCGGCACCCAGCTTGTTCCTGGGGATCGGGTCCGTTTCACCGGACGGGTACGAATGGCGGACAAGCTGTACGGAGAGGATTACGACGGCTATTACAGCCGGGGGATCTATTGCAAAATCACAGCGATAGAGCCGGTCGCCCTTTGCCAACAGGGAGGAGGTTTGCGCTATTTGCCGGTGAAGCTGAACCGGCTCCTGGCGGAGCGCATCGGCGGCCTCTTTCCGGCGGACTGCGCTGCCTTCATGCGGGCCTTGCTGCTGGGGGACAAGAGCCTGCTTTATGAGGATGAAGCTCTGGCCCTGGCAATGAGCCGGGCAGGACTGATGCACACGGTGGCGGTATCGGGGATGCATGTGGTATTTCTGGTGGGGCTGATGCAATTTTTGTTTGGCGCCGGGCGCAGAAGCGCCCTGACCGGTATGGGGCTGGTGTGGGCCTTTGTGCTGGTGACCGGGGCCTCGCCCTCGGCGGTGCGGGCAGGCGTGATGCAAAGCCTGCTGCTGATGGCACCGGTGCTGCGGCGGGAGAATGACCCGCCCACCTCGCTTTCCCTGGCTCTGGCGCTGATCCTGCTGCATAATCCCTATGCTGCTGCCAGCGTCAGCCTACAGCTTTCTTTTGCCGCCATGGCGGGGATTCTTTGCTTCTCCGGGCGGATCTACGGCTGGTTCTGCGCACGGTGGAAGGCGGTGGCGCGCCGGTTTCTGCTGCGCTATCTGATCGGGAACCTGTCCACTACCCTGAGTGTGCTGGTGTTCACGGCGCCGCTGACAGCGCTGTATTTTGGCTATGTCCCGCTGCTGTCCGTCGTGGGCAACATCGCCGCGCTGTGGGCGGTGTCCCTCTGCTTTATGGGCGGGTGGATCACTTGTCTGGCATCGCTGCTGCCGCTGCTGGGTCAGGGCCTGGCCTGGCTCTGCGCCTGGCTTGCCCGCTACATCCTCCTTGCGGCAAGGGTGATCGCCTCCCTGCCGGGGGCAGTGGTGTATACGGAGACCAGGGGGCTGTGGCCCTGGCTGGCAGCCAGCTACGGGCTGTTCATTCTCTGCGGCCTGTTCGGCAAGAAAAACTGGCTGCGCTTCGGTGTGCCCGGTCTGGCCACTGTGCTGAGCCTATGCCTGCTTCTGCGCTGTACTGCCTGGGATTATGCCAAGGGGCGGGAGACCATCGCCGTTCTGGATGTGGGCCAGGGGCTTTGCGTCGCTGCCATGGCCGGGGACAGCACAGTGCTGATCGACTGCGGCAGCATCAACAGCCCGGATAACGCCGGGGAGCTGGCTGGCCGCTACCTGCTCAGCCGGGGGAGGAAAAGCGTGGACACGCTGGTGCTGACCCATCTCCACCAGGACCATAGCAACGGGGTAGCCATGCTGATGGAGATGCTGGAACTGCGGCAGCTGATTGTGCCTGCCATGGCGGAAGAACTCCCGGTTGATATTCAGGACAGCGCCCGGCGCTACGGGGTGGAGATCAAATATATAAGCGCCGACAGCATCCTGTGTGTGGGCGAGAAGATCACCGCCAGCTTGTATGCTCCGGCAGAAAATAGCCGGGACAATGAGAGCTGTATGGCCGTCCATCTGGAGCTGGGTGATTATCAGGCTCTGATCACCGGGGACAGTCCCATGACGGAGGAGCTGCGGCTGACACAGGAACAGGAGCTGGCCGGTACGGAACTGCTGGTGGCGGGACATCACGGCTCCGCCGATGCCTGCTTGCCGCAGCTGCTGGCGGAGCTGGGAGGCGACACGGCGGTGATCAGCGTGGGCTTTAACAGCTATGGACATCCGGCGGAGGAAACTCTTGAACGGCTGGCCCTTTACGGTTATAATGTGTACAGAACCGACAAAGACGGTACGGTGGAAATACGAATCGGGTAGGAAACAATCGTGGCGAAAAAATACGGAAAAGACGAGGAAAAACTGAATTACGCGGCGGCGGTCAGAGAACTGAAGCAGCAGGGGCCGGAGCGGGTCTATCTGCTCTGGGGGCCGGAGGACTACCTGCGGGAACAGTACCTGGTGCAGCTGAAAAAGGTCTGCCTGCCGGAAGGGGACGACAGCTTCAGCTACCGGCGGATGGATGGGCCGGAGCTGGATCTGGACGCCCTGCGCCAGGCCATGGACGCCCTGCCCTTTATGACCGAGCGCAGTTTTATCGAACTGCGGGATATGGACATCAACAGGCTGAAGGAGGCGGAGACCTTCGCGGCGCTGCTGCAGGATGTGCCGGATTACTGCGTGGTGGCTTTCGTGCTGGGAGCGGATTATGAGCTGGATGGGCGGCTGAAAAGCGTGAAAGCCCTGCGCCAGGCGGCCAAGGAGCTGAAGTTTACCAACCAGTCCCAGGGCATGCTGACGGACTGGCTGGTGCGCCGTTTCGCCGCGGCGGGAAAACGCATCGAGCTGGACGCTGCCCAGCGGCTTATCTTCATCAGCGGGGAGCTGATGAGCGGCCTGATCCCGGAGATCGAGAAGGTGGCGGCCTATGCCAAGGGGGAGCGGGTAACCGTGGCCGATGTGGAGGCGGTAGCCAACCACATCCCCGAGGCGGTGATCTTTGATATGACGGAGTACATCGCCCAGAAAAAATACAACACCGCCCTCTCTGTATTGGCGGAGCTGCTGGCGGATAAGAACAACGAGCCCATCGCCATGCTGGCCATGCTGGGGATGCAGATGCGCAGACTTTATGCCGCCCGGCTGGCTATAGAGCAGGACTTGGGCAGCAAATACCTGATGGATGCCTGCGGCATCAAGCAGGATTATATAGCAAGGAAGCTGATCAATGCTGCCAGGGGCTACACCCTGCCCCAGTTGATCCGGGCGGTGGAGCTCTGCGCCCAGGCGGATTATAAAATGAAAAGCAGCGCCCAGGATTCCCGGGAGCTGCTGAAGGAAGTGGTGCTGCGGATCGCGGCGGGGGAAGAATATGCAGCGGATTAAAGAGGTCATTGTGGTGGAGGGCCGCTATGACAAGAACACCCTCAGCCAGGTGGTGGACGCGGTGATCATCGAAACCGGCGGCTTCGGCATTTTTAACGACCGGGAGAAGCGGACGCTGCTGAAAAAGCTGGCGGAGAGCCGGGGGCTCATCCTCATGACCGATTCCGACGGCGCAGGCTTTCTGATTCGCAACCACCTGAAGGGCTGCATCGACCCGGGCCTGATCAAAAACGCCTACATCCCGGACGTTTACGGCAAGGAGCGGCGAAAGGCCAAAGGCTCCAAAGAGGGAAAACTGGGCGTGGAGGGGATGCGGCCGGAAGTGCTTCTGGAGGCCCTGAAACGGGCTGGCGCCACCTTTGAAGGGGAGAGCGGCGGAGGGCAGGAAGGGCGCATCAGCAAGGCGGACCTGTATAAAAAAGGTCTCAGCGGCGGGGCCGGCAGCGGGGCCCGGCGCCAGGCCCTGCTTTCCCAACTGGATTTACCGGCACGCCTTACCGCTGACGGGCTGATGGATGTGCTCAACGCCACCATGAGCCGGGAGGAATTCCTGGCCCTTCAGCTTTGAACATCCTCGATCAGCACCGAGGCCAGCACGCTGATCAGCAGCGTGGCCTGTGTGATCTCCATCAGAGAAACGGCGGTCATGTACAGCTCATACCGCTCCAGCATATTGCCGTTCCACTCCAGCAGCAGCGCGAAGGCGCAGAGCATCAGAAAGGCCGACAGCTGCAGGCCCCGGCGGAATATGTACCAGGCCTCCGGGCACATGGACAGCATCCGGCGGAGAATGGCTTTCAGTTTCATAAAAACACCTCAGCTCCAAGCATACACAGGAGCTGAGGTGTTTTCAATGCAAAGATTTTTCCAGAAGGCTTTTCACCCTTCGCTCTCCCCGGCGGCCTCCTCCCGCAGGCGGAGCCAGTGGCCGTGAAGAGCAGCGTCATCGTCGTTGAGCCAGAGGGCGTTATACCCATCGCTGTATTTGACGGGCAGAGCGAACATCAGCCCAAGGCCCAGACCGAGAATACCGGCAGAGAGGGAGAACAGCGTGAGGAGCAGCATACCGCCGCTGATAAAATATATCCAGAGGAAGAGCAGCCCGGAAAAAAGATTCAGGAAGATCCCGCCCAGACTGTAAAGGGAGAGGGGGAAGGTCCCATCCTCATCCAGCTCAGGGGGGCACATCACGCAGCGGCACAGCAGACCGCATTGAGCCAGAAGCCGGAAGCCGAAACGGAAGGAGACAAACCTGTACCCGGACAAAAGACCGAACAGCAGGTGACCCAGCTCATGGAGGATAATCTGCAAAACAAAGGCCAGAGCCAGACAAAGCAGGGCAGCCAGGGCCACCAGCAGCATAAGCGGCCAGGAATATTGATTGGCCAGCTTGAGAAAATAGCCCGAAATCATCACGCCCCAAAGGCAGCCCATGGTAAGGCCAAAGAGCAGATTCACAAAAGTGAAGTGGGAAGAAGATTTGTTTTTCATAGGCAAACTCCATTTGTAAAGAAAATAAATATGAACAGGGAATGAAACTTTTGAAAACCGCAAGACAAAATGAGAAGTTTGTGGTAGAATGAAAAAATCTTATGAAAACAAGACACCGGCCGCAGGCCGATGTCCCGGACAGAGCATAGCGGCTCCAATTCAGTTTGGCAGCTTGTCAAAAAGCCGGTAACAAAGGAAGGCTCCCTTGTGTAAAGGGAGCTGTCAGCGAAGCTGACTGAGGGATTGTTTTTCAAATGTTCCAGATTATCAGCTACATTTTGAAAATATTGGACGTTCTATTTACAACCCCTCCGGCAAAAATCGGAGATTTTTGCCACCTCCCCTTACACAGGGGAGGCTTTGGCTTGTTCTGACGTTGTGGCACTCCCGGCGCGATTCGAACGCGCGACCTTCCGCTTAGGAGGCGGATGCTCTATCCTGCTGAGCTACGGAAGCATATACAAAATTGGTTTTATTTTAGCGCAGATTCATCTCTATGTCAATAAGAAGGGGAAAGAATGCTCAAACTACAGTCTATCAAGAAGGACTACATCGCCGGGGACTCCGTGGTCCATGCGCTGAAGGGCGTGGACCTGGAATTCCGCGAAAGCGAGTTCGTAGCCATCCTGGGACACTCCGGCTGTGGTAAGACCACGCTGCTGAACATCATCGGGGGCCTGGATCAGTATACCTCCGGGGATCTGGTCATCAACGGCAAATCCACCAAAAACTTTACCGACAGCGACTGGGATAGCTACCGCAACCACTCGGTGGGCTTTGTATTCCAGTCCTATAACCTGATCCCCCATCAGACTGTGCTTGCCAATGTGGAGCTGGCGCTGACCCTTTCCGGCGTGGGGCCAGCGGAGCGGAAGGCCAGGGCCAGGGAAGCCCTGGAGAAGGTGGGGCTGGGGGATCAGCTCTATAAAAAGCCCAACCAGATGTCCGGCGGACAGATGCAGCGGGTAGCCATTGCCCGGGCCCTGGTGAACGATCCGGACATCCTCATGGCGGATGAACCTACCGGCGCCCTGGACTCTGAAACCTCAGTGCAGATCATGGACCTGCTGAAGGAGATCTCCAGGGACAAGCTCATCATTATGGTGACCCATAACCCGGAGCTGGCCATGGAATATGCCAGCCGGGTCATCAGGCTGAAGGACGGCCTCATTGTGGACGACAGCAATCCCTACCGCTCCGACAACACCGAAAGCGCCCCCGCAAGTCAGGTAAAAAAGCCCTCCATGAGCTTTTTCACTGCCCTGGCTCTTTCCACCAACAACCTGATGACGAAAAAGGCCCGAACCATCCTGACGGCCTTTGCCGGAAGCATCGGCATCATCGGCATTGCGCTGATCATGTCCCTGTCCAACGGCATACAGAATTATATCGACAAGATTCAGAAGGACACCCTTTCCAGCTACCCCATTACCATCCAGGCCGAGACCCTGGACATGACCAGCATGATGACCAGCATGATGGGCGTTCAGGCCCAGGCGGAGGAAAACCAGCACGACAAGGACGCTGTTTATTCCAGTACCGTCATGTATGACATGATGAACTCCATGGTCTCCGCCGAGACCCAGAAAAACAATCTGAAGGCCTTTAAAAAATATCTGGAGGATGAAGCCGGGGAGATTGCACCCTATATCAGCTCCATCCAGTATTCCTACGATCTGGACATGAACCTCTATGCCCAGGATGTGGACGACAACATTGTGAAGACCGACGTGGTGGATCTGCTGCAGTCGGCCATGAGCCAGACCTTCGGCGGCGACTACAGCAGCTATTTTTCCACCTTCGGGCAGATGTACGCGGTGATGGACGTCTGGCAGGAAATGCTGCCCGGTGAGAACGGGGAGGCGATCAACCCTCTGCTGAAAACTCAGTACGACGTGCTTTACGGCAAGTGGCCGGAGAAGTACGACGAGGTGGTGCTGGTGGTGGACAAGAACAACGAGGTCTCCGACCTGGTGCTCTATGCCCTGGGCCTGAAATCCAACAGCAGCCTGGCCGACGATATGCAGACCTTCATGAACCAGGAGAACCTCAACACCCAGCTGGAGAGCTGGAGCTATGAGGATATCTGCGGCATGAGCTTCCGATACATCTATCCCGCCGACGAATACAAGTGGGACGAGGACAAGGAAGAATATGTGAACATGACCGAGGAAGACCTGGGCCTGCGTACCCTGTTCAACAACGGCCTCCAGGTAAAGATCGTCGGCATTATCCGCCAGAACGCGGATGCCATGTCCGGCATGATGACCGGCTCCATCGGCTACACCCACGAGCTTGTGGAGCATGTGGTGGAGCAGGCGGCGGGGAAGGAACTGGTGCGCAAGCAGCTGGAAGACCCGGAGCATGATGTGTTCAACGGCCTGCCCTTCCTGGACAAGGAGGACGAGGCTCTGACGAAGAGCCGCAAGGCCCAGGCTGCCAGGGATTATATCGATGCGGCGGATGATGAACAGCTGGCGGAGCTGTATGTGAAGTACATGAGCATCCCGGAGGAGAGCTATGTGCAGGAGCTCATTGACGAGCAGATGGAGGGAACCACCAGGGCCGATATTGAGGACATGGTGCTGGACAATTACCCCGGCTATGCCTCCATGCTGGAAGAGATGGACGATGAGACCCTTTTTGACTATGTGGAGCAGATGATCGCCACACAGGTGGAGGAGCAGTACGGCATCCAGATGGAGCGGATGTACAGCTATCTGTCCGACAGCCAGCTGGCCAGGGAATTCCGACTGCTGAGTCTGGAGGAGGACGATTACATCTGGCTCTATGACCACGCCATGCCCCCGGTGTATTCCACCGGCAGCTATGAGGCCAGCCTGCACAAGCTGGGCTATGTGGATCTGGAAAGCCCCAGCACCATTAACATCTATGCCGCCACCTTCGAGGATAAGGACGCCATCGCCGGCGCCATCGAGCGCTATAACGACACGGTGAGCGAGGAGGACAAGATCGAGTACACCGACATGGTGGCCCTGCTGATGAGCTCCATCACCACCATCATCAACGTGATCAGCTATGTTCTGATCGCCTTCGTGGCCATCTCCCTGGTGGTGTCCTCCATTATGATCGGTATTATCACCTACATTAGCGTTCTGGAGCGCACCAAGGAGATCGGTATTCTCCGGGCCATCGGCGCTTCCAAGAAGGACGTCTCCCGGGTGTTTAATGCGGAGACTTTCATCATCGGCCTCACGGCAGGGGTGATCGGTATCGTGTCCACCCTGCTGCTGAACATCCCCATCAACATTATTGTCCACGACCTGACTGGCATCATGGCCATCAACTCCACCCTGCCTGTGGCCGGGGCTGTGGGCCTGGTGATCATCAGTGTGGCCCTGACCTTTATCGCGGGGCTGATCCCCTCCGGCCTTGCCGCCAAGAAGGACCCGGTGGAAGCCCTGCGGACAGAATAAAGAAATACAAAAATTGAAAGAATAAGCCCTATCAGAAAGCAACAAAATAAAAAAGAGGAGGACGAAAAAATGTCTGCAATTCAAGTAAACAAGGATAATTTCCAGGAAGTGGTGCTGAACAGCGATAAGCCGGTGCTGGTGGATTTCTGGGCCAGCTGGTGCGGCCCCTGCCGGATGGTGGCTCCTGTACTGGAAGAGATCGCCAATGAGCGCAGCGACGTGAAGGTATGCAAGATCAACGTGGATGAGGAGCCGGAGCTGGCCGGCCGCTACAATGTGATGAGCATTCCCACCCTGTTGGTGGTGAAGGAGGGACAGGTGGTCAATCAGGCTGTGGGCGCAAGACCCAAGAGCCAGATCCTATCCCTGCTGTAAGGAAGCAAAATACTCTCCGCAAAAAGTTTTCGCGGAGAGTATTTTTATGCCACGCCGGGGCTGACAGGGCGGGTGCTTTGTTGTATAATGAAAAAAACAGAAAGGGGAGGGGCCATGAAACCCAAAAGCAAAAGGATCCTGCGCCTGCTGCTGTTCGCCC
>SFVI01000026.1 GCA_004560305.1 bacterium | reverse complement strand
GCCATAGTTGTCACTCTCGGCATCCCACATACCGCCGGTCCAGATCAGACCAACGATGCACATGCCGATCAGAACGATGACGGGCAGCAGCAGATCCAGAACGGAGGAGTGCTTTGCGCCTTCCTCGTAATCGTCAGCGCCGGCAAAGGGACGCTCGGGGGTGGTAAACAGATCGCCCTTGACCTGGGCATTGTACTCGTGCTTGAGCATGGGACCGTAGTCGATGTTCAGCAGAGAGGTGACAATGACCATCACCAGGGTCAGGATGCAGTAATAGTTGAAGGGGATCTGGCTCAGGAACATGCTGATACGGGAGCCGGGGAAGCCATCGGGCACATAGGAGGCAACGGCGGCGGCCCAGGAGGACACGGGAGCCAGCATGCAGACGGGAGCGGCGGTAGCGTCGATGACATAGGCCAGCTTGGCGCGGGAGATGTGATGGCTCTCGGTGACGGGACGCATAACGGCACCCACGGTCAAGCAGTTGAAGTAGTCGTCGATGAAGATCAGCACGCCCAGCAGCATGGTCATCAGCTGTGCGCCGGAACGGGTCTTCACGGACTTGGTAGCCCAGCGGCCAAAGGCTGCGGAGCCGCCGGCCTTGTTCATCAGGTCCACCATGACACCCAGGATGACCAGGAAGATCAGGATGGAGATGTCGATGGCGTTGATCATGCCAACACCCTCGCCGGCACCGATGAAGTTTACGACGGTCTGCCAGGGGCTGAAGTCAGCCAGCAGCAGAGCGGCCACCAGGCAGCCCAGGAACAGGGACGAATACACTTCCTTGCTGATCAGGGCCAGGGCGATAGCGACCACGGGGGGGAACAGGGCCCAACCGGTGGCCACGAAGCCGGAACCATCGTTGGACACCTTAGCGATGACCAGGGCGATGACCACGACCGCCAGCGCAATAAAATACGCTATTTTGGTACTTTTCTTTTCCATAGTGAGTGATTTACCTCCTCAAGATTTGGTGTAATCAATGATATGCTCATAATGTCTCATTGTCAAGTTCTTATCAGTCGATTCCATTTTTTTAACAAATTGTGTACAAGTTTTTTTCTTTTTTGACGAAAAAGGAGTCGAAAAATATGGTAGTGTTAACAGATTTGGTTTATGGATGAAATAAAAAACCGGAGCCGCAGCTCCGGTTTTTTTATTGTTTTTTGCTTAGAAGAAGAAATCCTTGATCTGGCCGTACAGCACCAGCAGCATGCCCAGGGGGGTGATGATCTTCACGCAGATGTTGAAGAATCCTCTCAGCTTAAAGTTCTGTCCCTCCAGCGTGACTTCCTCATCCACAACCTTGGGGCCGATTTCCCAACCGATGCACAGGCACATCAGCAGTGCGCCCAGAGGCATCAAAATTCCCTCGGAAATGCAGTCAAAGAAGTCCAGCCAACAGTCGCTCCACATGGGCAGGCCGTTTTCGGGATTCATGCCCAGGATGTTGAAGGGGGAGATGCCGGCGCCGCCCAGGCAGTCCAGGCACACCAGGATGCAGCCTACGCCGACGGCAGCAGCAGCAATGAGGGAATAAGCCTTGCGCTTGTCGCCCTTGCCCTTCTCGCGAGCCTTGTCGCAGAAGTGAGCCACGATGACCTCCAGCAGAGAGATGGAGGAGGAGATGGCGGCAAAGACCACCAGCAGATAGAACAGAATACCAAAGACAGAGCCCAAAGGCATATTGTCAAACACATTCTGCATGGTGACGAACAGCAGGGAGGGGCCGCCCAGCTTGCCTGTGGGGTCCAGAGCGAAACGGCCGGGGATCACGCACAGGCCGGCCATCAGAGCCACCATAGTGTCCATGATAACGATGAGAAGAGCGTTTTTCTCAATGTTTTCCTTCTTGTTCAGGTAGGAACCGTATGTAATCATGGCGCCCATGCCCAGAGACAGGGAGAAGAACATCTGGCCGCCGGCAGTGGACAGAACTGTGAGGAGGTCGGGTGCTTTATCAATGACACCGTGCTCCAAAGCCCAGCCGGGAACGAACATATACTTCAGGCCGTCCACAGCGCCGGGCAGGGTGCAGGCACGGATGATGCAGATGAGGAGGATGATGAACAGAGCGGGCATACCCACGGAGCAGACCTTCTCGATGCCGCCGCCGACGCCGCCCATAACGATGAGCATGGTCAGCAGGACGAAGATCAGACCGTAGATCACGGCCTCCATTTGGTTACCCATGAAGGCGCCAAACACCTCAGCGCCGTTCAGGCCGTTGGAGCCAAAGCCGGCACCGAACAGGTTGCCCACATTCAGGACAACATACTTGATGCAGTAGCCGCCCAGAGCGCAGTAGAAGAACAGGATCAAAAAAGCAGACAGAATGCCCAGCCAGCCCAGCCATCTGAACTTTTTGGACAAGATCTTGTAGGCTCCCACGGCGCCCTTGCCGGTCTTGCGGCCCAGAGCCAGCTCACCGATCATAACGATAAGGCCGCAGCAGGCCGCCAGCAGCAAATAAATGATCAGGAAGGTAAATCCGCCGTTTGCGCCCATCTTATTGGGGAAACCCCAGATGTTACCCAGGCCGACCGCCGAACCAACAGCGGCCATCAGGAATCCAAAATTGGACCCAAAGCCTTTTCTTTCTTCCATAATTTTCTCTCCTTTAATATGGTTTGCCCCTTGCGTGAGAGGGCTATTTGCACCTTACCATTTCCGTTTCCCGCTGTAAATAGTATCGGCGGCTCCTTAACGTGCTCTTGTCAGCATCCGCCTTTTCCTTAATTGGTTGCTTACACCCGTTATGCTCCCGCTGCGAAACCTCCTTTCCGCAAAGATTCCTTATGTGAAACAACTCTCTGTCCGGTGCTATTGTATGCGGTCAGGGGGCGCGCTATGACACGAAAGCCGGAACAGCGGAGGAGCGCAGAATAAAAAAGGACGGACACCTTTGTCCGTCCCTTTTTATACATAGTAGTGGCGTTAAACTTGCAAATAGGGTGTGGTTTTGGTGTACCTGGCGGCGATCTCCGGTAGGTCCTTTGTAATATGCGGCATCACTCGTCCTCACGCATACGGTAGCCCACGCCCACCTCGGTGAAAATATACTCCGGCTGGCCGGGATTCTTCTCGATCTTGCGGCGGATATTGGCCATGTTCACCCGGAGGATCTGGTTGTCGGTCTTGGCCTTGGGCCCCCACAGCTCCCGGATGATAAAGTCGTAGGTCAGCACCTTGCCGGCGTACTTGCCCAGCAGGGCCACGATCTTATACTCGTTCACCGTGAGTCTGGCGTTCTCTCCCCGCAGCAGCACCTGATGCTTGTCATAGTCGATGGTCAGGTCACCGGTGGTAAATTTGCCGGACTGGGCAATATCCCCGTTGGGCAGGGCCGTGCGGGTGTGGCGGATGGCCGTGCGGATGCGGGCCAGCAGCTCGGAGGTGCCGAAGGGCTTGACCAGATAATCGTCGGCTCCGTAGTCCAGCGCCTCCACCTTGTCATGCTCATGGTTCCGGGCAGAGACCACCACCACCGGGAGATTGGACCACTTGCGCACGGACTTCAGCACCTCCATGCCCTCCATATCCGGCAAGCCCAGATCCAGCAGGATAAGATCCGGACAGTGGGAGGAGATCATGGTCAGCGCCTCCTCTCCGGTCCGCACTACAATAGTATCGAAGCCGTTGGCCTGCAGGATCATGGAAATGAAATTGCTGATACTCTTCTCATCCTCCACAATGAGCACCTTGTCCTTGATTTTCATATTCTTCCTCCTTATTCAACAGGCAGAGTGATGCGAAACAGTGCCCCGCCATTTTTACGGTTTTCCGCCGTGATGGTGCCGCCGTGAGCCGCCACGATGGTGCGGCAGACCGACAGCCCGATTCCCATGTCACGCCGGGCGTCCTCCCGGCCCTCATCCTGGTGCAGGGTACCGTCGAACAGTGTTTCCAGCCGGTCGGGGGCGATGCCCACGCCGTTATCCGCCACCTCCAGCACACTCTGCTCCTCCTGACGGGTCAGAGTGAGTTCGATCCTCGTCACCGTTTCACCGTGGCGGGCGGCGTTTTCCATGAGGTTAAAAAGCACCTGCTGCATCAGCAGCGGATCCATGGGCACCAGCAATGCCTCCTCCGGCAGATGCACCTGCACCGAGATATTCCTGTAGTGCCGCCGGAACTTGGACACGGCGCCCTCCATGACCTCCTCCATCAACTCCGGGGTCTTCCTCACCGCAGCATTCTCCCCGTCGATCCGGGTGATGGACAGCAGGTTCTCCGTGACCCGCATGAGCCAGCGGGCCTCCTCGTTTACCGAGTGTAACAGCTCCCGGCGCTGCTGGGGCGTGAGACTCTCCTCCTGCGACAGCAGCACATCCGTCGCCCCCACGATCCCCGTCAGAGGCGTGCGGATGTCATGGCTCATGCCCCGAAGCAGGTTGCCCCGCACCTTCTCCCGCTGTATCTGCCGCTGGGTGACCTCCACCTGCTTTGCCCGGCTGGCCAGAGCGCCGGCCAGGACGGAAATGGTCATCATCACCAGAAAGGTCAGGGGAAAGCCCGCCAGAGTGAAGCTGATTTGCCAGTAGGGCTCGGTGAAAATATAGTCCACGCTCAAAACACCCAGCACGGCGCAAAAAAAGCTGAACAAATATCCCTCCGTCAGCACCGCCGTCAGAAACACATCTGTCAAAAACAGCATGGCCACATAGCTGGTGTCCTCAGTCTTGTCCAGGGAACGCAGCAGCAGGCAGGCGATGACCGTGGCCAGATACAGACAGAAGGAAACAACGAAGTCCTTGGGCGAATAGATCAGATTGTTGCCCTGCCGGATCAAAGCAGTTTTCTTTTTCCACTCCTCCGGCCACGAAATATGAAACCGCTTTCTCATAAGTACCCTCTCCCCATTTTGAATCAGTATAGCATATCTTTCCGTTAAAAAAACGCCAAGAAATTGTTAAGGCGGACTGGCAGCCGCTTCCTCTTGACAACGGATGCCGTCCCTGCTATTATACATATACAATAATATATAGTGCAATGAGAATTTGAGTCATGCAAAATGTCGCGCAGAAGTTCTGCGCGCAGCTTTGCGTGGCTTTTTGTTGTGAAAAGGAGAGTGGGAAACATGATCTATGACGCTATTGTCATCGGCGGCGGCGCCGTGGGATGCGCCGCCGCCCGGGAGCTGAGCCGCTATGACCTGCGCATCGCCCTGTGTGAAAAGGGAGAGGATGTGTGCGTGGGCACCAGCAAAGCCAATTCCGCCATCGTCCACGCCGGGTTTGACGCTATGCCCGGCACAAATAAGGCGCGGTTCAATGTTCTCGGCAGCCGCATGATGGAAAAGCTCAGCCGGGAGCTGGATTTCTCCTACCGCCGCAACGGTGCGCTGGTGCTATGCTTTGATGAAAAGGCCATGCCAATTCTGGAGGAGCTGCTGCGCCGCGGCATTGCAAACGGTGTGGAGGGTCTTCGGATCGTAGCGGGTGAAGAGCTGCACCGGCTGGAGCCGGCCCTGTCCCCTGCCGCCGTGGCGGCGCTGTACGCCCCCACCAGCGCCATCGTCTGCCCCTTCGGCATGACCATCGCACTGGCGGAGAATGCCGCCGCCAACGGGGCAGAGTTCTTCTTCTATTCTCGCGTCACCGCCATCTGCCGCCGGGATGGGCTGTATGAGGTCACCGCCGGAGGCAGGGTTTTGAAAGCCCGTACGGTGGTGAATGCCGCCGGCGTGTACAGCGACGAAATACACAACCTGGTTTGCGGGGACAAGCTGACCATCCAGCCCCGCAGCGGCGAGTACTGCCTGCTGGACAAAAGGGACGGGCAGTTGGTGGATCGGACCATCTTCCAGCTCCCCGGCAAGCTGGGCAAGGGCGTGCTGGTGACCCCCACGGTCCACGGCAACCTTCTCATCGGCCCCACCGCCACGGATCAGGCGGACAAGGAGGCTACCAACACCACCGCCGAGGGGCTGGATTACGCCGCTAAAATGGCGGGACTCAGCGTGCCTGACCTGCCCATGCGGGACACCATTACCAGCTTCTGCGGCGTGCGGGCGCACCTGGTTGGCGGCAGCGATGACTTTGTCGTCGGGGAGAGCGCCGACGGCTTCTTTGACGCCGCGGGCATCGAGTCCCCGGGCCTGTCCTCCGCTCCGGCCATCGGAGTGTATCTGGCGGAGCTGATCGCCGGCAAGCTGGGCGCCGCCGAGAAGAAGGACTTCGCCGCCACCCGCCGGGATATTCCCCATCTGCGGGAACTGCCCTTGGAGGAGCGTCAGGCGCTGGTGCGGGAAAACCCCGCCTACGGCAACATTATCTGCCGCTGCGAGCAGATCAGCGAGGGAGAGATCGTGGACGCCATCCATCGCGTCCCCGGTGCAAAGTCTCTGGACGGCGTGAAGCGCCGGGTGCGGGCCGGCATGGGCCGCTGCCAGGGCGGCTTCTGCTCTCCCAGAGTTATGGATATTCTCTCCCGTGAGCTGAACAGACCTCAGACGGAACTGACCAAGTCCGGCGGGGAGAGCAAACTCCTCACCGGCTATACCAAGGAGGTACAAGCATGAAACAAGTGCAGCTTGCCATCATCGGCGGAGGCCCCGCGGGGCTGGCCGCCGCCATCGCCGCCAGAGAGAACGGCGTAGAAGACATTCTCATCATCGAGCGGGATAAGGAGCTGGGCGGCATCCTCAACCAGTGTATCCACGCGGGCTTCGGCCTGCACACCTTCGGTCAGGAGCTGACCGGGCCGGAGTACGCAAGTCGCTTTATTGAACAGGTAGAACAGATGCACATTCCCTATCTGCTGCGGACTATGGTTCTGGATCTGTCACCGGAGCGTGTGCTCACCGTCACCGGCCCGGAGACAGGACTGGCCCAGATCCGGGCACAGGCTGTGATCCTGGCTATGGGCTGCCGGGAACGGCCCCGGGGCGCCCTGAACATCCCCGGCTACCGCCCGGCGGGCATCTACTCCGCCGGAACCGCCCAGCGGCTTGTGAATATGGAGGGCTTTATGCCCGGGAAAAATGTGGTCATTCTGGGCAGCGGCGACATTGGCCTCATTATGGCCCGCCGCATGACCCTGGAGGGAGCGAAGGTTCACGCCGTGGCGGAAGTTCTCCCCTACTCCGGCGGCCTCAAGCGCAACATCGTGCAGTGTCTGGAGGATTTTGACATCCCCCTGTATCTGTCCACCACCGTGGTGGACATCCACGGCCGGGAGCGGCTGGAGGGCGTGACATTGGCGCAGGTGGACGAAAAGCGCAAACCCATCCCCGGCACGGAACGGTACATCCCCTGTGACACGCTGCTGCTGTCCGTGGGTCTGCTGCCGGAAAATGAGCTGTCCTCCGCCGCCGGAGTGAAGCTCAGCGGCATCACCGGCGGCCCGGAGGTGACAGACCGACTGGCTACCTCCCTGCCCGGCGTATTCGCCTGCGGCAATGTGCTCCATGTCCATGATCTGGTGGACTTCGTGAGCCAGGAGGCCAAAAAGGCCGGCCGGAATGCCGCCCTGTATCTCAAATGCAGCAGGAACTCCGCGGAGCTTGTGCGGCTGGAGGGAAAAAACGGCGTGCGCTATACCGTGCCCCAGTACATTGATCCGGAAAGCATGGACGATACCGTCACCGTGCGGTTCCGGGTGGGGCAGCCCTACCGGGATGCCGCCCTGTGCGCCTGGGTCGACGGCACGCTCCTTCGGCGCATCTCCAAGCGCATCCTGACCCCCGGCGAAATGGAACAATTCCCCCTGCACAGGGAGGAGCTTCCCGCAGGCTGCCGGAACATTACCTTTACCGTTGAGGAGGTGGCAAAATGACACAGCGCCAACTGATCTGCATCGGCTGTCCCATGGGCTGTCAGCTCACCGCCACCATGGAAAACGGCGCCGTCACCGCCGTGGCGGGCAACACCTGCAAGCGGGGTGACAGCTACGCCCGGAAGGAGTGCGTCGCACCGGTACGCACCGTCACAGGCACCGTTCGCTGCACCGGCGGCACCGCTCCGGTGGTGTCCGTGCGCACCGCGGGTGAGGTGCCCAAGGAAAAGGTGTTCTCCGTTGCCCACGCTCTCAATACCACCCTTGTAAAGCTGCCCGTATCCGCCGGCGATGTGGTCATTGCCGATGTGTGCGGCACCGGGGTGGATGTGGTGGCCACAAAAAACGCAAAATAGCAGATTTTCATTGTAAATATCCTCCCGCCCGTGGTATGATAGGCAGGAGGATATTTCTTTTGCGGAAGGAGGCCGCCCTATGCGCCATAAGCTCATTGACCTGCTGGAGCAGTCGCCGGTTTTGCCGGCAGCCAAGGATGAGGACGCTCTGCGCCGCGCGCTCAAGTGCGAGAGCCGGGCAGTATTTTTGCTGGGCGGCGACCTGCTGACCATCGGGCAATGGGTCGCCATGACCCATGAGGCGGGAAAGCAGGCCGTGGTGCATCTGGATCTGGTGGCCGGTCTTGCCCCCAAGGAGGTGGCCGTGGACTGGCTGCGGCAGCAAGGAGCCGACGGCATCATCTCCACCCGGCCCCATCTCATCCGCCGGGGCAGGGAGCTGAAAATGCTGACGGTGCTGCGGGTGTTTGCCATCGACTCCAAGGCCGTGGGCAACCTGCAGAAGGAAACAGAGATGGTCACCCCGGATGTCATTGAAATTCTGCCGGGTACGCTGCCCAAAGTCATTGAAAAGCTCTCAAAAAATCTGTCCATCCCGCTCATCGCGGGAGGTCTGATGGCGGATAAGGGGGACATCCTCTCCGCTCTGCAGGCGGGATCTATGTGCGTATCCACCTCCGATGAGTCCCTGTGGGAGGTATGAGCGCATGAAGAAGCTCTGGTCTTATGTGGCGGTTCCCGCCACGGCGCTGGCGGTTTTCACCGGCTCTATTGCCTGGGTGCTGCTGGTACGGGCGTTTTATTATGTGCAGATCGGGCCGTTAGGCGTCTGCGCCGCCAGTGGGCTGACCGCAGAACAGGTGCGTGCCGCCTATGGGGATGTGATGGACTACTGTCTGGGCCTGCGGCCAGACTTTGCCGCGGGTGTGCTGCCCTTCTCGGCGGAGGGCGCCAGCCACTTTGCCGATGTGCGGATGCTGTTTCTTTTGAATCTGGCCGTTTTGGCGGGAACGCTGCTTCTTCTGCTGGGGCTGAAGCTCGCCTGCCGCCGGCGACACACAGCGCTGCCCCGTTTGAACGGGCGTACACCGGGCTTCTGGGCGGCCTGCGTTCTGGGTGGTCTGAGCCTGACTGTCGGCGCACTGGCTGCCACGGACTTTGACCGGGCCTTTACCGTGTTTCACCGGATCTTTTTTCCGGGGAAAGAGAACTGGCTCTTTGATCCGGCTACAGACCCGGTGATCGTGCTGCTGCCGGAGGCATTCTTTCGTAACTGCGCCATCGCCATCGGCGTGACCCTGCTGGGTCTGTGCCTGTGGCTGGTACTGACCGGGCGAAAGCAAAAAAAGAAAGCGCTCTGATCGGCGCCTTTGCAAAAAAAATCGCCACGCCTCGGCGTGGGGGTCTGTTTCGGGACCGGACTTACCGCTCGCTGGGCTGCCAATCGCAGTCGGCGAAGATCATATCGTCCAGATCGCCCAAGATCCAGTTGTTCAGCATAGTACTATCGCCCTCCTTTCTTCTCTTTCATTCCATAGGCAGTATAGCACCGTCGCAAGCAGAATGCAAGAGCTTTTTGGAGGTTTTACACAAATTTAACAAATATTATCTGTTTGTTTTTACAAAGATATCGAGGTTTTGGCCATGCAGGAGTTTTTGGCGGGAAAATTTGATATAGCTGTCATCGGCGCCGGACACGCCGGCATCGAGGCGGCGCTGGCGGCGGCACGGATGGGGCTGGAGACGGTCATCTTCACCATTAATCTGGACGCCGTGGGCAATATGCCCTGCAACCCGGCCATCGGCGGCACGGGCAAGGGTCATCTGGTCCGGGAGCTGGACGCTCTGGGCGGCGAGATGGGCAAGGCGGCAGACGCGGCCTGCATCCAGTACCGGATGCTCAACCGGGGCAAGGGGCCGGCGGTGCATTCTCTCCGGGCGCAGGCGGATCGGCGGAAGTATCAGCAGGTGATGAAGCATACGCTGGAGCGGCAGGAGCGCCTCACCGTGCGGCAGGGAGAAATTGTCGACCTGCGGACGGAAAACGGAAGGGTGAAGCAGGTGGTGCTGCGCACCGGAGCCGTGTTTGCGGTGCGGGCCGTCATCCTCTGCACAGGAACCTATTTGCGGGGACGCACTATTGTGGGCGAGTGCGTGGAGGACTCCGGCCCCGACGGGATGCACGCCGCGGGAGAACTGACGGAGGCGCTGCTGCGGGAGGGGCTGCCCCTGCGGCGGTTTAAGACCGGAACGCCCCCGAGAGTGAATGCCAGGAGCATTGATTTCTCCAAAATGGAGGTGCAGGCCGGGGACGAAGACCCGCTGCCCTTCAGCTTTTCCACGGAGGAGGTGCGGGAAAACCGGGCTGTGTGCTGGCTTACCTACACCACGGAGGAAACCCACCGGATCATTCTGGAGAACCTGAACAGAAGTCCCATTTACTCCGGGGTTATTGAGGGTGTCGGCCCCAGATACTGCCCGTCCATCGAAACGAAGATCGTGCGGTTTCGGGATAAGCCCCGGCACCAGCTCTTCATTGAGCCCATGGGCCTGGACACAGAGGAGATGTATATTCAGGGCTTCTCCTCCTCCATGCCGGAGGAGGTGCAGCTTCGGATGCTGCGCTCCGTGCCGGGTCTGGAAAACGCCGTGATGATGCGCCCGGCCTACGCCATCGAATATGACTGCGTTGATCCCCTTGCGCTGCGGCCCACCCTGGAGGTAAAATCCATTGAGGGACTGTACGGCGCGGGGCAGTTCAACGGTTCCTCCGGCTACGAGGAGGCGGCGGTGCAGGGCTTTGTGGCCGGTGTGAACGCAGCGCTGAAGCTCAAGGGCCAGGAGCCGATGATCCTCAAGCGCAGCGAGAGCTATATCGGCACTCTCATCGACGACCTGGTGACAAAGGGTACCCAGGAGCCCTACCGCATGATGACCAGCCGGTCGGAGTACCGGCTGCTGCTGCGGCAGGATAACGCCGACAAGCGCCTGACGCCCATCGGGTATAAGCTGGGTTTGATAAGCGGGGAACGGATGCGGGCCGTGGAGGAAAAATACGCTGCCGTGGAGGCGGAGGTCAAGCGGCTGGAGCACACGGGCATTGCCGGGTGCGAAGCACTGAACCGCCTGCTTACGGATAGGGGCTCTGCCCCTGTGACCGACGGCGCGCGGCTCATCGAGCGCCCGCGCTTCCCAAGGCGGTGCGGGAGCAGGTGGAGATCTCGGTGAAGTATGAGGGATACATCCGGCGGCAGCTCAGCCAGGTGGAGGAATTTGAAAAGCTGGAGCAGCACGCCCTCCCGGCAGACCTGGATTACAGCGGTATTCAGGGTCTGCGGTTGGAGGCGCGAGAGAAGCTGGCGGCTGTGCGTCCGGTGAATCTGGGGCAGGCCAGCCGCATATCCGGCGTATCCCCGGCGGACATGGGCGCGCTGATGATCTATCTGGAGAAGATAAAATGACAGTACATGAATTGACACACACCATTACAAACACTATGCCTGTCTACCCCGGCACGGAACAGCCGGTTCTCACCACCGCCTGCACCATTGAGAAGACGGGCTACCGGGAGACGCTGCTGCATATGTACTCCCACACCGGGACGCACATGGACGCTCCGGCGCACATGATCGAAGGCGGCAAGCCCCTGGACGCTTTTCCGGCGGAGGCCTTTGTGGGGCGTGGCTTCGTGCTGGACTGCCGGGGGCAGGGCGAGATTTCTCCGGAGCTGCTGCGGCAGCATGAGGAGGCCATCCGGCAGGTTGACTTTTTGCTCTTTTGCACCGGATGGGATAAATTCTGGGGGCAGGCGCGATATTTTGAGGATTTCCCCTGTCTGACAGCGGAGGCGGCGGCCTTTGTGGCATCCCTCCCCCTCAAAGGCGTGGGGGAGGATTCCATTTCGCTGGACCCCTGTGACAGCGTGAGGTTTCGCAACCACATGACCCTGCTGGGCCGAAATTTTCTGAATACGGAAAATTTGAAGGATTTGGATCAACTCATCGGCAGGCCCTTTACCTTTGTGACGCTGCCGCTGAAATTTGAAAACGCCGACGGCTGTTCCTGCCGGGCGGTGGCGATAACGGAGGAGGAATGACTCATATGGGTAGGCTGCGGTTTTTATTTGCGCTGTGGATGGCCAAGCTTTCCGTCCCGGCGCTGAAGATCACACATCACGACGGCACGGATTTCCCCGGCTCCTTGGCCTGCAGGCTGTGTCCGGATTTTCTGCGGTATATTGGCAGGCCCGGGACCATTGTGGCCGTCACCGGCACCAACGGTAAAACCACCGTAACCAACACCATTGCGGACATTCTGGAGATGAACGGAAAAAGGGTCCTCAGCAACCGGGCGGGCTCCAATATGTGGTCCGGCATCGCCACCACGCTGCTGCTCGGCTGCGATTTGGGCGGTAAGCTGCGCAAGGGCTATGACATCGCTGTTTTGGAGGTGGACGAGCGCTCCAGCCCCCGGATCTACCCCTTCATCCAACCGGATGTGCTGGTGGTGACCAACCTGTACCGGGACTCTATCAAGCGCAACGGACACAGCGAATTCATCTTCGGCAAGATCGCCCAGGCCCTGCCTGCCAAGACCCGGCTGCTTTTAAACGGCGACGACATGATCTCCGGTCTTTTGGGTGAGGGAGTCAATCCCCGCACCTTTTACCGGGTGGCACGGACGACACGCTCCACCGACGGCTGCCCCAACACCGCCTGTGATCGGTCAGCCTGCCCCCACTGCGGACATCTGCTGCAGTTTGACTATTACCACTACCACCACATCGGCAAAGCCCACTGTCTCCACTGCGGCTTTTCCCTGCCGGAGGCCACCTTTGAGGCGGCAGAAGTGGACTTTGACAAGGGCTGCTTCACCTTCCGGGAGCCGGGACAGGCAGATCTCCATCTGCATTCCAAACAAGGGAATCTGTTCAGCGTGTTTAATGTCACCGCCGCCGTGGGCTGCTGCCGGATGCTGGGTCTGGCCGGGGAGGACATTGCGCAGGCCGTGGAAGCACCGCCAGTCCAGACGGGTCGCTTTGAACGCAGACAGGCAGGCAAGCTGGAGATCATAACCATGCTGAGCAAAAACCAGAATCCCATCTCCAGCACCCAGAGTATTGCGCAGCTTTCCCATATGGCAGGGGAAAAGACCGTGGTGCTGACCATCACGGATTCTCTGGATAAGCTGCACGGCCATGAGGATATCTCCTGGCTGTACGACACAGATTTTGACGCGCTGAAGGATGCGTCCGTGGAATCGGTGTATATCGGCGGCAGGCGGTGCTACGATCTGGCCCTGCGGCTGATCCTGGGGGGTGTGCCGGAGGAGAAGCTGCGGCTTTTCACCGATTACGGTGAACTGGAACAGACGCTGCTGGCGCAAGCGCCCAAGGAGGGCACAGTGGCCATTTTCTTCGAGCTGTACGCCAAGCCTATTGCCATGGGGATACGCAAAGCGCTGCTGGAGCGGGCCGGCGAGGAGGTGCAGGCATGAAAAAAATCGTGATAGAAGCCCTGTACGGCGAGTACAGCAACCTGTACGGTGACCGGGGCAATCTCCTCTATGTGCAGGAGAAGCTCCGCCGGGCGGGAGCAGAGGTGGAATTGGTACAGACCCACCTGTTCGACCGGCCGGCCTTCGCGGACAGGCCCGTAGACTTCCTCTACATCGGGCCCTGCACCGAGAGCCAGCAGGAACAGGAGCTTGCCCATCTGCGCCCCTACGCCGATGCCCTGCGCCAGCGCATGGAGGGAGATGCCGTCACCCTGGCCACAGGCAACGCCTTTGAGCTGTTCGGTAAGGCCATTCTCTGCGAGGACGGACGGGAAATAGATGGTCTGGGCTTTTATTCCACCACGGCAAAGCGGTTTTCAGATCTCCGTTATAATGCGCTGTGTCTGGGCGTAAGCGGTGAGGACAAGCTCGTTGGATTTAAAAATCAGCTCTCCCACAGCTTCGGCGAGACAGGCAGCCCCTTTCTCACTATGGAAACCGGCACGGGCCTGAACCCGGAGACAAAGGCGGAGGGCTTTCGCCGCGGGAATTTCATCGCCACCTATCTCCTGGGCCCGCTGCTGCCGCTGAACCCGCAATTTGCCCGGTCTGTGCTGCGGCAAATTGCTCCGGAGGCGGAGTTTGCGCCCCTGCCCTATGAGGAGGAGGCCTACCGTATGCGTCTGGAGGAATTGAGCCGTCCCGATGCCAACAAGAATTCCCACTGACGGAGGTGGATTATGGGAAAACTGCGCTATCTCACCCGGGTCATCAGCGGCGTGCGCTTTGACAAGCTGAACCGGGTGCTGGAAAAGGTGAAGGAAAAAAGCGGGCAGAGCAAAGTGTTTACCTTTTTTGATATTTTGGTCTGCTGACCCGGGTGCGCAACAAGAAGGTCATGGATCTGATGAACGATCCTGCCTACGGAGATGAATTTGACGACAAGCTGCGCTTTAACCAACGCTTTGCCAAATATCTGGGCCGCAAGACCCTCAACGCAGAGACCGCCACGGTGGAGGAACTGACGGCGTTTCTGGAGGGCCAGGAGGCTATCTTTGCCAAGATCAACCACGGCGACTGCGGCCGGGGCGTGCACAAGCTGTATGTGAAGGACTTTGAGGGTCCTGCCGTCATGCTGGACTATATCAGGGAAAACAATCTGTCGGTGCTGGAGCATGTGCTGCCCCAGCACGAAGACATGACCCGGCTCCACCCCTCGTCGGTAAACACCATGCGCATCCTGACGGATCTGGTGGACGGGCAGGTACATGTGGCCTACATCACCGTGAAAATGGGCCGGGGAGGCGGTGTGTGCGACAACTCCGGCCAGGGAGGCATCCTGTGCCGGGTGGACACGCAGACGGGTAAGATCTGCTCTCCTGCCACGGACGATTATTTTAATGTCTATGAAAAGCACCCGGACACCGGCATTGTACTGCAGGGCTATCAGCTTCCCATGGTGCCCCAGGCTATCGCCCTGGCCAAGGAGGCCGCCCGGGAAATCCCGCAGGTGGGCCATGTGGGATGGGATATGGCCATCACCCCCGACGGCCCCGCCATCATCGAGGGCAACGAGTGTCCCGGCACGGACCTGTGCCAGCTTGCACCGTTTTATCCGGAAAAGCGCGGCCTGTGGCCCTATTACAAGGAACTGCTGGGGATCAAGTGATCCTTATAATATGAAGAGGGACACGCCGGAAGCGTGTCCCTCTTCAATATTTCAGCCGTAAGGCTTACTTGTTGTACATCTCGATGAGCTTGAGCAGATGCTCGTAGCGGGCCTTGGCCTCCTCCTCGTTGCGACGGAAGAGCTCACCGGCGCGATCCGGGAACTCGCGGGTCAGACGGGAGTAGCGGGCCTCGTTCATCAGGAACTCCTGATAGCCGCCGGCGGGCGCCTTGGAATCCAGCGTGAACTTCTTCTCGGCCTCGGGATTGTAGCGGAACAGGTTCCAGTAACCGCAATCCACAGCCTTCTTCATTTCCTTCTGGCAGTTCATCATGCCGCCCTTGATGGAATGCATCTCGCAGGGGCTGTAGCCGATGATCAGGGACGGGCCGTGATAGGCCTCGGCCTCGGTGATGGCCTTGATGGTCTGAGCGGGATTGGCGCCCATAGCCACCTGTGCTACATACACATAGCCGTACTGCATGGCGATCTCGGCAAGGCTCTTCTTTTTCACTTCCTTACCGGCAGCGGCAAACTGTGCCACCTGGCCGATGTTGGAGGCCTTGGAGGCCTGGCCGCCGGTGTTGGAATAGACCTCGGTATCGAAGACGAAGATGTTCACATCCTGCTTGGAGGCGATGACATGGTCCAGTCCGCCGTAGCCAATGTCGTAGGCCCAACCGTCGCCGCCGAAGATCCACATGGACTTCTTGGCCAGGTACTCCTTCTTGCCGAGGATCTCAGCCGCCAGCGTGCAGGCCTCGCAGCCGCAGTAGGGGATGCCCTTGGCCAGCTTATCCTCCTCGATGGCGATCATGTCCTTGACCTTCTCGCCGTACATCTCCTTGGCCTTCTCGCTCTTGAAGAACGCCAGAGACTCCTTGGTGGTGGCGATGTTCTCCTCCAACGCCTTGACATAGGCACGGGCAGCCTCGGCATTGGCGTTGCCGTCGTCCTTGGTGTCCAGCCAAGCCTGGGCAGCGGCCTTCAGCTCGGGACGGGCATAGTCAATGGCGATGAGCTTGCGGGTGGCAGCGACCAGATCCTCACGGATCTTGTTCTGGCCGACAAACATACCCAGGCCGTGCTCCGCGTTGTCCTCGAACAGGGAGTTGCACCATGCGGGACCGTGGCCCTCCTTATTGGTGCAGTAGGGAGAGGTGGCAGCGGGACCGCCCCAGATAGAGGAGCAGCCGGTGGCGTTGGAAACATACATACGCTCACCGAAGAGCTGGGTCACCAGACGGGCATAGCTGGTCTCGGCGCAGCCGGCGCAGGAGCCGGAGAACTCCAGCATGGGCTGCTTGAACTGGCTGCCCTTGACGGAATTGTCCTGCATATCCTTCTTCTCGGTGACCTTGCTGACGCAGTAGTTGAACACCTTCTTCTCGGTGACCTTGCTGACGCAGTAGTTGAACACATCCTGCTGCGCAAGCTCGCCCTCCTGGGAAACCATGGACAGAGCGCTCACCGGGCACACGCCGATACACACGCCGCAGCCCATGCAGTCCAGAGGAGACACGGCCATGGTGTACTGATACACACCCTTGCCCTTGCCGGCCTTCACATCCACGATCTTAGCGGCCTCGGGAGCGTTCTTAGCCTCCTCGGCAGTGAGAGCGAAGGGACGGATGGTGGCGTGGGGGCAGACATAGGCGCACTGGTTGCACTGGATGCACTTGGTGCTGTCCCAGGTGGGGACGGACACGGCCACGCCGCGCTTTTCATAAGCGGAGGCGCCCAGCTCAAACTGGCCGTCCACATGATCCATAAAGGCGGACACGGGCAGGCTGTCGCCGTCCATCTTGCCCACGGGCTCCAGGATCTCCTTGACCATCTTTACCAGCTCGGGCTTGCCCTCCAGAACGCG
>SFVI01000036.1 GCA_004560305.1 bacterium | reverse complement strand
CCGGGTAGGACAGCGCCAGCAAGGGGTAGTCGATCTGCTCCTTTATTTCCTCCTCAAGCCCCTCGTTTTCAAACGCAAAGCCCAAGGAGCCTGACGACTGGGTTTGCGTTTGGGAGGAAGAAAGCTCTTGAATCTTCGAGCATTGCCGTTCACGGCAATGTGAGCCATTCAAGGGCTTTCTGACGATGGATGGATCAGTATAACTGAACTCAGGATAATTATTCTCAATATAACTTCCGGCTGGTTTTTGTCGGTCTGCACCGCCATTTTCCGTATGTCCAGACCGACAGGAAGCAGCGCTCCTGAACGCTGCTTTTGCGCTGTCCTGACCGCCATTTTGCGGCTGTCTGGGCAGGCCGCTTGTCTCCCTCTGGGGCGGCGGGTCAGGGGAAAACTTCTTCACATAGATTTTCGTGGGCTTTCCCTGGCCCTGCCGCACACGCTCGATCAGGCCGATGCCCTTCACCGTGTCCAGCTCCGCCAGCAGCCGCCCGGCCTTCACATGGCCGCAGTCCAGGTCGCTCTGAATCTCTTCCACGGTGTAGTAGATGTAAACCCTGCCGGTTTTGTCCAGCCAGCCGTTGCGAAGGGACAGGCCCATGCGATCCAGCATCATCCCATAGAGCAGCTTGGCCTCCACGGAGAGGCCCTTGTAATTCTCCCCGGTGATGAGCTGGCGTGGGATGCGGTAAAAGGAATAACTGTCGGCCTGTTCGCCGTAGAAATACTCCCTGTTCATGCAGATTCTCCTCTTCATTACCTCAGAAATGTCACCAGTACCGCCAGAACCAGCAGCGCCAGCAAAAGCCGGATGGCGGCTTTGTTGTTGCCCACAGCCTTACACCAGAGCAAAGCGGAAGGTCAGGGTGTCGGTATAGCGCCCGGCAGTTCTGGCCGTGCCCACGGTTACACTGACCCGGTTCTGGAAGCCTGCGAACACCGTATCGGAATCCGCAGTTTCCAAAACAACTATGTCCCCGCTGGCTCCGGGGTTCACTTCGTTCCCTTTGTAGGCCAGCACGTAGAACAGCAGTTGGCCGCCGGTGCTGTTCCGCAGCCGGTAGCACTGGGCATCATCGTCATAGTGTGTCCCGGCGTTAACGGACATTTGCAGCTGCTTCTCCTCGGGAATGGTCGAGCCTGACTGGATGCCGATCTGAGCCGAGCCGATCTTGGTTGCCGGGTCAACGGTGATGTTGTCCCCATCCGGGAGCAGCACGGTGTAGTCCGTGATCAAAATCCACTGGGCATACAGCGTTGTATCTTCCGTGAGCGTCAGACTTGCGTTGTCTGTGTAAGATGTACCGCTGCCATCGGCTTTGGTGTTCCAGCCGGTAAACGTGTACTTGGGCCGGGTGAAGGTGTTGCCAGGCAGCTGAATGCTTTCCCCGTAGGCTGCTGATCCACCGCTCATACTGCCGGTTCCGCCATTTGCGTCAAAAGAAAAGCTGTAGGTGTTGAGCTGCCACTGGGCATAGAGCGTCACGTTAGAACTGGGACTGACGCTGGCCCCGTCCCCATAGGCGGTTCCGCTGCCATCGGCCTTGGTGTTCCAGCCGGAGAAGGTATAGCCGGCTCTGGTAAAACTGTTGGTGTTCAGCGTGGCGCTTTCACCGTAGGGCACAGTCTGGGTTGCGGTAGTACCGCTGCCATCGTTCTTGTCAAAGGTAATAACCGGGTCAGCATATTTCTGCCACTGGGCGTAGAGGGTGGTATTGCTATAGAAGGTGGCGTAAGCCCCATCGCTGTAGCTGGTTCCGCTGCCGTTAGCTTTCGTATTCCAGCCGGTGAAATAGTAGCCTGTCTTGGTAAAGGTGTTGGTTTTAAGCTTTGCGGCCTGTCCCTCGGTAACCGTCTGGCTGCTCATGCTGCCCAAGCGGCTCCGTCTCCCAGACCGCTTTCAGATACAGCGGGCCATAGACCGCAGACAGCGCAGAAGAAAGATTGCCCAGAATCAGGCCCTTGTCATAGTCCCATTCCCAGCCTTTGAACACATATCCTGTTTTCTTGGCTGTGGGCAGACTGCTTTGGCTCACGCTGTCTCCATCCGCCACATAGGTGGGATAGCCAGTGGAGGTGATGGTGCCGCCGTTGGTGTTGTAGTTGATGGAGTGATAGGGCGTAACACTAAGGCTGTAGTTTACCGTGCCCCAGACCCAGGTGCTGGTGTTGGACACATAGTTTTGATCGATCTGCCAGGCAATGCTGGGATTATCCGCAAAGGACTGGCTGATGAGACTTTCGTAGTGGCCGGAAGGGTAGTTGATGCCGATGTCAATATAGCCGCTCTGGGCATAGACATAAATGGGATAGCCGTCCCCATCTCCCAGCACCAGCCGCACCTTGCAGGTGTAAGTCTGGTCAACGGCCACGTTGCCGGACGGCTCCCAGGCGGCAGTGACGATGGTGTCTGCCACATAGTTTGTAGCCGTGGTGGGCAGAGCCTGGCCCGGCTTGGGCATGGTGAAGGTCGAGTTCACCTGGCTCACATAGCCAGCCGGTTCGCCCCGGTTGGCTGCCAGAGCCGTTGACGGCAGCGCCAGCACTAACGTCAGGCAGGCCAGCACCAGAGCCAGAAGTTTCCGTATCTGCTTCATTTAAACCTCCTTATTGGAATTGAATGGGAAAAGGCCCGCCGAAGCGGGCCCTTTGTCTTTCTCAGGTCACGTCCACGATCCTGAAGCTGAAGGTCAGGGTATCCGTGTAAGTACCGGCAGCCTTGGCAGTGCCCACCTTGACGCCGATCTTGCCCTGGAAGCCCAGGTACACATCATCGGCTGCCACAGTCTCCAGCACCACCGTGGCAGTGGAGGCGTTGGGGTTCTTCACCTGCCCCTTGTAGGACAGCACATAGCTCAGCAGCTGGCCGCCGGTGCCGTTCAGCAGCCGGTAGGTCTTGGCAGTATCGTCGTAGTGCTTACCGGCGTTGACGGACATTTGGAGGGCCTTGTCGCCGGGGATGACAGATTCGGGCTTCACGCCAATGTCCATGTCGCCCTCGCCGGTGTCGGGGTCAACGATCAGGTCGTTGCCGCCGTCGGGGATGACGATGACATAGTGGGAGTCCACAACGTAGCTGACCTCCATGTCCTGGGAGGCCGGGGTCTCAGCAAAGGCGGATACGGACAGGGCCAGAATCATGGCCAGCATCAGGGTGATAGATACGATCTTTTTCATTGGTTCATTTCTCCTTCATTTTAATTTTTGTTACTCAGCAATGAGAATGGTTTCAATCTCTGCGTTGTTGGTGGCGCTGCCGTCGGCCATACGATAAGGCTGGACGAGGACAACGGCTTCGTACTCGCCGGGTTCCAGCGCCTTACTCAGCGACAGCTTCAGGGCGCTTTCTCCGGGCTGAATCAGGCCGGTTTCCGCCAGGGCTTTATCTTCACCTTTCAGGTGGACGCTGAAGCTCAGGTAGTACTTCCCTTCGTTGTCAATGGGGTTTTCCAGATTCACGTCCACCAGCTTTTCCCCGGCCTGGATGTGGATGCTGCCCCAGCCGGGGATGGCAATGCCGCCGGTGGATTCGGTGTCTTCCACTGCTTTCTCCGGCTGGACAAAGCTGCCGGAATAGGGGTCAACGGTCAGGCCCATTCCTCCGCTGTTGTCCGGCGTTTTGGGCCAGAGTATGACGGTCAGGGCGATGATGACAGCCAGCAGGATAAGCCCAATCATGCTGTATTTCATAATCTGTTCTTTACTCATGGGTGAATTCTTCCTCCTCTTTCTTATTCAGGAAAACGAAAAGCCCCAGGGCGGCCAGAGCACTGCTGGCGGCCAGGAGGCCGTAGACCAGGACTTTGGATTCATCCCCGGTCTTGGGCGGCTCCCCTTTGCCGGGATGGGGTGTTGCAGTAGGCGTCGCTGTGGCGGTGGGGATAGGTGTTGCTGTGGGTCTAGATGTAGGTGTGGCGGTAGGCACGGGCTTGGGAAGCATGTCCTCCGTCACGGTGTAGCTGATGTTCATGTCTTTTTGCGTGTCGGCATAGGCTGCCGGCACAAAAATCTGCCCGAAAAGCAGAAGCGCGCAG
>SFVI01000002.1 GCA_004560305.1 bacterium | reverse complement strand
TGGCTCAAATATTCGTGAGCGGAGTGGCTCACTTTTTCGTGGTCGTTGGTGGCTCAAAAATTCATGAGCGCATGGCTCACTTCTTCATTGACATTTACATTGAAGTGCCTAATCTCAGAAAAATACCTGAGATAGATATTCTTATACAAACGAGAAAAGGCGTAGCACTGAGCTACGCCCCGGCACAAGCTGCGGTATGAATTTACGCACACATAAAAAAACAGAGTGTCCGTTACAGGATTCTCAGATCCTATAGGGACACTCTGCATGGTCGGAGTGGGGAGATTCGAACTCCCGGCCTCATGGACCCGAACCATGCGCGCTACCAACTGCGCTACACCCCGAAATAATAATTCTTCTCTTTCACATTGAGATAACTTGCTGAACTGCCGCCGGCGCGACACGCGCTGCTACTGGCTCCACCAGCACGCAGGATGTTCTAAGACCGGCTTCGCCGTTCAAGAACTTCCAGCGCATCCGCACTGCACCCCGAAATAATTATTTTTCTTTTCCCTATACCCGGAAAAACATATCCATCCAGACGGCCATTATATTATAGTGTGCCCGGGCCACATTGTCAAGGAAAATCTGCGGGCATATGGGGCAGGCATAAGCAATATATTTGCTTTTGAGGGGGTGTGGTTGTGAGGGAGTGCAGGATTTTTATTTTTACCGCGCTTTTCATCTGTCTTACGGCGGTCAGGCTCTGTTTTCCCGCGGTACCGGCACAGATAGCCCGGGAGATCAGCCGGGTGATCTGCGGCCAGTCAGACTACGGAGAGGCAATACAGGCCATGGGCCGGGCAATCGGCCGGGGCGAGCTGGTACAGGTGCTGAACGATCTGCGGCCAGGCACCGGCGGAGAACTGATCAGCGCCCTGGGCCAGGATCAGCAACGGCAGAGATCACTTCCCTCCCCTGCCCCAGGCCCAACGCTGCCATGAGAAAGGAACGCTTCGGCATCAGCGCCCCGGCGGTGGTGGCAGCCGCCCTGATCTATTACCTCTCTGCAACTGACAAGCTGCTGGCGGTACTGCTGCCGGTTATTTTCCATGAGTTGGGGCACATTCTTGCGCTGCGTCTGCTGGGGCTCAGGATATGCCGCTTCCAAATTGAGCTGAAAGGTCTGTGCATGGAATACCGGGGCTGCACCGGCGGACTGGGACACGCCCTGGCAGCAGCAGCCGGGCCGGCACTGGGTCTGCTGTACGCCCTTGCCGCTTCCCTGCTGGCGGTGCGATACAACAGCGGCTGGCTGGCGCTGACCGCAGGGGTGAGTCTGCTGCTGTCGGCCTTTAATCTGCTGCCGGCTCTGCCCCTGGACGGCGGGAGGATCCTTTATCATCTGTCCGCCGCGCTGTTTGGGGAAAGGGCCGCGGCACGGGTTACGGACATTGTCTCTTTGGCGGTGGGGACAGCGCTGCTGGTACTGGGCGTGTATCTGATGTTTCGGGGATTTGGGCTGGCCCTGGAGTTGGCGGCGGTATGGCTGCTGCTGTCCACCGGGCTTCGGGCGCTTCCGCCCCATTATCACGAAATAGCATAAAAGGAGCGGAAATCCGCTCCTTTTATCTCTGCTTCACTGTGCGTTAATGCTGCCCAGAGCCAGCTCGTTGGTACCCAGGACAACGATCCTGGTAGGGGTCGTCTGGGCGGGGATGCTGCGGGTGGAGGTACCGTAGAACACCAGCAGGTCCTTATTTACCAGCTCCTCCTGGGTGGGGTTACCGTCCCGGTCCACGATCTCCACATCCTCGGTCAGGTTCAGGGCCAGGGTGTTGCCGGTGCCGGTGAGCATACCGTCCACCAGGATGAAGGTATCGGCACAGGTAAAGCCGGCTTCCTCTGCCTCAGGGTCCAGCAGGATGATGATATTGGCCTGGTACTGGGGAGGCATGATCATGGGAGCAGGAGTATAGGCGCCGGTATAGACGTTCAGAAGGCTGCCTTCCTTCACATCCTCCAGGGAGAGCTTGTTGCCCGCCTGGTCAAAAATCAGCGTATCGTCCTGGATGGTATAGTTGACGACATAGTCCCTGTTCTCCGGCTCCTCCGGGTTTTGGGTGGTCTCAAACAGTTTGTCCTGAACCGTCAGGACGGTGACCTGGTTGGCAATGTAGCTGGGCATTTCCATGGGCGGCTCCATCTCCGGGTCATCGGTGGGAACCGGGGCGGGCAGCTCGGTGGGGACAGGCGCAGCCGTGGGGGTGGGAGCGGCAGTGCCGCAGGCGGCGCAGAGCAGAGCGGTCAAAAGAAGCATTGCGATCAGGGTTTTTTTCATTTCATCTTTTCCTTTTTCCATATATTTTTTTGCTTTGTAAGCTTGTCTCATCTAGCTTACGCTATATTTGACCCTTTTATTTCGCTTTTGTTCCGGCAAAGTTATGGACGCAGTGTAAACAATGAACAGGCCGCGAATCACAGCCTGTTCATTGTTTATTTTATGCTGTTCTCATAAGTCCTGATCGGCACCCGCTTATGGGCGCTGTTGCGGTGCATCCGCTCAATGATGGCGGCAGCCTTTTCGTTGGTGCGGCCGGTGAGCAGCAGTTCATCCAGGTCGGCATAGCGGAAGCCCATATCCTCCTCATCGGTCTGTCCGTCGTAGAGCCCGGCAGAGGGGGCCTTTTCGATGATGCAGGCAGGGGCGTCCAGATAGCGGAGGAAAGCGTAAACCTCCTGCACGGTCAGGTCGCTGATGGGATTGAAATCATGGGCGCCGTCGCCCCACTTGGTGTAGTAGCCCACATAGGCCTCACTGCGGTTGCCGGTGCCGGCCACCAGAAGCCCCTCGCTGGCGGCCACAGCGTAGAGGGCCGTCATGCGCAGGCGAGGCGCGATGTTCACATCCGCCATGTGGGTGACCTCTGTGACGGCGGACAGCTGCTTGAGCATGGTCTCCTTGATGGGGGTCAGGTCCAGGACCCGGGTCTCGATGCCGTACTGCTCAGCCAGGACGCGGCCATCCTCCGCATCCAGACCGTAGTTGCGCCTGGAGGAGCAGGGCATGATGACGCCCACCGTGTTCTCGCAGGCGGCCTTGCAGAGAATGCCCACCAGGGCAGAATCCTTGCCGCCGCTGTTACCGAAGACAATGCCCTTGGCACCGCTTTCCGCCAGGAGCTGCCTAATGAAAGCCACCCGGTTTTCGTATTCCTGCTTATAGTCTCTCATTTCCATGCGATCAACTCAATACATCTTTACGTATTCATCCCGGCCGGCACCCACAGAGACATACTGAATGGGGCAGCCCACGGCCTTTTCGATATAACGGATATAGTCCAGGGCGGCCTGGGGCAGGTCCTCCACCTTACGGCAGCCAGACACGTCACCGAAGCCGGGCACATATTCGATAATGGGCTTTGCACGCTCCAGCCTATCGCCGGAGGGGAAGGCGGTGGTACGAACACCGTCCACCTCATAGGCCACGCAGACGGGGATCTGCTCCATATAAGAAAGAACGTCCATCTTGGTCAGGGCGATGGAATCAGCACCCTGCACCTGCACACCGTAGCGGGAGGCCGGCACATCAAAGGGGCCAACGCGCCGGGGACGGCCGGTGGCGGCGCCATACTCGCCGCCGGCGGCACGGAGCTTCTCCGCTTCCTCGCCGAACATCTCGGCGGTGAAGGGGCCTTCGCCCACGCAGGTGGAATAGGCCTTCATGATGCCGATGGTATTGTCCAGCTTGCGGCCGGGGATGCCGGCGCCGGTGGTGGCGTAGGAGGCCAGGGTCTGGGAAGAAGAGGTGTAGGGGTAGATGCCGAAGTCAATATCCCGCAGGGCGCCCAGCTGGGCCTCGAACATGATGCGCTTGCCGGCAACGGCAGCATCGTTCAGGTAGCCCACCACATCGGTAACATAGGGCAGGATCTGACTGCCGTAGGTACGGAGCCAATCCATGACCTCATCGGCATTGATGGGCGCGTGGCCGTAGCCGGTGACGGTGATGTTCTTCCACTCTACCAGATCCTTGACCTTGCGGCACAGGCTGTCCATGTCGTAGAGGTCCTCCATGCGGATGCCCTTCTTGCTGTACTTATCGGAGTACACAGGGGCGATGCCCCGGCGGGTGGAACCGAACTTCTTATCGGCCAGGCGCTCCTCCTCCATCACGTCCTGCAGGCGGTGATAGGGCAGGCAGATGATAGCCTTCTCGCTGATCTTGAGGTTTTCGGGGGTGATGGAGATGCCCTTCTCGGTCAGGCGGCTGATCTCACCCACCAGGTGCTCCAGGTCGACGACCATGCCGTTGCCCATGACGTTGACGGTGGTCTCTCGGAGGATGCCGGAGGGCAGCAGGTTCAGGATGAAGGTGCCCTTGTCATTGACGACGGTGTGGCCTGCATTATTGCCGCCCTGATAGCGGCAGATAATGTCATAATCGGAGGAAAGCAGGTCCACCATACGGCCCTTGCCTTCATCTCCCCAGTTGATTCCAACGATTGCGGTCAGCATTTGATTTTCCCCTTCTGTTGTTAAACATTTATATTTGCATTGATCTTCTCTTCAAGAAATGCCTTATTCTTTTCCAGCACCTGCCGGACTTCACGGACGTAGTCCTCCGTCTGCTCCACGGCCATGCCGGTAAAGCAGCTGTTGGCCAGCAGCTCATCCAGCTCCTGCCGGGTCAGGCCGAAAATGGGGTCGGCAGCGATGCGATCAAGCAGGTCGTTACTTGCACCGTCCTGCTTGATGGCCTTGCCGGCAGCCACGGAATGCTCCCTTATGGCCTCATGGAGGGCCTGCCGGTCTCCGCCCTTTTTGGTGCAGTACATGAGGATGTTCTCGGTGGCGAAGAAAGGCAGCTCCTCATTCCAGTGCTTCTCGATCACCTTAGGGTAGACGGTCACGCCGCTGATGATGTTGATATACAGGGTCAGGATCCCGTCCACGGCCAGGAAAGCCTCCGGGATGCTGATACGGCGGTTGGCGGAATCGTCCAGGGTCCGCTCCAGCCACTGGGTGCCGGCGGTCATGGCCGGGTTCATGGCGTCGGCAATGACGAACTTGGCAAGGGAAGCGATGCGCTCGCTGCGCATGGGATTGCGCTTATAGGCCATGGCGGAGGAGCCCACCTGCCCTTTCTCAAAGGGCTCGTCAAACTCCTTCAGATGGCTCAGCAGCCGGATGTCGCTGGAGAACTTCTGGGCGCTCTGGGCGATGCCGGAGAGGACAGACAGGGTGAAATAGTCCACCTTGCGGGTATAGGTCTGGCCGCTGACAGCATAGGCGCCGGAGAAGCCGGCCTTCTCCACCACCTTCTCCTCCAGGGCCTTGACCTTCTCATGGTCGCCGCCGAAGAGGGAAAGGAAGCTGGCCCCGGTGCCGGTGGTGCCACGGCAGCCCAGCAGCTTCAGGTTGCCCAAAGTAAAGTCCAGCTGTTCCAGGTCCAGCATCAGGTCCTGGAGCCAGAGGGTGGCCCGCTTGCCCACAGTGGTGGGCTGGGCCGCCTGGAAATGGGTATAGGCCAGGGTGGGCAAAGCCTTATACTTCTCGGCAAAATCCGCGGTGGCGGCAATGGCATTCAAAAGCAGCTTGCGGATGCGCAGCAGCGCATCCCGCTGGAGGATAATATCGGTATTATCACCCACATAGCAGCTGGTGGCCCCCAGGTGGATGATGGGCCTGGCCTTGGGGCAGGCCAGACCGTAGGTATAGATATGAGCCATAACGTCGTGGCGCACCTCAGCCTCCCGCCGGCGGGCGGTCTCGTAGTCTATATCATACAGGTGAGCGCGCATCTCGTCAAGCTGTTCATCGGTGATGTCCAGTCCCAGCTCCTTCTCGCTCTCGGCAAGGATGACCCACAGCTTGCGCCAGGTGGAAAACTTCCTGTCGTCGGAGAAGATTTCCTGCATTTCCTTGCTGGCATAGCGCTTGCAGAGCGGGTTCTCATATCTGTCGTTCAATACCGTGTCCTCCATATTCTACTGTTTATTCTACTGTGACGGATTTTGCCAGATTCTTGGGTTTATCAATATCGCAACCATTGAATTTCGCTACATAATATGCAAAAAGCTGCAGAGGAATAATCTCGGGGATGGGCAGAAGCAAGGCGTCACATTCCGGCACCAGCAGGACCTGGTCGGCCTCGGCAAAGATGCGCCGCTCGCTCTCCTGGGCAACCGCCAGCACCTGGGCCCCCCGGGCCTTTACTTCCTTCACGTTGCTGATGAGCTTTTCAAAGAGGGGCCTGTGGCAGGCCAGGGCAACCACCAGCTGCTCCTCATCAATGAGGGCGATGGTGCCGTGCTTCAATTCCCCGGCGGCATAGGCCTCGGAATGGATGTAGCTAATCTCCTTCAGCTTCAGGGATGCCTCCATGCACACGGCGTAATCCAGATTGCGGCCAATGTAAAACAGGGAGGGCTTATCATGAAAAGCCTCCGCCAGCGCAGCGGCCTGGGTGTTCAAGTCGATGGCACGCTGGCACCGCTCCGGCAGGGCGCAGATGCCCTCCACCAGGGCGGCGTAGCGGCCCTCTTCCACACGGCCCAACCGGTGGCCCATGTAGACGGCCAGCAGGTCCAGGATGGCGATCTGGGTGGTATAACCCTTGGTGGTGGCGACGGCAATCTCGGGCCCGGCCCAGGTATAGAGCACACTGTCAGCCAGCTTGGCCACGGTGCTGCCCACCACGTTGACGATGGCCAGGGTTCTGGCCCCCCGGGCCTTGCACTCTTTCAGGGCGGCAATGGTGTCCGCCGTTTCGCCGGACTGGGAAATGACGATCACCAGGGTATGTTCGTTAATAATCGGATTGCTGTAGCGCAGCTCACTGGCCAGCTCCGCCCGGACAGGGATGCGGCACAGCTCTTCCATAATATACCGGCCCACATAGCCGGCGTGGTAGGCGGAGCCGCAGGCGGTGATCACGATCTGGTTGATGCCCTGCAGCTCCTCATCGCTGAGCTGGAAGCCCTCCAGAACGATCTCCCCGTTCTTTACCCGGGGCTCGATGGTGGCCTTCAAAGCCCGGGGCTGCTCCATAATCTCCTTGAGCATAAAATGCTCATAGCCGCCCTTTTCCGCCGCCTCGGTGTTCCACATGACCCGGGACAGGGGCTTTTGAAGCTCCCGGCCGCCGCAGTCATAGACAGTGATCTTCTCCGGCGTGAGGGAAGCAAACTCCCCATCCTCCAGATAAATAACAGTGCGGGTATGGCCGATGAGGGCGGTCACATCGGAAGCAAAGAAATTCTCCCCGGCGCCCACGCCCAGGATCAGGGGGCTGGCGCTTTTGACGGCGATCAGCTCACCGGGATGCTCATCGCAGACCACGCCCAGGGCGTAGGAGCCCTCCAGGCGGGCCACGGTTTTCATCACAGCCTGCTTCAGGCTACCAGTATAATACAAATCCAGCAAATGTACAACCACTTCTGTGTCAGTTTCACTGTGAAAAACAAAACCTTTTTCCATCAGCTCCGCCCGGAGCAGGGCATAGTTTTCAATGATGCCGTTATGAACCACAGCAAAATGGCCGTCATTGGACACATGGGGATGGGCATTGGTGACGGTAGGGGCGCCGTGGGTGGCCCAGCGGGTATGGCCAATGCCGCAGAAGCCGGGGACGTTTTTGCCGTTATCGGTGATGCGATTCAGGTTTTCCAGATAGCCGCTGCACTTTTCGGTGAGTATTTTGCCCTCATGCTGCACGGCGATGCCCGCCGAGTCATAGCCGCGGTATTCCAGACGCTTCAGGCCGGTCAAAAGTACCGGAGCCGCCTGCTGGGTACCGGTAAAGCCTACGATTCCACACATAAGTGATCATTCTCCCTTCAATTTTTATGATGATCCAAAGACGCTTTGACAAAGCCCAGAAACAGGGGGTGGGGCTTATTGGGCCGGGATTTGAACTCCGGATGGTACTGGACGCCCACAAAGAAGTCCCGGTCCGGCAGTTCCACCGTCTCCACCAGACGGCCGTCGGGGCTGAGGCCGGAGAGGGTCAGGCCACAGTCGCTAAGGGTCTGGCGGTAGTCGTTATTGAACTCGTAACGGTGGCGGTGCCGCTCGGAAATGGTTTCGGCCCCATAGCAGCGGGCCATGGTGGTGCCGGGCTGAATGAGACAGGGATAGGCGCCCAGGCGCAGGGTTCCGCCTTTATCGATATTATCGCTCTGGCCGGGCATGAAGTCAATAACCTTATGGCGGCAAAGCTCGTCAAACTCGCCGGAGTGGGCGTCGGCAATGCCGGCCACATGGCGGGCGTACTCAATGACGGCGATCTGCATGCCCAGGCAGATGCCGAAGTAGGGTATGAAGTTCTCCCTGGCGTACTGAGCGGCCAGGATCATGCCCTCAATGCCCCGGCTGCCAAAGCCGCCGGGGACGATGATGCCGTCCAGGCGGCCCAGGGTCTGCGCACAGTTGCCCGGGGTGATATTCTCGGAATCGATCCACTCAATGTCCACCTTGGCATTCAAAGCGTAACCTGCGTGGCGCAGGGCCTCGGCCACGGAAAGGTAGGCGTCATGCAGCTGCACATATTTGCCCACCAGACCGATGCGCACGGTATGCTCCCGGTGCTTGATGCGCTCCACCATGGCGGTCCATTCCCCCAGTTCAGGTTCCGGGGCGTCGATGCCCAGCTCCCGGCAAACCACCTGGGAGAAGTTGGCCTTTTCCAGCATCAGCGGGGCCTCGTACAGGTTGGGCAGGGTGATGTTCTCAATGACGCAGTCCAGCTTCACATTGCAGAACATGGAGATTTTCTTGAAGATGGATTCCTCCAGAGGTTCATCACAGCGGAGAATGATGATATTGGGGCAGATGCCCATGCCCTGCAGTTCCTTGACGGAGTGCTGGGTGGGCTTGGATTTATGCTCATCAGAGCCTCTCAGGAAGGGCACCAGGGTGACATGGATAAAGAGGCTGTTCTCCCGGCCCACCTCCAGGGAGATCTGCCGGGCCGCCTCCAGGAAGGGCTGGGACTCGATATCGCCGATGGTGCCGCCGATCTCGGTGATGACCACGTCGGCATCGGTCTGCTCCCCCACCCGGTAGACAAAATCCTTGATCTCATTGGTGATATGGGGAATGACCTGAACGGTGGAGCCCAGATACTCGCCCCGGCGTTCCTTGTTCAGCACGTTCCAGTAGACCTTACCGGTGGTCAGGTTGGAAAAACGGTTCAGGTCCTCGTCAATAAAGCGCTCATAGTGGCCCAGGTCCAGGTCGGTCTCCGCGCCGTCCTCGGTGACATAGACCTCACCGTGCTGGTAGGGGCTCATGGTGCCCGGGTCAACATTGATATAGGGGTCCAGCTTCTGGGCCGCCACCTTCAGGCCCCTGGCCTTCAAAAGCCGGCCCAGAGAGGCCGCTGTGATCCCCTTTCCCAAGCCGGACACTACACCGCCGGTAACAAAAATGTATTTCTTCATCGTGTGACCATTCCCTTCTTTAAGCTTAACGCACAAATGACCGGCAGAAAAGCTGGTCATCTGTGCTTATTGTCATTTGCCGCCCGACAGGCGGAAAACAGGAACAAGTATGAATTATTCGTAGGTCTTGATTACATTCTCGGCCATCTGACGCTTGGATATTCGCGCGTCCATAGCCTGCTTCTCTATGTATTTCTGGGCCTCTGCCTCCGTCATGCTCAGGCATTGGATCAGCAGCCATTTGGCGTGGTTCACCACGCGGATCTCGGCAATCTTATCCTCCACGCTCTGCTGCTTCTCCTCCAGTTTACGCATCCGCTCCCGGGTGGTGCAGAGGATCTTCAAAAACTGCTCCACCAGCTGGGAGGAGGTGGGCTTTGACAGCGTGAAAACACCGTGCTCCATAACCTTGCTGTACACATCGTTATAGAGCTCACTTTTGACCAGGATCAGCGCCGCGGCGCCGCTGTCCGTGCAGACATCGATGGCCAGACGGGAGCCGAAATCGTCAGGCAGGGGCGCGTTGATGATGACAATGTCATAGCTGCGCTCCAGCAGGGCCCGCCTGGCGGCGGCCACGCTGTCCACCGTGTTCACGGGCCAATAGTCGGTCATGGGCAGCAGATTCATGACGGAGCTGTTAAAGTTCTGTGCGGCTGAAACCAGCAGGACGGCGTAGGTGCGTTCCTGAAAAACCAAGGGCTTCCCTCCTTTGCTTCCGCTTTTCCGGAACGACTCAACGGCAGTACAGCGCCACCAGTTCCGCCGGTAAATGTTCGTTTACGAAGCCGGAGGCATATGCTGCCGTCCTGGCCTCTGCCAGGTCAACCGGCAGCTTTTTGAATCTCTTCAACACCTCAGCCGGTGCGGAGAACAGATTGATATCCGCGCTCTCCGGCAGCTGCATCTGCTGTTCGATGCCCTCCAGGCCGGCATAGATCATCAGGGCAAAGGCCACATAAGGGTTGGCTGCCGGGTCCGGGGAACGGAGCTCCGCCCGGACAAAGTCCCCTTCCGCCGCAGGAATGCGGATCAGCTGGGAACGGTTCTGGGTGGACCAGGAGATGTAGCCGGGAGCCTTATTCCCGCCCAGGCGGGCATAGGAGTTTTCGCAGGGATTCAGGAAGGCAGTGATGGCATAGATTTTATCCATAATGCCGGCAATGGCCTGCGCCATGCAGTTCTCCCCGCCGAGAGATCGGACGGAGAAATTGATATGCATACCGCTGCCTGGTTTATCCACCAAAGGCTTGGGAGAAAAGTCCGCAGTGAGGCCGTTCCTGGCTGCCACGGACTTGACGATGGACTGGAAGATCACGGCATTATCCGCAGCAGACACAGGGTCGGCATAACGGAAGTCGATCTCGTTCTGGCCGGGTCCCTCCTCGTGGTGAGAGCTTTCCGGCAGAATGCCCATTTCCTCCATCATGAGGCAAATTTCCCGGCGGACGGTTTCCCCTTTGTCGTCGGGGGCAATGTCCATATAACCGGCCCGGTCATAGGGTACTTTGGTGGGCTCCCCTTCCGCGTCGTTTTTGAAAAGGTAAAACTCCATCTCCGGGCCGAAGGTGAAGAGATAACCCCGGTTTACAGCCTCGGCCACAGCCTGCTTCAGGATACCACGGGTATCACACTCAAAGGGGCTGCCGTCAGGATAGGAGATGTCGCAGAACATACGCACCACCTTGCCGGTCTCCGGCCGCCAGGGCATCAGCGTCAGGGTGGCCGGGTCCGGGTGGAGGATCAGATCCGAGCGGACGGCGCCGCCAAAACCGGCGATGGCCGAAGCGTCAATGGCGATGCCAAAACCAAACGCCCGTTCCAGCTCCCGGGGCATGATGACGATATTCTTTTGCTTCCCGTACACATCGCAGAAGGCCAGACGGATCATCTTCACATCCGCTTCTCTGGCATACTGCATTACTTCCTGGGCAGAGTAGTTCATAGCGTTCTCTCCTTAAAGCCATAACATACAAAAATAAAAAAACCGTTCATCGGAAAATGGGTGCGTTACCCCACCGATGAACGTCCATGTCCACGGGCTGCATCTTACCACAAGTTCCATTTCTTGTCAATGGAAGTCGATTCCATCCCATCCCGATCTCGAAATTTTTTCAAAATTTCCTCTTGACAAGCGGCAACTTTGCGTGTATATTACGCCACATGAAAAGGCACTGACGCCGCAGAGGATCTCTCTGACCCGTCAGCGCCTTTTCTTTTTTATTACTTTTCTCTCCTGAAGTAATAGAAAACGATGATTTGGCCACATCCCTTTCACGCCCTTCGGGGCGCTGGGGATGACTGGTCAGAAAAACAAAAACTGAAAGGAAGTTTACCATTATGACAACAGTTCCCGATTATTTTGGCAGTCTGGTCTTTGATGACAGAGTGATGCGCGCGAAGCTCCCGGAGGATGTTTACCAGTCCCTGAGACAGACCATCGACGAGGGCGCCCAGCTTAATCTGGCTGTTGCAAATGCTGTGGCCTCCGCTATGAAGGATTGGGCCGTAGAGAACGGAGCAACCCATTTTACCCACTGGTTCCAGCCCATGACCGGTGTTACCGCCGAGAAGCACGACAGCTTCATCGCGCCCGCTCCCGACGGCGGCGTGATTATGGAGTTTTCCGGCAAAGAACTGATTAAGGGTGAGCCGGACGCCAGCTCCTTCCCTTCCGGCGGTCTGCGGGCCACCTTTGAAGCCCGTGGCTACACCGCCTGGGACCCCAGCTCCTACGCCTTTATCAAGGGCAAGACCCTTTGCATCCCCACCGCCTTCTGCTCCTACGGCGGCGAAGCGCTGGATAAGAAGACCCCCCTGCTGCGCTCCATGGACGCGCTGAATAAGCAGGCGCTGCGTATCCTGCGGCTGTTCGGCAACGACACCGTCAGATACGTCCGCACCTCCGTAGGCCCGGAGCAGGAGTATTTCCTTGTGGATAAGGAAATGTACAAGAAACGCAAAGACCTGATCTTCACCGGCCGCACCCTGTTCGGCGCCAAGCCTCCCAAGGGCCAGGAGATGGACGACCACTACTTCGGCGTGATCAAGCCCAGAGTGGCGGCCTATATGGCGGAGCTGAACGACGAGCTGTGGAAGCTGGGCATCCTGGCCAAGACCGAGCACAATGAGGTGGCCCCGGCCCAGCACGAGCTGGCCCCCATCTACACCACCACCAACATCGCCACCGACCACAACCAGCTGACCATGGAGATCATGCAGAAGGTGGCCGACAAGCATGGTCTGGTGTGTCTGCTGCATGAGAAGCCCTTCGCCGGCGTCAACGGCAGCGGCAAGCACAACAACTGGTCCATCGCTACCGACAGCGGCGTGAACCTGCTCTCCCCCGGCGATACGCCCCACGAGAACGCCCAGTTCCTGCTGTTCCTCTGCGCGGTAATCCAGGCCGTGGATGAGTACCAGGATCTGCTGCGGGCCAGCGTAGCCACTGCCGGCAACGACCACCGGCTGGGCGCCAATGAGGCCCCTCCCGCTGTGGTTTCCATCTTCCTGGGAGATGAGCTCACCGCCGTGCTGGAATCTCTGGAGAACGACACGCCCTATGCTGCAGTGGAAAAGACCCAGATGAAGCTGGGGGCCAAGGTGCTGCCCCGGTTCCAGCGGGATACCACCGACCGCAACCGCACCTCTCCCTTTGCTTTCACAGGCAACAAGTTTGAGTTCCGTATGCTGGGCTCCTCCAACTCCATCGCCTGCGCCAACATCATGCTCAACGCCGCTGTGGCCCAGGTTCTGAAGGGCTTTGCCGATGAGCTGGAGGGCAAGGAGGACTTTGACGCGGCTCTGCATGCGCTGATCAAAAAGACCCTGAAGGACCACAAGCGCATTATCTTCAACGGCAACGGCTATGACGACAGCTGGATCAAGGAGGCCGTGGAGAAGCGCGGGCTTTTGAACCTGCGTACCACCCCCGACTGCATGCCCTGCCTGTTTGCCGAGAAGAACAAGAGCATGCTCACCGGGCTGAAGGTCTTCTCCGCCGCTGAGTTGGAATCCCGCTACGACATTCTGATGGAGAACTACTGCAAGGCAGTTACCATAGAGGCCCACACCATGGTAGACATGGCAGAGAAAGAGATCATCCCTGCTGTTGAGGCCTACATTGAAGCCCTGGCCTCCACCGCCGCGGCCAAGAAGGCGGTAGACGGCGATCTGTGCTGCTGCTACGAGAAGAAGCGGATCAGCAAGCTCTCCGCTCTGGTGGATCAGATGGACGCCGCAGTGGACGCTCTGGACGCTTCCCTCATCACCCTGGGCATGACAAGCGACATCACCGCGCAGGCGGAGCTGATCCGGGATGAGGTTCTGCCCAAGATGAGTCTGCTGCGGGCCCCCGCCGACGAGGCCGAGACCCTGACCGCCAAGAAGTTCTGGCCCTTCCCCACCTACGGCGATCTCCTGTTCGGTGTGTGATCTCTGAAAAAGGGGCCGCCTTCGTTTTCAACCTTGTTTTCTGCGCCACTACCGCCACCATCGTTTCCGGCGCTATGGCAGAACGCACCAAGTTCTCCACATACTGCATTTATTCGGCAGTGATCTCCCTCTTCATTTACCCCATAGAAGCCCACTGGACCTGGGGCGGTGGCTGGCTCAGCCAGTTGGGTTTCCATGACTACGCAGACTCCTGCGCCATACACACGGGGGGATTGAAGAATCTTCAAAACTGAATAGAAAAAGGCGTTTGAATCAGGAAAAGTAAGCCGGAACACCGTTCACAGAGAGTATGGGGCGCTGAAAACCATACAGCAGGCCCCGGCCCAAGAACACCTGATGAGCTTCAATCCCAACGGGCACAGCCCCAGTAGGTGCGACGCAGGCCGGGCGTTATCCGGCAGAGCTTTGTTGGAAGCTCGGGAATGAGAGAAAAAGATAGGTGGCACCGCGAGAAACAGCACTTGCCCTATTGAATGCTGTAATGATTTTTTAGAAGGAGAAATTATTATGTGTTCAATCATGGGGTATTGTGGCAGCGGTGTCACCTTTGACGTTTTCAAGCAGCATTTTGACGCAACCAAGTCCCGGGGGCCAGATGACACCCGCATTGTGGACACCGGCAAGGGACTGCTGGGATTTCACCGGCTGGCCATTATGGGCCTTCATCCGGAAGGGATGCAGCCCTTCGAGCTGCACGGCAGCTATGTTGTTTGCAACGGGGAGATCTACGGCTTTGACAAGTTCAAGGCAGAGCTGAGCAAGACCCACCACTTTATCAGCGAATCCGACTGCGAGGTGCTGCTGCCCCTCTATGAGAAGTACGGTGTGGATATGTTCGCCATGCTGGACGCGGAATACGCCCTGATCCTCTTCGACGCCAAGTCCGGCGGCTTTGTGGCCGCCCGTGACCCCATCGGTATCCGGCCTCTGTACTACGGCTATGACAAGGCCGGCGTGATCCTCTTTGCCAGCGAGCCCAAGAGTCTGGTGGGGCTGACGGATAAGATCATGCCCTTCCCTCCCGGCCATTACTACAAGGACGGCCAGTTCGTCTGCTACCGGGATATCGCCCATGTGGACGCGGTCTGCCATGACGATCTGGAGACGGTATGCAGTAAGATCCACGACAAGCTGGTGGCCGGCGTGGAGAAGCGGCTGGTGGCCGACGCCAAGGTTGGCTTCCTGCTCTCCGGCGGGTTGGATTCCTCCCTGGTATGCGCCATTGCCCAGAAGAAAAGCGCCGTCCCTATCCGTACCTTTGCCATCGGTATGAGCGAGGATGCCATTGACCTGAAATACGCCAAGCAGGTGGCGGACTACATCGGCAGCGACCACACCGAGGTGATCATGACCCGGCAGCTGGTGCTGGACTCTCTGGAGGATGTGATCCACCTGCTGGGTACCTTTGATATCACCACCATCCGGGCCAGCATGGGCATGTATCTGCTGTGCAAGTGGATCCACGAGAACACCGATATCCGCGTGCTGTTGACCGGCGAGATCTCCGACGAGCTGTTCGGCTACAAGTACACAGACTTCGCCCCCTCGGCGGAGGAGTTCCAGAAGGAGGCGGAGAAGCGCATCCGGGAGCTGCATATGTATGACGTGCTGCGGGCTGACCGCTGCATCTCCGTCAACTCCCTGGAGGCCCGTGTACCCTTCGGCGATCTGGACTTTGTGCAGTATGTGATGAGCGTTGACCCGGCAAAGAAGCTGAACACCTACGGCAAGGGCAAGTATCTGCTGCGCCATGCCTTTGAGGGGGACTATCTGCCCCACGACATCCTCTACCGGGAAAAGGCCGCCTTCTCCGACGCGGTGGGCCACTCTATGGTGGATCATCTGAAGGCCTATGCCGAGCGCTATTATACCGATGAAGAATTTGAGACGCTGCGGCAGAAATACAGCCACGCCCAGCCCTTCACCAAGGAATCCCTGCTGTACCGGGAGATCTTTGAGAAGTACTATCCCGGTCAGGCGGAAATGGTGGTGGACTTCTGGATGCCCAACAAGAGCTGGGAGGGCTGCAACGTGAACGACCCCTCCGCCCGGGTGCTTGCTAACTACGGCGACAGCGGCGTGTGAGTTTTCTAATAACGTGCATAACAGAAAAACCGGCAGACGATCAATCGTCTGCCGGCTTTTCGTGCGATTTCATCCCCCTGCGATGGGTGGGATCAGGTATACAATATCGCCGTCGCGGAGTTTGGTGCCGGGTTTGGCCGGGCATTCGTTCACGGCTACGGCGCAGGCCTTCAGATCTTTGAGGGCAAGGGAGGAATCCGGGCTGCGGCGGGACAGTTCCACCAGCAGCTTGGGATAAAGCTCCTGCACGGTGGCGGCCTCCAGTTCCAGCTGCTTCACGCCGCTGTCCAGCCGGAGAAGGCCGAAAAGCTTCACGGTAACCATCATTCGATCCCCAGCTTTCTCAGCTTCTTTTCATCGGGCAGACCGTTCTCGCCCCAGCCACGGGCCTTGTAATAGATGCGCTTCATCTGCTCCAGGGGCACCCTGCTGCTGGGGTCATTGGGGTCCTGCAGCACATTGGTCAGGCGCTTGGGCAGCTTATCCTTCTCCGCTGAGACACCAAAGCGGGCATTCACCGCCCGCTCCACGTTATAGCTGCGCTCCCCGATTTTCAGGAACTTGCCGATGTTCATCTTCATGCCCACGGCATAGCGCAGCTCATAAGTATAGGGGATCAGGGGCAGGTTCAAATGGGCGATACCGGGGCATTTGTTCAGCAGCCGGATAACCCAGCCGATATGGGGGATGATGAAATTGACAAAGCGGGTGACCGGGCTGTTGGGCTTGCTGATAAGGAATCTGGGAAAGACGGCGTAGGAGGTAAACAGACAGTGGCCACAGGCGGAGATGGACTCCATCAGATCCTGCATCAGCATACAGAAGTCTGCCTTGGCCTTGGGGGTCTGCTGGTCGATGCTGAGGCCCAGGCCCTCCAGCACAACCAGGTAACCGCCGTTCAGGTGGCAGCCGCCCCGGTTGGCAACGGCATAGCCCAGACCCTGGCCCACGGCCCGGCGGGGCTCATAGGCGGACAGCTCCATGCCCTTGGACTGGATGGCAAAGTCCTTGCCGCCGTATTTCTCGCTGAGGCGCTTGCTGCCCTGGGCTAGCTCATCCCCGATGCCCCGGCGGTGAGCAATGTCATCCAGCAGCTGGGAAATACCCTCCACTTGGCCAAATTTCAGGCCGTTGTTCCACAGGCCCTTCTCGCTTGCTTCCATGGCCCAGGCGATGGTGCCGGCGCAGGAGATGCTGTCCATGCCCAGCTCGTCCAGCTCACGGTTCCAGCGGCAGACCAGCTTCAGATTATCGTTGAGCAGGTTGGGGCCGAACAGCCCCAGGGTCTCCAGCTCCGGCCCCTTCACCTTCTGGCCCTCTACCTCCACGGTGCGTGAACAACGGATGGGACAGGAGAGGCAGCCGGTGTTGGTGATGTTCTCCTCCGCCAGGGCCTCGCCGCTGACCTTTTCAAAACCGTCGAAGCGGCCGGCAGTAAAGTTGCGGGTGGCCAGCTGGCCTCGCATCTGCATGGTGCTGACCAGACCAGCGGTACCCAGGCGGGGCAGCTGAGAGCCGGTAAGGGGGTGGGATTTCAGGGCTGCCGTCCACTTCTTATGGTGCTCTATGGCCTTCTCCCGGTCATGGAGCCTGATCTCATGGCTGCCGGAAGCCACAATGGCTTTCAGGTTCTTGCTGCCAAAGACGGCGCCGGTACCTCCCCGGCCCGCCGCCCGTTCCCCGCTGGTGACGGCGGCGTAGAGCACCCGGTTCTCCCCTGCCGGGCCGATGGTCACCATGCCATAGCGGCCCTTGGGGCCGTGGAGGGCTGTCAGTTCCTTTTTCAGGCCCTCCTGTGTGTCCCCGGTTTTCAGGCCCCAGAGAGCGCCCGCGTCATGGTAGAGGACCTTCCCGTCGTCGATCTCGACCCACACCGGTTCCGGGCTTTGACCCCGGATAACCAGGGCGTCAATGCCGGCCTTTTTCAGATGGAAGCCGAAGTCCCCGCCGCAGTTGGAGGAGGTGGTGATGCCGGTCAAGGGAGAGAGGGTGGAGATATCAAAGCGGTTGGAGGAAGGGGCGAAGGTGCCGGTCACCGGCCCGGTGGCAATGACGATAATGTTCTTCGGGCCGAAGGGGTCCTCCCCGCCGGTGAAATTGTCATACATAATTTTGGAGGCCATGGCCTTGCCGCCGATGTACAGCTCCCGGTCCCGGTCCGTCCAGGGGTATTCCCTTTCCTGGCGGCAGCTCAAGTCAATTTCCAGCACACGGCCCATATATCCTGCATAATTTGTCATGATCCTGCTCCGTTCCGTCTCTTGGATGAAATGCTGATACAACCAGTATAAAACAGAAAAAAGCCAAAGGCAATAGGCATTGCCCTTGGCTTCATTTGGATCAGAACGGCTGTCAGCCGATGCCCAGCAAATGGGCCAGTGGGAAATAGAGAATGGGGAGGAAAATGGCAGGCAGCATATCCCCCACCTTCACGGACTCCTGCCGCAGGCCCAGCAGGTTCACGCTCATGCCCAGGAACATGGCCCCGCCTACGGCAGACATCTCCGCTACCACCTCGGTGGTGAGAATGGGCTGCACCACGCCGGCCAGCAGGGTGATGGAGCCCTGCACCAGCAGCACAGGGATGCAGGCAAAGATGGCCCCGGGGCCAAGAGCGGCGGAAAAGGCAAGGCAGCTGACAAAGTCCATGATGCTCTTGGTCAGCAGGATAGTATAGTCATGGTTCAGACCTGCCTGGATGGAGCCCAGAATGGTCATGGTGCCAACGCTGAAGAGGATGGTGCAGGTGACAAAAGCCTCGCCGAAGCGTCCGCTGCCCAGCCGGGTGCGGCTCAGCTTGGCTTTCAGCCAGTCCCCGGAGGTGTTGATGGCGTCATCCAGCTTCAGTAGCATGCCGATCAGGGTGCCCAGCACCAGGCAGATCACAACCACCAGAGTATTATTGGAGACCATGACGTTCTGGATGCCGATGGTGAAGGTGATCAGCCCGATGACGGTCATCAGGCCCTTGCTGTATTTCTCCCCGATCCGGTTGCCGAAGGTGACGCCGATCAGGCCGCCGAGAATAATGGTGAATACGTTGATGATGGTGGCAATCATGGGAGTAAGACCTCTTTACAATTTGATTCCGGGTTAAAAAAGTCACCGGCACACTGGCCGGTGACTTTTGAAGAAATGCACGTTCAGCAGCCGGCGTTGAAGTCCAGCGCCACCTGGACATACAGCTTCACGCTGTTGATGAGGGCGTCCTCGTCCACATCATACTTGCAGTGGTGCTGGGCCCAGCAGGCGCCCTTGGCCTCGTTGCGCACGCCCATGAAGGCGATGGCGCCGGGGGCCTTCTCCAGGAAGAAGGAGAAGTCCTCACCGCCGGTGACAGCGGGCTGATGATAGAGGCAATCCTCACCCAGAGCCTTCTGGGCGGCCTTGGCAGCAAGCTCCGTAAAGGCAGGCTCATTCACGGTGGGAGCGATCAGGTGGGTATAGTTCACTGTAGCCTCTGCCCGGTAGGCGGCAGCGGTCTGGGTGGCGACTCTGGTGATGGCTTCCTCCAGCACGGCAGTGAAGCTGGGGTCATAATAACGGGTGGTGCCTTCCAGCTCACCGTACTCGGCAATGATGTTCCAGCGGCTGCCGGACTGCATCTTGCCAACGGTCACAACAGCGGCATCAGCGGGGCAGATCTCACGGCTGACGATGGTCTGCAGGTTCTGAACGATGGCGCTGGTGACAACCACCGCGTCAACGCACTGGTGGGGGGCGGAGCCGTGGCCGCCGCGGCCATGGACGTTCACGGTGTACATATCAGCGGCTGCCATGCGGGGGCCAACCTCCAGGGAGACCTTACCAGCCTCCACATCGGACCAGACATGAATGGCGAAGCAGGCATCCACCCCATCCATGGCGCCCTGCTCGATCATGGATTTGGCGCCCAGGGCCACCTCTTCCGCCGGCTGGAAGGCCAGCTTGACGGTGCCGCAAAGCTCGTCCTTATGGTCGTTCAGAACGCGGGCGGCGGTGAGCATGGCGGCGGTGTGGCAGTCATGGCCGCAGGCATGCATCACGCCGGGATTCTGGCTGGCGTAGGAAGCGCCGGTCTCCTCCTGAACGGACAGGGCGTCCATATCACCGCGCAGCAGGATGGTCTTGCCGGGCTTGGCGCCCTTGATGGTGGCCAGCACGCCGGTCTCCAGGCCGCAGGGACGCCACTCGATCCCATACTTATCCAGCTCGGCCTTGACGGTCTTGCTGGTCTCATACTCCTTGGTGCTTACCTCGGGATGGGCGTGGAAGTGGCGGCGCATCTCGATAAGGTAATCGTTATAGGAAGCAGCAATCTGATTGATATCCATTTTCTATCTATCTCCTGATAATATTAGTTGGCTTTAAGCCGAAGCTGATTATAACACGATTCCCCCGCCCCCGCAAGTGGGGCGAGGGAATGAATGGTGTTTGATGTTTCGCCTTTCAGGCTGAGGCTGAATCAGGCAAAGAAGCTGGCGAAAGCACCGGCGATGAACACGGAGGTGATGGTAACGGTGACAAAGCCGCCAACGATCATGCTGGGGAACATCTTGCTCATGAGGAAATTGAACTCATCATCGGTCTGAGCCAGGGACTTGCAGGTAGACTCGGTGATGATGGCGTCGCAGGGGAAGCCGTAGAGAGCGGTCAGGCCGTTGGCAAAGGCAAGGGGGAAGCTCATCTTCAGCACCTTGGCGATGATGAAGGAAGCAACTGCCATACCAAGCACGCCGATAACGATCAGAACCAGCATGGGAACGATGATGGAGACCAGCATCTCAGGGGTGCAGTCCTTCAGGCCGTCGAACACATACATCATCAGAGCAAACATAACAATGCCATAGGAGTTGGCACGGTTCAGGGAGTTGCGATCCAGGAAGCCCAGGGTGGTGAAGATAACGCCCAGAACCAGAGCCCAGATAGCACCGGAGATCTTGCCGATGAAGGGGAAGCTGACGCCGCCCAGCAGAGTGGCAAACCAGGCCACGATGCCCAGCTTGATCAGGGTGACAACAGCGGAGTCAAACTTCTTGGGCACAGGGGGAATCAGGGTCTTGCGGTCAGGCTCGTCAACCATGGCCATGGGGTTCTCAGCCAGAGCCACAGGGACGGAGCCGCCGTCGCGGAACTCCTTGAGCAGACGTTTGCCTTCCACCTGGAGGCAGACAGCGGTGATGGGGTAACCGGCAAAGCCCTGCACGCAGTACATGGTGATGGCAAAGACAGCGGCAACTTCCAGACCGGCATTAGCAGCAGCAGTCTGCATGGTGGTGGCGGCAATAATACCACCGGTGAGAGGAGGCAGGCCGGCGATGACCAGGGTCTTGTCCATGAACAGGGGGCAGATGAACCAGGCCAGGACGCACATACCAGCCAGACCGGAAAGGCAGACCACAATGGTCTTCCACTGGGCCTTCAGCTGCTTGAGGCTGATAACAGTACCCATGTGGGTGATGAGCAGGTAGATGCCCAGGGTGCTGCCGAAGGGGATCAACTTGGAGTCGGAAACCAGCTCGTGAGGGAACACGGTCCAGTAGCCGACCAGCATTACAATGGCTGTCACGAAGACAGAGGGGATCCATGCCTTGGTCACAGTGCTGACAACTTCACCGATGATGTAAGCGGCAGCGCAGAGAACGAAGGCAAGCACGAAGTTATACATTCTTTCTTCCTCCTAAAATTTGCTTTATTCAAGCGGCGGGGCAGCGCTCCGCCGAGCGAATACAGGTTTACGGCCCTCAGCCGTTGAGATATTTGATGGCAATGCTCACCAGGGTGCGGATACCGTAGGGCATGACCTCTTCCTTCACGCAGCACTTGGGGTTATGCAGGGCATAGACCTGATCCCCCTCATGGCCGGCGTAAAGCATGAAGTAGGCGCTGGGGACTCCCGCCATCTGGCGGAAATAGGCAAAGTCTTCGCTGAAGCCCATGGGCTTTTCCAGCTCAACAATGGCGTCTTCACCAAGCTCCTCGGTGATGGCGGCCCTGGCAATATCCACCAGTTCCCCATCATTGATGGCAGCAGGATAGCCATAGTAGTGGTAAACATCAAAGGTGCAGCCGGAGATGCTTTCCATGCCCTTGGCAATGGCAAACATCTGCTGGCGGATGGTCTCCCGCACATCCTCGTTATAGGCCCGGGAAACACCGCCGAACTTGCACTGGCTGGGGATCACATTGGGGGCCACACCGGCATTGATGCTGCCAATGGACATGACCGCAGTCTCTATGGGGTCCACCCGGCGGGCAACGATCTGCTGCATGGCCACCACCATCTGGCAGGCGGCCAGAATAGGGTCGGTGGTTTTATGAGGCTCGGAGCCATGGCCGCCAACGCCGTCAACGGTAATGTCATAAAGGTCAACGGAAGTGGTCACGGGACCTTTTCTCATGCCAATCTTGCCGACCCGGCCCTCATCGGGCAGGACATGGATGGCATAGGCCGCATCCACATGGGGATTTTCCATGACGCCCTTCTCCACCAATTCCTTGGCACCGCCGGGCAGCGTGTCTTCACTGTGCTGGAAGATCAGCTTCACAGTGCCGCAGAATTCGTCCCGCAGGGAGCACAGCAGTCTGGCAGTACCCAGCAGCATGGAAGCGTGCATATCATGGCCGCAGGCATGCATCATGTTGGGCACCTCGCTGGCAAAGGGCAGGCCGGTCTCCTCCTGCACGGGCAAGGCGTCAATATCCGCCCGCAGGGCCACGCAGCGGCCAGGACCCTTTTTGCCATGGATCAGCGCCACGACAGCGGTGGGTACCGGGGACTCAATCTTATCTACGCCGTATTCTGCCAGCTTTTCCCGGATGAGGGCGGAGGTCACGAACTCGTTGCGCCCGATCTCCGGATGCCGATGGATCTGCCGCCGAATGCCCACGATCTCATCATAGCAGGCCTCGGCTCTTTCCTTGATAACGCTCATATTATTGCCTCTTATTACTGGCTGCCCAGGCCACAGGAAAAAGCGGTCCGGGACAGCGTTTTTCAGTTTGCATCATCACAGCAAATCGTTGAGATGCTGTTAGTCAGCATATCACAGCTGAAAAAATTTGCAAGGAAAAATGTTAAAAAAATTTGAACATTATCGATTTTTGCTTTTTTGTGCACAAGCGCTTGTGTCCAAATTTGATTTTTCGGTTAATTTCAACAAGCGGTTGTGTAAGCTGCAGCATCTAAAAAATCCCCGCGTCATATGACGCGGGGACAAAAAGCAAGGTTCTGAAAGCATCAGAGCTTATCAACGAAAAGGCAGCGGATGGCGTTGAGCACCGCAATGACCATCACGCCCACATCGGCAAAAATGGCAAGCCACATATTTGCCAGACCCAATGCGCCCAGGGCAAGGCAAATCAGCTTGATGCCGATGGCAAAGACGATATTCTCATAGACGATACGCAGGCACTTGCGGGAGATTTTGATGGCTTTGGCAATCTTCAGCGGGTCATCGTCCATGAGCACAATGTCCGCCGCCTCAATGGCCGCGTCAGAGCCCAGGGCGCCCATGGCGATGCCAATATCCGCCCGGGACAGCACCGGCGCGTCATTGACGCCGTCACCCACGAAGGCCAGATTGCCTCTGCCCTTCCGCTCGGCCAGAAGCTGCTCCACCTGTTCCACCTTATCCGCGGGAAGAAGCTGGCTGTACACCCGGTCGATGCCCAGCTTCTGGGCCACGTGCTCCGCCACTGCGGAAGCGTCGCCGGTGAGCATGACGGTCTGTTCCACGCCGTTTTCCTTCAAGGCGCTTATAGCGGCCTTGGCGTGGGCCTTGATCAGGTCGGAAATGACGATATGGCCGGCATAGGCGCCGTCAATAGCCACATGGATGATGGTGCCTACGCTGCGGCAGGGCACGAAATCAATGCCCAGACAGCGCATCAGCTTGTCGTTGCCGGCGGCAACCCGGGACCCATCCACCAGGGCGGTGACCCCCTGGCCGCTGATCTCCCGGATATCTGTTACCCGGCTGCGGTCAATTTCCTTCCCGTAGGCCCGCTGCAGGCTGCGGCTGATGGGGTGGGAGGATGCGCTTTCCGCCAGGGCGGCGTACTCGATCAGCTTCTCGTTTTCCATGCTGCTGTGGTGGATGCCCTCCACGGCGAAGACGCCCTCGGTGAGGGTTCCGGTCTTATCAAAGACCACGCAGCGGGTCTTGGACAGGGCCTCCAGATAGTTGGAGCCTTTGACCAGAATACCAGCCCTGCTGGCCCCGCCGATACCGGCAAAGAAGCTGAGAGGAATGCTGATCACCAGGGCGCAGGGGCAGCTGATGACCAGGAAGGTCAAGGCCCGGTAAAGCCACTGGCCCCACTGGGCATCCAGACCCAGAAACAGCAACCGGACCAGCGGCGGCAGCAGGAACAGGGCCAGGGCCGCGCCGCAGACAGCGGGGGTGTAAATCCGGGCAAAGCGGGAGATAAAGTCCTCCGACCGTGATTTGCGGGAGCTGGCGTTTTCTACCAGCTCCAGAATTTTGGAGACGGTGGACTGGCCAAACGCCTTTGTTGTGCGGATATACAGTAGGCCGCTGAGATTCACGCAGCCGCTGATGATCTCGTCCCCGGGCTGCACCTCCCGGGGCAGGCTTTCGCCGGTGAGGGCGCTGGTGTCCAGTACGGAGCTGCCCTCCGTCACAACACCGTCAATGGGTACCTTCTCCCCCGGCTGCACCACGATGACAGTGCCCACCGCCAGCTCCTCCGGGTCTACCTGAACAAGCCGGCCCTCCTGCTCAATATTGGCATAGTCCGGCCGTATATCCATCAGCTGGCTGATGTTGCGGCGGCTCTTGCCCACGGCGTAGCTTTCAAACAGCTCGCCGATCTGGTAAAACAGCATGACAGCGATGGCCTCCGCGTAGTCGCCGTTTTCATAGATGGCCAGGGCCAGGGCGCCCACCGTAGCGATGGCCATGAGGAAGTTTTCATCAAAGACCCGGCCCTTGATGATGCCCTTAACGGCCTTGCGCAGAATGTCATAGCCAATGACGGCATAATCCACCAGGTACAGCGCCAGCCTCAGCCAGCGGCCGGCGCCGGGGAACAACAGACCGTCCAGCCGGGAAAAGCCCGCCGCCGGGATCAGCTTCAAAACGACCAGCATCAGCGCCGCCGCAAGGATACGCGTCAGCATTTTCTTTTGTTTTTTCGTCATAGCACACGCTCCTGCCTGTCCTCACAGGACAGTCTTTTTTCAGCAGACAAATCAGAAGAAGATCTCGCAGTCATCTTCCACCTTTTTGCAGTTTTTCAGTACCTGGGCCATAACCGTCTTGGGCTCCTGCCCCTCCTCAAACTCTACCGTCATCTTCAGGGCCATGTAGTTCACCGTGGCCTCCCTGACGCCGGGGGTCTTCCGGGCGGCCTGCTCCATCAGGTTGGCGCAGTTGGCACAATCCACTTCTATTTTATAGGTTTTCTTCATTTTTATTTCCTCCCATCAAATAAACGATTAAGCACTTGTTTAATCTTTATGTCACTATCATACACGCTTTCACCCAAAAGGTCAAGGCTTTTTCTGCTTTTCCCGGAAAATTTGTTTGCCATTGCGGAGCGTTTCGGTTACAATGGGTACAACAGAAAACGAAGCCCAGGGAGGAAACGCGATGGATCACGATAAACTGCCCCATGACCACGGTCAGTCCGCCGATGAGGTGATGGAAAAATGCCCTTCCAGTGATGATTTTCAGAAGGTCTCCGAGCTGCTGCGACAGTTGGGTGACAGCAGCCGGGTCAAGCTGTTCTGGATCCTCTGCCACTGTGAGGAGTGCGTCATTAACCTCTCCGCCATGATGGATATGAGCAGCCCCGCCGTCTCCCACCATCTGCGCCAGCTGCGCAGCGCTGAGCTGATCGTCAGCCGCCGGGAGGGCAAGGAGGTCTATTACAAGGCGGCAGACAATGTGCAGGCTGCGGTGTTCCACCGGCTCATTGAGGAGATGCTGGAGATTTCCTGTCCCCAGCCCCGGCAGCACTGAACCGAAGTATACCTATATGACGGCAAAGCCGCGCAGGACGCTCTGTTCCTGCGCGGCTGTTGATTTACAAAAAATAGTTTGGGCTTTTCCTGCGTTTTATGGGCACTTCTTTACAGCTTCAGCAGGTAGCGCTTATGGTATTTCAGCTGCACATAGCGCATGACTTTTCGGTAATAGACAGGGTTTGCCGCACCGCCGATCAGGCCCACCACCGGCAGGCCCTGTATGAATTTCAGCAGCAGCATATCCAGGGCAAAGACTGAGGCCGTCTCCTGCAGCTGGGCCTGGAAGCTGGCCTCGGTAATCTGTTCCGGCGGCGGGGGACCCTGCTCCACTTCCCTGTTTAACCGTTCCCATTCCTGGCCGGTGCTGAGGGCGGCGGCCATCATTTTCAGGATCAGCATCTGCTCGCTCCGCTGCGTATAGTCAAAGCCATAGCTTAGGGCCGTCTCATAGATGCCCCGGAGCAGGGTGCTGAGAAAGAGGACAATATCCGGCAGGCCTATGCCCAGCGCCCCCAGCCCCAGCCCCTCCACTGTGGTGGCGGTCAGGTTCATCAGCTCCGACTGCCGGGCGCTTTTCCGAAGCTGCTTCAGCTCCCGGCGGCCGCCCTTCACCTGAAAGGCATAGTCCCGAATGCGCTGGTCTTCCCGCAGGCCCTCCTTATCATAGCTTTTCTCAATCAGGGTGCGCCCTTTGTCAAAAACCAGCGTAAAGCCCTTGCAGAAGGCGCTTTGCAGCCCCTCATACACCTTTTCCGGCAGCTTGCGTTCAAGGTTTTCCTTCCAGCTGCCGCCACTGGCTTTTGCGGCTGCAGCAGCCAGCTTCTCCTCCTGCTTCTGCAAAAGAAGCAGTTCCTTTTGTATGGCGGCTTCCCGCCGTTTTTCCTTACCGATCATATTCTGCCCTCCTCACGCTCTGCTTTGATATCCAGAATGTCCTCCATGGGGATCACGGTGCCGTCGGCCATGGTGACACGCCGGGTGAAGTCATCCACCTTTTTCACGGTGCCGGTGATCGTGACACAGGCGCCCCCGGTTTTCCGTTCATCGGGCTTGAAATAGCAAATCTCCGCCTGTGGCCGCTCCCGGCTACAGGCCTTTAATATTTGCAGGCGGGCGTTCAGCTGCTCCTTGCGGCTCTCGTCCAGCTCTGGCCGCGCCTCCGTCAGGCGGGCCGCCTCCAGCACCGCGGCTTCAAAGCCGGTGAGGGCGGCAAAGGGGGAAAACTGGGCCGCCCGGTCGATCAGCGGCATAGGCGGGTGGCTGGGAGAAACCGGACGCGGCAGGGACAGAATGTCGTCATATTGATGGTTCATGCTCGGTGCCCTCCGATCTGCCGGTTCCTGTCCCGGCCGGTGGCCCCCTCCTGGTAGCTGGTGCCGGGGAGGATGGCGTTTTTGCCGTATTTCTTTTTGATGGCCAGCATGGCCCGCTGCTTGTTCCGCTCCCGGGCCAGGGCGGCCCGCTCTTCCTCCCGCTGCCTGCTGCGCTGCTCATAGTCAGTGAACAGGTCCAGCTGCTCCGTTTCCGGCTCCTGCACATCCCCGCTCCGCATCACGTTGGCCGCTACCACATACATGCGCCGCACCGGCAGCCTCTGATCCACAATGCGGTCATACAGCGCCATAGCAGCGTCCATGATCTGCCGGGTGGAGGAGGTATGGCAGCCCAGATTGCTGCTGCCGTGGGCGGCCTTGGGCAGCTGCCGGCCATAGGCATCCATCTGGGTCTCGCCGATGTAGCCCGATTCCGGGTTATCCCTGTCATAGCCCACGGTGAGGACGATCTGATTGGTGACCAGGCCCTGATCCACCAGGTCCAAAACCAGGCCGTCGGTCATTTCCCGCAGGATCATTTTGCCGCCCGCAAAGTCATAGGGGCCTTGCAGCACCTGGCCCACGCTGATGCTGCTGCTCTCCGGCCGGTAGGCCTTGATGTCCCTGATGGTGCAGGGCTCCCAGCCCCAGGCATGATCGATGAGCAGCTGGGCGTTGACGCCGAACAGCTTATACAGCAGCTCCTCATTATAATATTCGTTGGCCCCGCCCAAAGAGCAGCGGGCAATATCCCCCATGGTGCGCAGGCCCACAGCCTCCAGCTTCCGGGCATAGCCCCGGCCCACCCGCCAGAAGTCCGTCAGCGGCTGATGGCCCCACAATAAGCGGCGGTAGCTCTCCTCGTCCAGCGCCGCAATGCGCACCCCGTCCCGATCCGCCGGAACCCGTTTGGCCCGGATATCCATGGCCACCTTGCAGAGGTAGAGATTGCTGCCGATGCCCGCGGTGGCGGTGATGCCGGTTTCATGCAGCACGTCGCTTATGATCATGCGGGCAAAGTCATGGGCGGAGATGCCCCGGGTTTTCAGGTAATCCGTGGCGTCCATGAACACCTCGTCGATGGAATAGACATGAATATCCTCCGGCGCCACATACCGGGTATAGATATTATATACTCTGGTGCTGTAATCAATGTAATGGGCCATGCGGGGTTGGGCCACGATATAGTCCAGCTCCAGATGGGGATCACGCGCCAGCTCACTGGCCAGGCAGGATTTGCCGGTGAAGTCCCCGCCCCGGAACCGGCCACGGCGGCGGGCATTCTCCGTCTTTACCTGCTGCACCACCTCAAACAACCGGGCCCGGCCGGAAATGCCATAGGCCTTCAGCGGCGGAGTGACAGCCAGGCAGATGGTCTTTTCCGTGCGGCTGCTGTCAGCCACCACAAGGCAGGTGTCCAGCGGGTCCAGCCCCCGCTCCACGCACTCCACAGAGGCATAGAAGGACTTCAGGTCAATGGCGATATAGGTTCTGTCCCCCATGGTTTCTCCGTCCTTTCGAATTTCTGGCTCTATTATATCTTATCAAGACAATAATTGCAAGTAAATATCGCCCGACCAGAGAAATTTGGTCAGGCGATATTTGCTCTCTATGTTTTCTTTATGGGGTGGCGGATAACGGTTTTCAGCTTTTCCGGCGCCGTCCTTCTGGCGTCAGATAGGTAGATCTCATGGTGGAGGCGGGCGTCGGAGAAGTCGTTTGCATAGCCCCTGGCCGCAATGAAGGCATCCATCAGGGCCACGTTGGCCGGCTCGTCGTCATAAGGGCCGATGTGCAGCATCTGGACGCAGAGCCCCTCCTCCACGGTGATAAACTCCACCTGGGAGAAATCCTGCTTTTTCTTGGCAGTGGCTTCGGCCACGGCCCAGGTAAAATCGTCCCGGGTCACAAAGTCCGGCAGGCGGATAACGGAGATCCAGTGGAACAGCTCCTTGCTGGTATAGTCGAAACCCTCCACGCCCTCCTGCCACCAGAAGCCCTCCAAAGGCGGCACCACATAGTCAAAGTAGCCGTCGATCCGGTGGCCGCTGCGCTCGCTCATCTTGATGGTAAAGGCGATGGCGTACAGCAGGCCGATGGACCTTTTGTAATCCCCGTCCTCCTGGTTGGGGTCGCCGGTGCCCCGGACGGCGATATAGTTCATGGGCGGGACCTCCACGATCTCCGGCTTTTTCTTTGGCAGGTAGAATTCCTTGTACTCCTTCTTGTAATCAAAGGCCATGGTTATATCCTCCTTTTCGTTTTCGCTTCGGGCAGGGCCTGGCAGGTAGTCAGGGTCAGGGCGGTGAGGAAGTCCCGGTCGTCCACGTTCTCGATGAGGAAATAATCCTTCGCCCCCGGATAGGGCGGGGCTTCCGGCAGGCCCGGGAACAGGCTGCGGCCCGCCTCGGTAATTTTGACAAACAGCTGATCGTCGGAGATGTTGGCGAAGATCTTGCTGTCGCAGTACAGGCCGTACTCCCCGAACATCTTTTTATAGGTGATCTCCCCCGCGCCAGAGAGCTGCTCCGCCACATACTGCACATATTCAAGCCGTGATGCCATCGCTTTTCCTCCCCGTTTTTATTTCATATATCTTCATTGCAATTCTTCCCACAGGGCAAGGAACTTCTTTTCGGACAGGATCTCGTTGGTGATGTACTTTCCATTATAGAACAGCGCATAGTTCGTCCAGGCGGCGGGGGCGTTTTGCGCCTTCTCCCGGCTGTCCAGCAGGGTGCTTTGGAAGGCGATGCCCCGCTGCCGGGCGCAGGCTTCGATCAGAGGAACATACTTGGCGGTAAAGGGGCAGCCGGGGGTGTAATACAGGCGAAAGCCCATTTCCCCGGTGGCCGGGTTCTTCACCGCCGCTTTGAAGCGGGGCTTTTCCCCGCTGTCCTCAAAGGGCAGGTACAGCAGGGTGAAAAAGGGTTCCGCCGTGTCCGCCAGACGGAAGCCCTTATGAGACAGATACTTTGGGTCTGACAGGAAGGACTGCTTTTTATGGGAGGAGATCACAGTCAGGCCCTGCATACCCCGGGCTTTTGCATCCTCTATGCAGGCTTCCAGCAGCGCGTTGGAATACCCATGGCCTTTGCAGGCGCCGGAGACCCAGAAGCAGTTGATGTGCATATAGCCCGCCGCTTCAATGGGCACCCAGGCATATTCCGCCGGGATGTACTCAATAAAGCACTTGCCCCGGATATCGCCCTTGAGAAACACCAGTCCCTCTTCCAGCCGGTCCCGCAGCCACTGTTTTTTGCTCAGCACCTGGGGATCTTTGTTGCTGGATATGGCGCAGCAGATGTGCTCGCCGTCCAGGTTCTCGCTTGTCAGTTTAATGTAGTCCATAGGTCTCCCCCATTCGTTTGATTTTCTCCGCCAGCTCCCGGCGGATCTCTGTTGGTTCCAGAAGCTCCGCCTTTTCCCCGAAGGTCAGCAGCCAGCTGAGCAGGTTCTCCTTGTCGGTATAGTCCGCCTGGAACAGCAGGCGGCCATCGGGCTGGGGCGCATAGCAGTCCCGGCCGAATTCCTCCGCCAGCCGCCAGGCGCAGTCCGGCGTGAACAGGGCCTTCACCCGGATGCCCCCGGGGAAGATGTGCTGGGTACTCAAGTCCGGCAGCGGGGCCGGGCGCTTATCAAAGCCCGCCCCGGTCAGGTGCAGACCGTCCATGCGGTTGAGCTTAAAGAGGCGGTAATCCTCCCGGCTACGGCACCAGCCCCAGACATACCAGCTGGACCAGCGAAACACCAGATAACAGGGCTCGATCTCCCGCCGGCTTTCCCCGCCGGGGGAAAGGTAGTCAAAGCCGATGACCAGTCCTGCCTCTATGGCCCCGTGGATCAGCTGAATCTTGGGGGTCAGGCTGTCCTTATACCAGGAGGAAAGGTCGATGAGAAAAGCCGGCCCTGCACTGATCACATCCGAAGTCCCGGCAGATAGCTTTTCCATCAGCTGGGCATAGCGTTTGGTATCGCTGATGCTGTCCAGGCTTCGCAGCCCCGCCAGGATGGCCTGCATATCGGCGGTGCTCAGCACCGTTCTGTCCATGCGGTACCCTTCCATGATGGAAATGCCGCCCCCTGCCCCCTGCCGGGTGGCGATGGGGATGCCTGCCTGGCAGAGGGCCTCCACATCCCGGTTGATGGTACGGCGGGATACTTCAAAGCGTTCCGCCAGCTCCGGGGCGGTGACGCTTTCCCGCTGGAGCAAGATGGACAAAATGCCGATCAGTCGGTCGATCTTCATACGTCTATCCTCATGTACCGATTATACAAAAATAAACACGACAACAGTGTGTCGTGTTTATTGTATATGCATATCTGATTTTTCGCAAGGTCTTTCAGGCTTGCACGGTGATTCCTGCTTCTCCCATTTCCCGGCGCAGGCGGGAGACGTCGCCCCGGAAGACGGTAGCGTGCATCCCGGTGAGCTGGGCCACCTCCACATTGTCAACCCGGTCATCCACGAAAAAGCACTCATCGGGGATCAGGTCAAAGCGGGCATACAGCTTTTCATAGATTTCGTGCTGGGGCTTGGCCATCAGCCAGTCTGCAGAGACCAGCAGGCCTTCAAAGCAATCGGCAGCGGGAAGACGGTGGAAGTATTCATAAATATAGCGGGATGCGTTGGACAGCAGATAGATGTGGTAACCATTGGCCTTCAATTCCCGAACCAGGTCACCCATGCCGGGAACAGGCATCAGATCCCCTTCCCACCAATGGCAGACCAAAGGCTCCACCGCAGGCTTCAAATGCTCTGGTACCCGCTGGGCCAGGATCCGGGCAGCCTGGGGCGGTTTCAATGTGCCCCTGTCCGTGGCGCTCCATTCCGGCGTGAGAAAGACCTCCGTCTCCAGCAGCTCCGCATCCTGCCCGGTATAGCCCAAGCGGCGGATATATTCGCTGGGTTTAAATGTAAAGAGTACGTTGCCCATGTCAAAAACGATGTTTTTTATCATTGTGCCAGTCTCCTTTCAAAACCGATTCTTTGGTCTTTTCCTCCCGATGATTCCGCACAGCAGCCCGCACAGCAGCAGGCCGGTGAGAAAGCCCGCAAAGTCCAGCAGTATATCCTGCACCTGGGAACCCCGGTTGGAGATCAGCTGCAGGGCCTCATCTGTGACAGCCACAGCCAGGCCGGCGAAGGCGCAGTTGACAAAGCCCTGAACAGATTGCCGTCTGTTCAGGCACAGCAGCAGACCCAGCTCCGTCCCCAGCAGGCCGAACTCACCAAAATGGGCCAGCTTCCGCAGCCAATGGTCATTCTGCGGATCAAGATGCATACCCACATGTTCCAGGGCCGCACAGAGCTCCGCCAGCAGGCCCCGGCTGATTTCCTGGGACTCTGTCCGGGGCAGCAGGGAGTTGCCCCAGATAAAGGCCAGGGTCAAAAGCACCAGCAGGCCCAGGATGATATTCCAGCATTTGCGAGCCGATGCCTTCATCAGTCCTTATACTCAAACATCAGGTCGTACATACTGACGGTGTCCCCATCCTTGACGCCCATCTCTTCCATGCGCTGGAAAACACCGGCTTCCCGGAGGACCCGGTCAAAGTACATACGGCTTTCATAATCGGAGAAGTTCACCGTGGCCACCAGCCGCTGAAGCCAGGGGCCTTCCACGATCCACATATCGTCAAACTGCTGGATATTCAGCTCCCCGGAGGTGTCCACCACCGGCTCCGGCGGCACATAATCCGCCTCATAGCTGGCGATGGGAGGCAGCTCGTGCAGGCGGCGGGCGCACTCCTTCACCAGTTCCCGGGTGCCCTCATGGGTGACGGCGCTCATCTCAAAGAAGGTGTAGCCCAGCGCTTCCACGTGCGCACGGAGCCGGTCAATATTCTCCCGGTCACCATAGAGCAGGTCACACTTGTTGGCGGCCACGATCTGAGGCCGCCGGGCCAGGTCAGGACTGTACTGGCTCAGTTCGGCATTGATGGCGTCAAAATCCGCCACCGGATCCCGCCCCTCGCTGCCGGAGACGTCCACCAGATGGATCAGCAGACGGCAGCGGTCAATATGCCGCAGGAAGTCATGGCCCAGGCCGGCGCCTTCCGCCGCCCCCTCGATGATGCCGGGGATATCCGCCATGACGAAGGACACGCCTTCATCCACATACACCACACCCAGGTTGGGGAACAGGGTGGTGAAATGGTAGTTTGCGATCTTGGGGTGGGCCTTGCTGACCACGGAGAGCAAGGTGGATTTGCCCACATTGGGGAAGCCCACCAGACCGATATCCGCCAGCAGCTTCAACTCCAGGGTAATGTCATGGCTCTCTCCGGGCAGGCCGGGCTTGGCAAAGCGGGGCACCTGACGGGTGGGCGTGGCAAAGTGCATATTGCCCCAGCCGCCGCGACCGCCCTTGGCAGCCAGCCAATCCTCCCCGGTGGACATGTCATGCATGATGGCGCCGGTTTCCGTGTCACGGATAATGGTGCCTCGGGGGACCTTGATATACAGGGTCTCCCCATCTTTGCCGTAGCAGCGCTTGCCCTGGCCGTTGGCGCCGTTGCCGGCCACATATTTGCGCTTATAGCGGAAGTCCATCAGCGTGGACATATTATCATCCACGGTGAAAACCACATTGCCGCCGCGGCCGCCGTCGCCCCCGTCCGGGCCGCCGGCCGCCACATATTTCTCTCTGTGGAAGGCCACCGCCCCATCCCCGCCCTTGCCGGCGTGGATGCTGATGCGGGCTTTATCGACAAAAGATGATGCCATTGCTCATCCTCCTTCTGATTTCCCGAATGGAAAAAGAATAATAAGGAAAGGCCGGACACACTTGTCCGGCCTTGATGGTCAACTACTGAGCGATTTCTTCGTAAACAGAGACCTTCTTGCGGTCCTTGCCCATGCGCTCGAACTTCACAGTGCCGTCCACGAGGGCGAACAGAGTGTCGTCCTTACCCTTACCAACGTTGGTACCCGGGTGGATCTTGGTTCCGCGCTGTCTGACAAGGATGTTGCCGGCCAGGACAAACTGCCCATCGGCTCTCTTGGCACCAAGACGCTTAGACTCACTGTCGCGGCCGTTCTTGGTAGAACCCATACCTTTTTTATGTGCCATTTAGGTTACACCTCCATTAGTCATTATCAGTTGCGGAAAAATTATGCGTTGATGGCTTCGATTTGAACCTTGGTGTAGGGCTGTCTGTGGCCCTGAGTCCGGCGATAGCCCTTTTTGGGCTTCATCTTGTAGACGCGAACCTTGGCGCTCTTGCCGGTCTTGACGACATTGGCAGTGACGCTGGCGCCTTCGATGACAGGTGCGCCGAAAACGGCGGTCTCGCCGTCAACAACGGCCAGAACCTGATCGAACTTCACAGTCTCGCCTGCAGCGACATCCAGCTTCTCAACGAAGATCACGTCGCCCTCTGCAACACGGTACTGCTTGCCACCGGTAACGATAACAGCATGCTTCATGAACATTTCCTCCCTCTTTACAGGTCTCGCTCCTAGGGTGGAGGGCATACCTCGCCTTAATTACCCCTTCAATGCGGCTCGAATAGAATATCATGCTTTTTCTGCGTTGTCAACAATTTTTATTGCTTTTTTTCGTATAAATTTACGGTTTCATCCAAGCTCATTTCAGCCAACGGCTTCCACCGTGTCCGTCAGAATGATGCTGCCGTCCAGGCCGCTGTGGCTCAGGTAATAGCTATGGCTGCCCTGGGCGTCATCGTAGCTGATACGCAGGTTGGGCATTCCCTCCGGAATCAGGCACTGAAGCTGCAGGGCGCAGTTATCCATGCCGGCGCAGTCCCAAAGCTCCTGCGTCACATAGAAGCTGTCCACATACTCTCCCCTGGCAATGCGCAGGTTTTTTACGCTGCCCCGGGCGATAAGGTAAAGAGACTCTCCCTCGTTATCCGCATCCAGCTTGTCGATAATGGGGATGTTGTCGGGCAGCATCTCCCCGCCGACCGCCAGCTCCAGGCTGCCGCTGCTCTGAATTTCCTCCGGCAGCCAACGGTCATCGATATGGCCCTGCAGTTCGGCGTAGGGGATGTGGAAGAAAATGGGGCCGGCAGCATAGCTGCTGATCTCATAGAGGCTGGAGAAGATCACCAGGCCCTGACTGTCAAAATACCAGGAGCCCTGCCGCAGCAGCGGAGCCAGGATATCCCCATAAGCGGTGCCTTCCTCAAAAAGCCCCAGGTCGATGCGCTGGGCCAGCTCCGGGTCATTTTCCACGGTGTTCACCATATAGTCTGTCAGGAAAGCGGCCAGGGCATCATAGTCGCCGCTGAGATCCTCCAGGCTCAGCAGCTTGCCGGTCTCCACATCGAAGCTGCAGCCGGTATCACCATAAAACCCATGGGCGCCGCCGGTGAAGGAATAGTCGTTATACAGCAGGGTCAGCACCTGGTCATCCATGCGCTCCACCGATACGGTGCGGCTGGAGACCAGCTCCAGCATGCCGCCCTCGATCCCGCTGCTGACAATATAGTTATAGTTATCCTCCGCCATGGTCAGCATATCGTTATAGCCGGTGCCATAGCCGTTGCCGGAATAAAACGTATCCTCCATCAGGGACGTCTGCTCGTTGATGGCGGCGGCTGCCGCTTCCCCGCCCTCGATATAGACCGTGGGCGTATCATAGGAGAAGGTCAGGATCAGCTTGCTGCCGTCCTGGGGGTCATAGGCCTGCTTGGTGCTGCGCTTGATGCTGACGATCAGGCCGTGGGCGCTCTCCGTCTCCGTCTGAGCGGCAGGTTCCGCCGCTTCTGCCACTTCCGGCGTTACCGTGGGCAGCGGGGGCAGCTCAATGCTGCTGATCTTCTCGCAGCCGCAGAGGCCAAAAGCAAAAACTGCCAGCAATAAAAGGGCAAGTGTTCTTTTCATATTAGTCATCATCCTTTCGGGTATCAGACGCTTTCCGGCCGGTTTTGTTTCAATCCGCCGGGATGGCCTTGGCCAGGGCGGCATTGGTATAGCGCCGGTCCCGGGTCACTTCCTTTATGATCTCGATCTCCGGCGGCAGCTTTACCGTCTCCGTCTCGTCCGTCAGTTCGATCTCCATGACGGCCTTATCCTGCCAGAAGGGGTAGACATCAATTTCAAAATCCTTCCCCCCATAGTCCAGCACATAGCGGCGCTTTTCAATGACCCGTCGTTCCGGGTCCGCCCGCTGCAGCAGGGCGCGGTACTCCGCCTCACTGATCTCCCGCTCCTGCTCCTCCCGGCGCAGGTCAGAGATCCGGCGCTTCACCGTGTGGGTGTAGACCACGCCATTCTTTCCTGCCCGGCGGCGCACCCGGTCACTGTGGCCCGGTGCTTCGGCTTTCAGATAGGTCTGGATAATATCGGAGCCCTGGCAGTTTGCTTCCAGCCAGGCCGCCGCAGGTCTGCGGATCAGGTATTTGCGTTCGATTTCATAACTGTTTTGGTTCATGGCCCTCCCCTTCCCTGCCGGTTTTAGTTGATTATATGCTGGGTTGAAGCAAAAATCAAGGGGCATGAATTTTGTACATACTCAACGAAATGTCTATTGCCCATGCAAGAAAGATTGTGGCATACTTAACATATATTGATTCGGTATAAAAACGCAATACATAAGGAGGTTCCGATATGGTAAACAGACCGAACATACTGAAGCTGGCTACCAAGATCAGTCTGGAGAGCATGACCTATACCGGCATTACCTACAAAGACCCGGAGTACCGCATTCTGGCCCCCATTGTGGATGACGATATGTGCGACGTGATGATGCACATGCGGCTGGAGGCCAACCGCACCGCGGAAGAACTGGCCCGGCGCTGCAAAAAGGACGTGGCTTTCGTCCAGCAGCAGCTGGATAAGCTGATGGTGGCCGGCGTGGCCCGTCAGCGCGAGGTGGATGGACAGATCTGCTACTACTACCCCATCTGGGTGCCCGGCATCATGGAGGGCATCCTGGCCAACCGGGAGCAGTGCGACCGATACCCCGACCTGGGCGCCTGCTTTGAGGAGTACACCCGCCGCCGGCTTGAGGTGCTGGTGCCCACCCTGAACTCCGGCAAGGCCGGCATGAGCTTCATGCGGGTCATGCCCGTCATGAGCGCCATTGAGAATGATTCCCGTACCGCTTCCTATGACGAGGTGGCTACCCTGATTGAAAATGCCAGCGCCATTTCCGTCGGCCCCTGCTCCTGCCGCCGGGCCCGCCGCCTTATGGGCGAGGGCTGCGGCCATCTGGAAGAGGATATGTGCATGTATCTCAACGAGAATGCCATCAACTATTCCAACACCGGAGCCCACCGGCTGGTCAGCAAGGAGGAGGCCTATGAGATTCTCCGCCGGGCGGAGGACAACGGCCTGGTGCACGAGATCAACCAGACCCCCGGCTTTGAGGACGCCACCGCCATCTGCAACTGCTGCGGCTGCTCCTGCTTTGCCCTGCGCATTGCGGAGATGTTCCGCTCCAAGAACGCCATCCGCTCCAACTTTGTGGCACGGGTGGATAAGGAGAAGTGCGTGGCCTGCGGCCAGTGCGTGGAGAACTGTCAGACCAACGCCCTGCGGCTGGGCCAGAAGCGCTGCATCAATGACCCCACCATTGCCAACGCCTACGACTCCGACCGGGCCATTCCCTGGGACAAGAAGAGCTACAACATCGATTACCGCACCAACCGCAGCGACGTGATGGAGAGCGGCACCGCCCCCTGCAAGGCGGTCTGTCCCGCTCATATCCCGGTGCAGGGCTATATCAAGCTGGCCTCCGAGGGCCGCTATACCGAAGCGCTGGAGCTGATCAAGAAGGAGAACCCCTTCCCCGCCGTCTGCGGCCGCATCTGCAACAAGGTCTGCGAGGAGGCCTGCTCCCGCGGGATCGTGGATGCCTCTGTGGCTATCGATGACATCAAGAAGTTTATCGCTGAGAAGGATCTGAGCGCTGAGACCCGCTTTGTGCCTAAGATGCTCAACCAGACCGGACGGCCCTATGAGGAGAAGATTGCCGTTATCGGCGCCGGCCCCGCCGGCCTCAGCTGTGCCTACTATCTGGCGGTGAAGGGCTACCCGGTCACGGTGTTTGAGAAGGAGCAGATGCTGGGCGGTATGCTGACCATGGGCATCCCCAGCTTCCGTCTGGATAGGACCGTGGTGAACGCGGAGATCGATGTGCTCCGTGAGCTGGGCGTTCAGTTCAGAACCGGCGTTGCGGTCGGCAAGGATGTGACCCTGGATCAGCTGCGGAGTGAGGGCTTCAAGGCCTTCTATCTGGGCATCGGCGCTTCCAAAGGCGCCGGGCTTGGCTGCCCGGGTGAGGAGCTTGGCGGCGTATCCACCGGCATTGACTTCCTGCGCCGGGTCAACCAGGGCGAGAAGCCGGAACTGGGCAGCAGCGTGGCCGTCATCGGCGGCGGCAATGTTGCCATCGACGTGGCCCGCTCCGCGCTGCGCCTGGGCGCTGAGAATGTGACCATCATCTACCGTCGGGGCCGGGACGAGATGCCCGCTGCCGACGATGAGATCGCCGAGGCCGAGGAGGAGGGCGTGAAGTTCCGCTTCCTGGCTTCCCCGGTGGAGATTCTGGGCGACGGCAAGTGCGAAAGCCTGAAGCTGGAGCGGATGGAGCTTGGCGATGCTGACGCCAGGGGCCGCCGCAAGGCTGTGGGCACCGGCAGGTTTGAGACCGTTCCCGTCACTGCCGTCATCTCCGCCATCGGCCAGAAAATCGACCTGAGCGGCATTGCCGACTTTGAAACCGACAAGAGCGGCAATGTGGTGGTATCGCTGCCCAGCTACCAGACCTCCGTGGCTGACGTGTTCGCCGGCGGCGATGTGGTCACCGGTCCCAAGTTCGCCATCGACGCCATTGCCGCCGGTAAGGAAGGCGCTGTCTCCATCCACCGCTTTGTCCACCCCGGTCAGACCCAGAATCTGGGCCGCGACAACCGAGATTACAAGGCCCTGGACGCCAGCACCATCGCCATCTCCGTGGGCAGCTTCGACACCGCCCCCCGGCAGAAGGCCGCCTCCGGCAGCGCCGCCGAGGCCAGAAAGACCTTTAAGGATCTGCGGGGCACCCTTACGGAGGAGCAGATCAGGAAAGAGGCCAGCCGCTGCCTGGGCTGTGGCTGCGTGGTCATCGACGAGGACCTGTGCGTGGGCTGCGGTATCTGCACCACTAAGTGCAAGTTTGACGCCATCCGCCTGGAAAAGACCATCGACAACAAGGGGAAGACCTACTACCGCACGCTGATGACAGCCGCCAGTCAGGCGCCCCTGGCTGTGGGCCGCCTGGCCAGGAAAAAGCTGGGCAAAAAGTAAGGAGCGGCCATGCACGAGATAGGCATTGTCAGAAGTATGTGCAAGACCGTGCTGGACTTCGCCAGGGAGAACAACATCCAGCAGATCAGCGAGATCGTCTGCCAGATCGGCGAGCTGTCCCTGGTGATCCCCCAGTATGTGGAGGAGCTTTACCCTGTGGTTGCGGCAGGGACGGCGCTGGAAAACACCAAGCTGGTGATGGAGATGGTTCCCGGTCTTGCGGAATGCCGGGAGTGTGACGAGATTTTCAATGTGGTGCAGTATGAGGGCTATTGCCCCAACTGCGGCAGCTTTGAAAAAGACGTGCTCTCCGGCGAGGATTTTAATATCAAAGAAATCCATATTCCCGAATAATCGCAAAATGATTGACTGCCCCGGTGCACACCGGGGCAGTTTTTCAGTCAGTCTCAAATATTCAGTGCACGGCAGACCTGCTTCAATGTCAGGCGGTACACGGCGTACATAAGTAAGGAAATTGCCAGGATCAGCAGCAGGCAGGCTCCCATGCCGGCAAGCTCACTGAGGCTCAGGCGGCCGTCATTGGCGTACATGATCATGGCGTAAAAGGCGTAGATCACGCCGGTGCCGGTGATGGCCGGCACGGTGAACACCCGGCAAATCTGGTTCTTTACCGAGGCATACAGATAGGCCTGGGAGGCCCCCAGCTTATCCAGGTCATCATAGACCTGCCGGTTATTCAGGGCGATGGTCATACAGCGGGTATAAGCGATGACGAACACAGCCGCAAAGCACACGATGGCGATAAACACAAAGAGCATGATGAACACCGCCGTGGTCTTTACAAAGTCCGCCTTGTCCAGCACCCGGAACTGGGGCATATACTGCCAGTACAGCCGGAATTCCGAGCTGTTCCGCTGATCATAGCGGAGGGTTTGTCCGTCATACCAGTAGCTCCCCTTCTCCGCGATCTCCCGTTCCCGGGTCACCGGGTCCCAGGCGTCCAGAACCGCCACCTCCGGCCCGGAGCCGTCCACGATGCGGTTAAACAGGGCCTTGGCAAAATCGTAGCTCCCGGCGCAGTCCTCCACATTGAAGAACACCATGGTCTCCCGCCAGGCATCGGGCAAGCCGGCGGAAAGGGATGCAAAATCCTCATCATCGCAGACATAGCGGCCAAAGAGTACATCGTGTCCCAGCTTGGTATCGGAGTTTACCCTGCGTTTCTCCCCTGTGAAGGTGTTGGTCACAAGCCCGGCATCACCGCCAAAAACTCCCTGACCGCCCCCTTCCGCATCCATGATGGCGGCGATCTGGCCCGGCTCCAGGTCAATTTCTTCCCCGGTCAGGGTCCGGTAGCCGCTTTCCGACAGGAAAAGATCGGATTGCAGCTGCTCCCGATACACCGCCTGCCAGGTGGTGCCCAGTTTGCCTTCGGTTTCCATATGTTCTATGCCGTCCACCGCCAGACGAATCATGGGCGCCTCCATATATGATGTTATGTTAACTTCATAGGTTTCCGCCAGCTGCCGTATTTCCTCCTCCCCGGGAGCATTCTGGTCATTGCGGTAGAAGTAGGCATAGTCCACCGGCCGGGCGTCGTAGCTCATGATGGCCCCCACGCCCAGCATGGGGGTGTAAAAGCTGGCGAAATAGGCCCCGGCAATCAGCAGGGTCATCACCAGCATATTGTTGACGGTCTGACGGCCCTGGAACTTCATCATGCTGGTGGCGATGATGTTTTTGTAATGATGCCGCTTCCTGCCCCAGCCGTTGACCACCGTGTGCAGCAGGAGCATGTAAAGCCCCACCAGCACCGGCAGATAGAAGATGGCGGTCAGGCCCTCCGGCGGGTACCAGTGCAGCGTCAGGATGCAGAAGCTGGGCACGCTGTAGCCCAGGACAGCGCCCAGGACCACCAGGAGGATGCCGCCCCATCCGTACCAGCGGGGCACGGCATGGATGGGCTCTGACTTGCGGCTGGCCTGGACGATGTCAAGGATATTGGTCTTTCCCACGAAGCGCCGGCCCATCAAAAGCAGGGCGGCAATGACAAAGACGGAAAAGGCCAGGGCGAAGCCATAGGCCGCTGGGTCAAAGCGCAGGGGCATTTCCGCCGTGTCCACCACGCAGAGGCGGAAAATCTGCCACAGGCCCAGGGCCAGGGGCGCCCCCAGCAGCGCTCCAGTGGCGCAGGCACTGAGGGAGACGGCCACCAATTCCCCCATGAGGCGGTTTTTCAGCTGGCTGCGTTTTGCGCCCAGGGCCAGAAAGATCCCCATTTCCCGGGACTTATAGCGGAAGAACAGGCCGGCGGCATAGAGGGTGAACACGGCACAGCCCACAACTGCCAGCACAAAGATCATCATCACCTGCTTGCGGGAGTCCCCTCCCTCGGGCAGTACATCCAGGATGGTGGGTGAGCGCATCATGCACACATAGGCCGTGATCAGCAGTACGGAGAAGAAGCAGCAGCCCCACAGCAGGCCGTACTGCTTCCTGCCCTTCCGGCGGAGCAGGCTGTAAACTTCCTTAAAGCTCTTCATGGCACTCACTCCCTGCCCATTTCCCGGACGGAATCCAGCAGCAAATCCTGAAAGGCCAGCCGCTCCCGATCGCCCCGCTCCAGCGTGCGCCAGACCTGCCCGTCCCGGAGGATGATGACCCGGTCGCAGAAGGAGGCAGCAAAGCTGTCGTGGGTCACCATGAAGATGGTGGCCTCCATCTGCTCCCGAGCCTGACAGAAGCTGTCGATCACCGCCCGGCTGGACTTGGAGTCCAGGTTGCCGGTAGGCTCGTCGGCCAGGATCAGCAGGGGCTGGTTGATCAATGCCCGGGCCACGGCGGTGCGCTGCTTCTCGCCGCCGGAGATCTCCGCAGGGAACTTTTCCCGGATGTGCTCAATGCCAAAGACCTGGCACAGCTGCTCCGCTCGCTGCTCCGTCTCCCGGCTGACGCTGCCGCCGATGATGGCCGGCAGCAGGATATTGTCCCGGACCGTGAGTCCGTCCAGCAGCAGGAAGTCCTGGAACACGAAGCCCAGCTCCCGGTTGCGAACAGCGGCCAGCTCCTCCTCGTTCAGCGCCGCCAGCTCCCTGCCCCCCAGGCAGATGCTGCCGGCATCTGTGGGGATGTAGCAGGAGATGCAGTTGAGCAGGGTGGTCTTGCCGGAGCCGGAGGGCCCCATTACCGCCACAAACTGGCCTTTCTCAATTTCCAGGGACACGCCCTTCAGCACTTCATAGGTGGTCTTGCCCACCTGATAGGTTTTATGCAGATCATTTACTTTCAGCATGGTTTACGCTCCTTTCCTGCCTTGAGCATAAACCAGGCCATCGCCCAACGCAAACGCCCCTGTCATTTCCGGCGCGGCAGTGGTAAAGTCTGGCGGCAGAAACGAACCCGATGGAAAGTTTGGGGCCTTTGCCGTCATCTTTGGTTTGACGGATCTGTCCCCTTGTGGCACAATATTGGCAGTAAAACAGGGAGGTGCGCCATGCTGCGAATTGCCATCTGCGATGACAGCCAGGACGCCCGGCTCCGGCTGCGGGGCGGGGTGGAACAGGCCCTGGACAAGCTGGGTCAGACGGGAGAGCTCTTTGAATTTTCCTCCGGGCTGGGGCTGCTGGGCTGGCTGGAAAAACACACCGGGGAGCTGGACCTGGTGTTTCTGGATATGGAAATGGGTCATCCCGACGGCATGGAGACAGCAAAAAAGCTGCGGGCCGCTTACGAGGGCCTGCAGCTGGTGTTCGTCACCGCCTATGCCGACCGGGTCTTTGAGGGCTACACCGTCAGCGCCCTGGCCTACCTGATGAAGCCGGCCCGGGCAGAGCAGCTGGAGGAGGTGCTCTCCCGCTGCCTGGCCGCCCTCCGCCGGGACAGCGGTCGCTTCTTTCTCTGCCGCAGCGGCGAGGTGAGCTACCGCATTCCCATCCGGGATATTCTCTATTTCTTCTCCGACCGGCGGAAGCTGACCTGTGTAGCCCGGCAGAGAAGCTACAGCTTTTACGGCAAGCTGGATACGCTGGAAACGGAGCTGGGCGGCGGCTTCGTCCGCATTCACCAGCGCTATCTGGTGCACGCCGCCGCGGTGGACAGCATCAGCGGCAGTCAGGTCTGTATCGGAGACACCACCCTGCCGGTCAGCCGCTCCTGCCAGCAGAGCGCCATGCTGGCCCTGACCCGGGCGGCTTTGGAGGATGAGATATGACCGTGAAGATCATCACAATCCTGCTGTGGCTGTCCTGGGTGGCGATCAGCTGCCTGAACGGCCTGTTCATTTACAAACTGGCAGCCCCTTTTATCCCCTTCAAAGAGACAAAATGGGCCAGGCCCATCCTTTATATTCTGTTTACCGGCAGCGCCGGCATGGTCATCTGGGTGGGCGACCCCAACCTAGCCTTTACACTGCTGGTGTTCTTCCCCTGCTTTCTGCTCTGCACTCAGGGGGAACTGTCTCAGCGGCTGAGTCTGGCGCTGATCTTCTTCTGCTGTATCATGGCCGTCTGCGCCATGCTGGACACCTACCTGATGCATGTGGAAGCCTATGACCAGCTGACCCAACTGCTGCGGCCGGTGATCTTCAGCGGGCTGTATCTTTTGCTGCGAAAGCGGCTGCCGCCGGAGCCGCCGAAGCTATCCCGCCGGCTGTGGCGGCTGATGCTGGGCCTGGGGGCCATGCCCTTTCTGTCCATCGTGGCGGTGGTGGCGCTGAGCTATAACATCCACGATTCCCTTCTGGTGCAAAGTCAGGCCCTGCGGCAGGGGCTGGTGGTGCTGCCCATGGTGCTGGGCAGTTCCCTGCTTCTGCTGCTGGCCCTGCTGACCCTGGCAGATTACGAACGCCTGCAGCAGCAGGAGCGGCTGGCCGCCCTGCGGGAGCTGTACTATCAGAACCTGCGGCGGGAGCAGAACCAGGTGCGCAGCCTGCGCCACGATCTGCGCAACCACCTGGCCGCCCTGCAGGGCCTGCTGGAAGAAGGAGAAGCATCCAAAGTTCTTGATTATGTAAACCAGTTGGAGGACTCCCCCGCCTTTGCGGGCAGCCGCCGGCTCTGCCGGCATGAGGCCGCCAACGCAGTGCTCTCCGCCAAGCTGGAGGAGATGGAGCGTCTGGGTCTGATTGCGGACATGCAAATCGCCCTGCCGGAACAGCTCAGCATCAGCGATGTGGATCTCTGCGCCCTGTTGGGCAATGCCCTGGACAATGCCACGGAGGCCGCCGCCAAAGCCCCGGACAAGCGGATCACCCTTCGCTGCCGGGTGGAGAAGGGCATGCTGATGCTGAAGGTCACCAACGCCCTCACCGGCGAAGAAACCGCGGAGCTTCGCAGCACCAAGGCCGACAGCGCCCACCACGGCTTCGGCCTGCCGGGGATGCGGGAGATCGCTGGGCGCTACGGCGGCAGTCTGGAGGCCGGACCCCGCGAGGGCCGTTTTGAGCTGCTGGCCTGCCTGCCGGTCAAAGCTGCGCAATAAAGTAATTGACACGAAGCCCTAAATGGGATAGAATTTCTAAAATATCTCTTACAGGGGAGGACGCATCGTGGGAAGATTAAACGATAAAGTATGCATCGTTACCGGCGGCAACTCCGGCATCGGCATGAAGACTGCCGAGGTTTTTGCCAAAGAAGGGGCCAAGCTGGTACTGACAGATGTGAGCGAGTCCAACAAGGACAAGGTCCTCAAGCGCATCCATGACGCCGGCACCCAGGCCCTTTTCATCCGGGGCGATATTACCAATGCCGAGGACAACCAGAAGCTGATGCAGGCGGCGGTGGACGCCTTTGGGAAGATCGACGTGCTGGTCAACTGTGCGGGCGTGCTGGAGCATGGCTTGAAGCCCATTGAGGAATTCACCGATTCCGACTATGACTTTGTCAGCAAGATCAACATCAAGGGCACCATGTCCATCACCCGGGAGGCATGCAAGGTCATGGCCGCCCAGAAGCGGGGCAACATTATTTCCGTGGCCTCCATTTCCGGCAAGCTGGGCAGCGGCGGCGCCGTGTACACCGCCACCAAGGGGGCCGTGATCGCCCTCACCAGGCACATCGCCCTGCGCTTCGCCGGTCAGGGCATCCGGGCCAACTGCGTCTGCCCCGGTACGGTGTGGACGCCCATGACCAAGGGCCAGCTGAAGGAGGAGCGCTCCCCTGCCGCCGATGAATTTTACAATATTGTCAACAAGCATTCCGACCTGGATGTGGGCATCTGCAAGGATATTGACATTGCCAACATCCTGCTCTTCCTGGCTTCCGATGAGTCCCGCGTGATCACCGGCCAGGCCATTGACTGTGACTGCGGCTGCTACCTGTAAAAAATTACGATTCTTCAAATGAAAAAAATCCGGACCTTTGTCCGGATTTTTTTCATTTTCTTATTCTTTTTCCAGCCTGTCCAGTTCCTCCATCCACAGTCGGGCGGAAGCGTCGGAGGGCATACGCCAGTCCCCCCGGGGCGACAGGGTCACCGTTCCCACCTTGGGCCCATCCGGCAGGCAGGAGCGTTTGAACTGCTGGGCGAAGAAGCGCCGCAGAAATACCCGCAGCCAATAGAGGATCGTTGAGCGGTCATAAGTGCCCCGGAAGGAATAGCAGGCCAGATGCAGGATACGGGCGGGGGCCGCCCCACTGCGCAGCATGTGATACAGGAAGAAGTCATGCAGCTCATAGGGGCCGACGATATCCTCCGTTTTCTGGGCAATTTCCCCGTTTTCCGCCGGCAGCAGCTCCGGGGACACCGGGGTATCCAGGATGTCCTTCAGCACCGCTGCCGCCGCCGGACCGCAATGCCCCATCTCATAGCCGATGATGTAGCGCACCAGGGTCTTGGGCACGGAGCAGTTCACGCCGTACATGGACATATGGTCGCCGTTATAGGTGGCCCAGCCCAGGGCCAGCTCTGACAGGTCGCCGGTGCCCACCACAATGCCGCCAAAGCGGTTTGCCAAGTCCATCAGCACCTGGGTCCGCTCCCTGGCCTGGCAGTTTTCATAGGTCACATCGGTGCAATCCTCGCTGTGGCCGATATCGGCAAAATGCTGCCGCACCGCCGCGCTGATATCCACCGTCATAAAGTCTACACCCAGTTCTTCACACAGCTTTTCCGCGTTGCTCCGGGTGCGCCTTGTGGTGCCGAAGCAGGGCATGGTCACCGCCAGAATATCCTTCCGGGGCCGCCCCAAAGCGTCCATGGCCCGCACCATCACCAGCAGGGCCAGGGTGCTGTCCAGTCCGCCGGAGATGCCCACCACCGCCTTACGGCAGCCGGTGTGCTCGATCCGCCGCCGCAGGCCGCTGGCTTGCAGGCTGAGAATTTCCTCCGCACGGCCGGCCAAAGTGCCCTCATCGGCAGGCACGAATGGGTGGGCCGTGATGCTGCGGCTCAAGGCTGTGACCAGGCATTGCTGGCTGAAAGCGATCCGCCGGCACTGCGGCGCGCCGCTCTGGTCGAAGCTGGTGTTGCGGTGCCGCTCATTGCGCAGGCGGAACAGGTCGATCTCCGTGCTGACAAGGCTCTCTTTCCCAAAGGGGGGCCGCTCGGCCAGCTTCTGGCCGTTCTCATAGATCAGACTGTGGCCGGAAAACACCATGTCCTGGGTGGATTCATCACAGCCCGCATTGGCATAGACATAGCCGCAGAGCAGCCGGGCAGAGGTGGAGGAGATCAGCAGCTTGCGGTAATCCCCCTTGCCGATCAGTTCGTTGGAGGCGGAGAGGTTGGCGATCACCGTAGCTCCCGCCAGGCAAAGCCCGGTGGAGGGCGTCACCGGCGCCCAGAGGTCCTCGCAGATTTCCACGCCCAGCACAAAGTCCGCCATCTCCCGGCAGCAGAACAGCAGGTCCCGGCCAAAGGGAATTTCCTGTCCCAGCAGAGGGATCTCCGCCGGCCCCCGGTAGTCCGCGCCGGAGGTGAACTGCCGTTTCTCGTAAAACTCGCCATAATTGGGCAGCACCGTCTTTGGTACCAGCCCCAGTACCTCGCCGCTCTGCAGGACAGCCGCGCAGTTATACAGCTTGCCGCCCAGGCGCAGGGGCAGCCCCACCACCAGTAGACAGCGCTTCCCTGCCGTGTAGTCCCGCAGTGCGCCCAGGGTCTCCAGCGCCCCGTCCAGCAGAAGGTCGGAATAGAACAGATCTCCGCAGGTGTAGCCCGTCAGGTGCAGCTCCGGCAGTACCAACAGATTTGCCCCCAGGTGCTCAGCCGCGTCAAAGCTCGCCTTCGCGCTTTCCAGGTTATAGGCAGTGTCCCCCAGGCGCAGGGCCGGGCTGGCCGCCGCCACTTTGATAAAGCCGTATTTCATGTATCCGCGCCTCCTGTTTTTTGAATTTTGTTAGAATACTAGTCCTTTTCCGTGCTGTCTGTCAATGGTGTTTTTCACAATTTTTCTTTGATTATACATTTTTCAGGAATATGGAAAAACCCCTTGCCTTACGGCAGGGGGCTTAAGTTCATTTGGCCGGGCATTGACGGCCTGTATTGTCGATCATGGTCTTGCCGCTGAGAAGGATCTGGGAGATGGGAACGATGGTGTAGCCGTCGGCAATGAGGGCTTCGATGATCCCCGGCAGTGCCTCCGGCGTGTTCTCTGCCGCGTTATGAAAGAGCACAATGCTGCCCGGCTTCACTTTGTCCAGCACCCGCCCCTGGATCTCCTGGGCGGAGATGCCCTTCCAGTCCAGACTGTCCACATCCCACTGCACCGCCGTCATGCCCATGGAGTTCACGGCGTTGATCACATGGTCGTCATATTCGCCGTAGGGGCAGCGGAACAGCGTAGGCGTGACGCCGGTGACGGCGGCAATCTTCTCATTGCAGGCGGTGATATCCGCAACGATCTGCTCACTGGACAGCTGGGAGAAGTGGGCATGGTTGGAGGAATGGTTCATCACCTCATTGCCGTTATTCGCCAGGGCCTTTACCGATTCCGGGTATCTGTCCACCCAATCGCCCACCACAAAAAAAGTGGTGTTTATCTGGTACTTGTTCAGAATGTCGATCAGCTGCTGGGTGTCCTCGTTTCCCCAGGCCGCGTCGAAGGACAGGGCCACCACCTTCTCGTCCCGCTGCACTGAATACACCGGCAGCTGACGCGTGGAGGCGGAGGCGCCCACCAGCGCCGGGTTGTTCACCGTCCAGAATATCAGCACCACTGCCACGATCATCCCAATGCCGGACAGGACGCCCCGGTATCTGCGAATTATCCTTTTGAAATCCAACAAGCGCATCACTCCTTTTGGTACATCCTATGACAAGCCGCATGGAATTATTAACCAAACGAAGCGACACACTTGGCCAATCCTGCGGCAAAAGCTGCCGGGTCAATGCTATTGCAGATCGTGTGATCCTTTTGTTTTCCGCCAATTCACATTTTGTTTATCTTCCCTTGAATCTGAATCGGTATAATGCAGCAAAAATCATATGAGGAGGCAGTATCCATGGAAAACAACCGAGCCCCCGTCCCCAAGGTGGAGAGCAGTCTGCGCCACGGGATTCTGAAAATGCCGGAGGCCTGCTATGAAGCCAGCGGCATTGTTGTCAACGGCCGGCGCATCAAATCCCTGGTCTTTACCACGGACCTGGCCATCATCCGCAACTGTGACGCGGACGCCGTCTTTGCCGTCTACCCCTTCACCCCTCAGCAGGCCATCAGCGACGCCATCATCAAGGCCGCCTATGTGCCGGTGTTCTGCGGCGTGGGCGGCGGCACCACTAAGGGGCTGCGCACCATCGGCCTTGCCAAGGATGTGGAGAGTCAGGGCGCCATGGGCGTGGTGCTCAACGCTCCCATCACAGACCTGAATCTGACGGCAGTGGCCAAGGCGGTGGATATCCCCGTGATCATCACCGTGGTAAATGAGGAGACCAACATCGCCCGGCGGCTGGAGGCCGGAGCCTCCATCATCAACGTGGCCGGCGGCCCCGCCACCGCGGACATTGTGCGGAAGATCCGAAGTGAATACCCGGAGGTACCCATCATCGCCTCCGGCAGCAAGAGCAATGACAGCATCGCTGCCACCATTGAGGCCGGGGCCAACGCCATCACTTACACCCCGCCCACTGCTCAGGAGCTGTTCAAGGTCACCATGGCAAAGTACCGTGAGCTGTGAGCCGGCCGGGCATCTGTAAAAAAGACACATTCTCCTTCAAATTGCGCCTATCAGTCGGAGCAATTCCCGGTTATAATACAGCCATACAAAACAAAAACAGATTTGAAGGGGAAACAGCCATGAGCAAAAAGCTTTATAAATCCAATACCAACAAAATGCTGGAGGGCGTCTGCGGCGGGATCGCCGAATATTTCGGCGTTGACCCCACCATCGTGCGCCTGGCCTGGGTGGTTTTCTGCGCCCTGGGCGGCAGCGGCATCCTGGCCTATATCATCGCCGCCATCATTATCCCCAGCGCGCCCCTGGAATGAGCAAGCGCAAAGCCGAACCAAAACCGCGCCCCGCTGCCGGCGATCTGCCGGCAGCGGGGCGTGCTTTACTTTACAACAATATTCTCTTTCCTGATGTTCTCCCAGCGAAAGAGGGGGATCAGCTCCTCCGGCGTCACCGGCTCCTCCCGGTCGATGATCCCGGCCAGGAAGGCCAGCCTGCCCACAAGGCTCTGGGGGCTGACGCCGGAAGCGCGGATGGCCCCCAGGTCCATGTCCCCATCCCGCTTGGAGAGCCGCCTGCCCTCCGCCGCCACCAGCAGCGGCACATGGCAGTATTCCGGCTGTTGAAACCCCAGCTGTTCCTGGAGCCACAGCTGCCATGGGGTGGAGGACAGCAGGTCCCGGCCCCGCACCACCTGGTTCACCCCCATCAGGCCATCATCCACCACCACCGCCAGCTGATAGGCGAATACCCCGTCAGAGCGGCGGAGGATAAAGTCACCGCAGTCCTTCTCCAACTGGACGCTGTACAGCCCCTGAAGCCCATCCCGGAAGCTGACCGTCTCCGCCGGCACCCGGGCCCGCAGGGCCGGGCTGCGAAGCAGGGCCCGCTCCCGCCGCTGCCGGGGGCTGAGTTCCCGGCAGGCCCCGGAATAGATGGGGGTACCGTCCGCGGCGTGGGGCGCAGAGGCGGCGTGCAGGTCCGCCCGGGTGCAGAAGCAGGGATAAACCAGTCCCTTTTCCTCCAGCACAGCCAGATAATGCTGATAAATTTCTCTCCGGCAGCTTTGATAATACTGGCTGCCGCCCTGACTGCCGCCTTCATCCCAATCCAGGCCCAGCCAGCGCAGGTCATCCTCGATCTGGTTGGCATACTCCCGGCGGCAGCGGGCCGGGTCCAGGTCCTCATGCCGCAGGATGATGCGCCCGCCTGTAGATCGGGCGGAAAGCCAGGCCAGCAGGCAGGAAAAGGCGTTGCCCAGGTGCATTTTGCCGCTGGGGCTGGGGGCAAAGCGGCCTGTTGTTTCGGTTGACATAATTCACAATCTCCCTGCAATTCTGTTTTGCTGATTATACCGCGTTTTCCACCCCGGGTAAATAGGCACGGGGCAGTTCTTCCGATTTATCCCTGCCCCGCCGGGAAAAGATTTCTTTGAAAAAAAGAGCCGGATGTGGTACACTGGTCAAAAAACAGCCGGGAGGACAAGCATGGACGAGATCATCAAAACCATTGACGCGCTGGTGGCCCAGTGTGATGCGCTGGAAAATATGGAACAGGAGGCCGTGGAGGAGCTTTTGGGCAGCTTGCAGGAGTGCTTCATTGACCTGCTGGGTGCGGAGCCGAAAAAAGCCAAAAAGGAAGCGCATAAACGCTGGAAGGGCAAACTGAAAGCCCTCAATGACGCGGTAAGCAAGGCAGAGGCCAGAGAGGAACAGCTGTATGACGCCAGGCACCCCCTGCTGAAGCATTACTGCCAGTTGATGGAGCAGCCCCACAGCGACAGGGAGTGGGTCAAGCTGAAAAAAGAGATCGACCAGTGGCTCAGCCAGGCCTCCCCGGAGACGGCGGAAGAGTTTGATATGCTGGGCTATAAGGATATGCTGGAAGAATACTGCCGGGGGCTGGACATGGAGGAGGAGCCGGAAGGGCCCGCCAGTCTGGAGCAGTACAGCCCCATCCCCTATTTCATGAAATATCTCCCCCTGATCTACAAGGTGGATGAGCTGTGGGAGAATTTTCAGCTCTACATTCAAAGCGCCTTTCCCGACAAGGAGGAGAACTTCTTCGCCTTCCAGCGCAGCGATGAGGCAATGGCCATCTGGGCCAAAGCCATTGCCGACATGGGCGGCGGCATCCCGCCCAGCATCTTCGCCTCCGCAGTCTTTCTGATCCTTCGCTATCGGGAGTTGGGCCACGATCTTGACCGGGAGCTGGCTGAGCTGGCCTGATCCCCTGTGTATTATAAAAACTGTCCTGCGTGATTTCCTTCACGCAGGACAGTTTTTCAGCTTGTCAAAAAAGTCCTTGTTGGACTTTTTTGACCGCTTCAACCGCCGAGCATTTTGATAAAATCAAAATGCTGCTTCGCCCGAAAAGCCTTGATTTTCAAGGCTTTTCTTCGGCGGGGTATTGGAACGCGAGGCGGGTCTTAACCCCCTCGCGCACCCCCGCTGCTCTATCTTCGACGCGTAAAGCATCGTTTTTTGACACCCTCAAAAACTGTCCTGCGTGATTTCCTTCACGCAGGACAGTTTTTCTTATTCGTTTGAGGTGGAAACCATGATGTTCAGGATCTTCTCCTCCGTCTCAGCCATACCCTCCCGGGCCAGCTCCGCCACCACGTCGATGGTGTCATCGGCAGAGTCTTGCAGGAAGCCGTCGCCGCCGTTGAAGCTCTGGCCGTTTTTGTACATCTCATAGCCCATGATGCCCGCGCTGACGGAGTTTGCCACCTTGGCGGCGCAGGAGGGCTTGGCCCCGTCACAGAACATGCCGGAGAGCACCGCCAGGTCGTTGACGATGGTCTGACGTATGGCCTCCAGGCTGCCGCCGTCCAGATAGGCCACGGCGCAGCCCGCGCCTACCCCGGCAGTTACGGCGGTGCAGTAGGCAGACAGGCGGCCGATGTCCTTCTTCAGATACACGGCCATCAGATTTGCCAGGGCCAGTGCCCGGTACACCTGCTCCCGGCTGCTGCCCAGGCGCTCGGCATATTCCAGCACCGGCATGGTAACGGTCAGCCCCTGGTTGCCGCTGCCGCCCACAATGATCACCGGCTTTTCACAGCCGCTCATCCGGGCGTCGGAGCCGGCGGCGGCACGAGCCATAGCCCTGGTCTTGGTATCGGTGGCGGAGCTGAGCAGGATGCGGCCGATCTGGGCACCCCAGGGATTGTCCAGCCCTTCCTGGGAAATAGCGCTGTTGCAGCTGATCTGGCTGTCCAGCAGGGCGCTGATATCCTCCAGCTCCACGGTGTTGATGAAGTCCCACATGCTCTCCAGGCTCATCAGGCTGTGGTCGGAAGCAAAGCTTGCCCGTTGTTCCGGCTCCTTCTCAAAAATCACCTGTCCATCCTTCTCGATCAGAATGATGTTGGTATGAAAATCGCTGATGATGACACGGGAGCCGTGCCCTTCCCCCTCCAGGAGCACTTCAATATACAGGGCGCTGTCGCCCTCTTTACGGCCGATCTGGATCTCGTGCTCATCGATGTACTTCTGTATGCCGGGGATCTCCTCCGGCTTTGTCTCGGCCACCACGCTCATCTGAAGCTCCGCTTTCCCCACGACTATGCCAGCGGCGGCGGCAGCTTTCAGGCCCTTGAGCCCTCCGGTGTTGGGCACAACGACGCTCTTTACGTTCTTGATGATGTTGCCGCTGACATAGAGTGTACATCGCTCCGGCAGGCATCCAAGTACCTCCCGGCCCTTGGCCGCGGCATAGGCCACCGCCACCGGCTCAGTGCAGCCCATGGCGGGAAGCAGCTCCTCATTGAGGATAGATACATAGTTTTTGTATTCATTGTCTGTTCTTTTCATAGTGTTCCTCCGTTATGTAAACTATATTATGTTGCTTATCACTCCACGGCCACCAGACGGGCCTGCTCCACGCCGGAGCTGTGCTCGATCTTCTGCATAAGCTCCGTCATTGTGCAGGACATTTCGCTGATGTCCAGGGATATGGTGACGCTGGCCTTGCCCCGGATGGGCAGACTTTGGGTGATGGTCAGCACATTGCTGCCGGCCTGGGAAATGCGGGCCAGCAGCGCGCTGAGGACGCCCTGCTCATGGGTAAGCACCATGGACAGCACGGCTTTCCTGCCCCCGGCAATATCCGTAGGCTCCAGAATGAAATCCTTGTATTTATAGTATGTGCTCCGGGATATGCCCACCTGCTTGACCGCCTGGCTCACCTCATGGACCTTGCCGTCCTCCAGCAGGCGCCGGGCCTCCAGCACCTTTTCGTAATACTCCGGCAGGATGCTCTTATGAATAATGAGATAATTATCCAGCATTTTCTCCGCCTCCTTCCACACACATACAATGATAATCCGTCTGCGGCAAAAAAACAAGTGTGTTTTCTATTAAAACTATATTTTGTCAATTTGTGCATAAGTGTATAAATCCACACAGAATACGCATGAAATGTGACAATATGCACATAATGCGATCTGTTTTACAAAGAGAGCGTGCCCTTCTCTGGCAGACAGAAAAACCAGGCTTTGCAGCCTGGTTTTTTACGATTACGATTCTATATGCAGCTCATGCCCTGGGATGGGCCTTGTTGTACACATCCTTCAGCTGCTTTTTCACCAGCTGGGCGTACATATGGGTGGAAGAAATGTCCGCATGGCCCAGCATCTCCTGGATGGCGTGGATATCCGCGCCGTTTTCCAGCAGATGCGCCGCAAAGGAGTGGCGCAGTGTGTGGGGCGTGATGTCCTTCTCGATCCCCGCCTTCTTCTGGTAGTACTTCACGATCTTCCAGAAGCCCTGCCTGGACATACGGTCTCCGCTGACGTTCACGAACAGGGACTGTTCCTCCGGGGAGGCGATCATCTGGGGCCGCACCAGGGTGATATACTCGCTCAGGGCCTTGACGGCAGCGCTGTACATGGGGATGAACCGCTCTTTGTTTCTGCTGTGGCAGCGGATAACGCCGGCGCTCAGGTTCACATCGCCGATGTTCAGGTCAATCAGCTCGCTGACCCGAATACCCGTGGCATAAAGCAGCTCCAGCATGGCCCTGTCCCGGTAGCCCTTGGCGTCTACGCACTGGGGCTGTTCCAGCAGCAGCTCCACTTCCTTGCTGGTCAGGATCTGCGGCAGCTTCTGCGTGCTCTTGTCCGGCACCAGACCCAGCGCCGGGTTGGTCTTTACCAGCTGCTTGATGCAGAGGTAAGAATACAAACACTTGATGGACGCTATGCTTCTGGACACTGTGGCCACGGATTTGCCGTTGGCGCGCAGCATCCCTATGTAGCCGCTCAGGTCCTCCTCGTCAGCGTCAATGATCCCGTGCTCGGAGTGCTCCTCAAGATACTCTCCCAGCTGCCGGATATCTCTCAAATATGAACTGAGGGTATTTGCCGATGCTTTCTTTTCTTCTCTCAGGTACTTTTCAAAAATGTCCAGGCATTCCTGATTCTGCATTGCAAAGCCCTCCTTTCTCCTCAGAATGATCTATTTCAATATGATGTACCCTGTGGCGCCGACCGAAGCCGCAAATGCCAGCAGCATCATAATATTTTGCGCCTGCAAGCCCTTTTCCGCTTCCGGCGTCCGGCGCAGGGCACAGCGCAGCAAGGCCGCCGCCTGCATGCCGGAAACGCTCATCACGAAATGCAGCGGCACCAGCAGCAGAAGCACCGGCAGCAAATAAAGCTGGGTCACGCTTTCTTCCCTGATTCCTTCTGCCACCAGGCAGAGGGCCCCGGCACACACAAGCCCCATCAGCACCGTGTTCAGCGGCAGAAACAAGCCGCCCCGGTATGAGCCGGAATAGGCCGCCGTCAACAGCAGCAGGATCAGCAGGCACTGTACCACCTGCCCCACGCTGGGCATCACGGCAAAGCCCCTGCCGCTGAAATACAGCAGGGCCATGAGGGCCGAGCAGATGAAGCTGAAAAAAATCACCGCCGGGGAGCCGTAGGCTCTGCCGCTGTCCGCCCCTTCCTTAGTACTCATGGGTACCGGCTGAGCGACACGGAGAAAATAACGCATCGATTGACATAATCGACTGTGGTAACAATATATTACAATTTTGCAAAATAATCAAGTCCTTTTTTCGAAAATAACAAAAAAATTTTTTGTTTATGTCAACTCTTGTTTTTAGCTTGTCTTTTATTTTTTCTGTATTGTATCAAATTTGAGTTGTTTTGTCTATATTATTGGCTTTAATTATGTCAATTATTTTCTGTAACGTTGTTTGTAATTTTTCCGTTTCTTTCCCCCGAAAAGCACCGCCCCGAAGGCGCAGCCTGTGAAGGAAAAGCTAACCACACTCAGCACCCCCGCCGACTGGATGGCGCTGCCCTCCACAATGAAGCCGATGGTCAGCAGCGCGGTGGTCAGCACTGCTGCTGTCAGCAGGGCCGGATAGATCACCCCGCCGCTGCTGTATTTTCCGACAGAAGCGCCGGCGCAGACCGCCGTCAAAAAACTCAGCGCCGAACTGATGTAGCCCATGGCCCCCTCCCCGGCGCTCAGCTTTGTCAGCGCGAATGCCGTTACACATAGCAGCGCCAGGGCCGAGACCGACCACACCAGCAGCGCAGAAAGGATCAACCTGGCTTCTCCCGCTCCGCTCTTGATATTAGGCAGCAAAAAAACACCCCCACGAAATAAGATCGCTACATCCTATTTCCATGGGAGTGTTTTTTATGCCCTACCGGGCAGCTTATTTTTTCTTCTTATTGCGAGCCTCAGCCTCAGCGGCTTCCATCTTGGCCGTGGTAGAAATGCCCCACTTCTTGATCTGGATACGGACTTTGTCCTCACCGGTCTCAAAGGTGACGGTATCTTCAGTGATCTGAACCAGCTTGCCGGTCATGCCGCCAATGGTGGTGATCTCATCGCCAATGCTGAGGGAGTTGCGCATTTCCTCGGTTTTCTTTTTCTTCTTATTCTCAGGACGAATAATAAAGAAATAGAAAACGGCGAACATCAGCACCAGCATGAGGATCATGGAGCCGCTGCCGGCTGCTGCATCTGCTGTAAGAATAAAGTACATTTTTGGTTTACCTCCGAAAACAAAGTGAATCTATTATATATGCTTGCCGCGCAAATTTCAAGATGCTTATATGCGTTTATCGAGAATTTCTGAATATTTTCCCCGGAAGGCGGCGAATTCCCCCGCATCCAGACTCTGACGGATCCGCTCCATCAGCCGGTTGTAGAAGTAAAGGTTGTGCATCACCGCAAAGCGCATGGCCAGCATTTCCTCCGCCTTGAACAGATGGCGCACATAGGCCCTGCTGTAGCTGCGGCACACCGGGCAGTCGCATTCCGGGTCGATGGGGCGGGTGTCCCTGGCATACTTCTCGTTCTTGATGTTGATGATGCCGCCCCAGGTGAACAGGTGGCCGTGGCGGCCGTTGCGGGCGGGCATCACGCAGTCGAAAAAGTCCACCCCCCGGAAGACGGCCTCAAGGATATTCCCCGGTGTGCCCACACCCATCAGATAACGGGGCTTGTCCTTTGGCATATGCTCCTCCACCGCTTCGATGGTGTCATACATCTCCTGGTGGCTCTCCCCCACTGCCAGGCCGCCGATGGCATAGCCGGGAAGGTCCAGCTGGGCGATCTGCTTCATGTGGGCCACGCGGATATCATGGAACACCGCCCCCTGGTTGATGCCGAAAAGCATCTGCCCCGGGTTCACCGCGTCCTCCCGGCTGTTGTAGTCGGTCAAAGCCGCCTTGCAGCGCTCCAGCCAGCGGACGGTACGGTCACAGGATTTCTGCACATAGTCCCGGGGTGAGGGGATCTTGATGCACTCGTCAAAGGCCATGGCAATGTCCGAGCCCAGGTTGGCCTGGATGCGCATGCTTTCCTCCGGCCCCATAAAAATGTGCCGCCCGTCCACATGGGAGTTGAAGCTGACGCCCTCCTCCTTGATCTTCCGCAGCTTGGCCAGGGAAAAGATCTGGAAGCCGCCGCTGTCGGTGAGGATGGGGCCGTCCCAGTTCATGAACTTGTGCAGGCCGCCCATCTCCTTAATCAGAGCGTCGCCGGGGCGCACATGAAGGTGGTAGGTGTTGGAAAGCTCCACCTGGCAGCGGATGGTTTTCAGGTCGTCGGCAGACAGGGCGCCCTTGATGGCCCCCTGGGTGCCCACATTCATGAACACCGGGGTTTGGACAGTGCCGTGGGGCGTTTCCAACTGTCCCCGGCGGGCCTTGCCCTCCTGTTTGATCAGCTTAAACACGCGCTCCCTCCTCACTCGATAAACATGGCGTCGCCAAAGGAGAAGAAACGATACCGTTCCTTCACCGCTTCCTCATAGGCGTGGAGCACATGCTCCCTTCCGGCCAGGGCGGACACCAGCATGATCAGCGTGCTCTCCGGCAGGTGAAAATTGGTGACCAGCGCATCCACGCACTTGAAGGTATAGCCGGGATAAATGAAGATGTTGGTCCAGCCGGAGGTGGCGGGCAGACTGCCGTCCTCCCGGGCAAAGCTCTCCAGCGTGCGGCAGGAGGTGGTGCCCACGGCGATGACCCGGCCGCCCTTTTTCTTGGTCTCGCTGACGATGCGGGCCGTCTCCTCCGGGATGATGCAGAACTCCGAATGCATCTCGTGATCCTCGATCTCCTCCGCCTTCACCGGGCGGAAGGTGCCCAAGCCCACATGCAGCGTCACATAGCACAGCTTCACGCCCTTGGCGGCGATTTTCTCCATCAGTTCCTTGGTAAAATGCAGCCCGGCAGTGGGGGCAGCGGCGCTGCCGATTTCCCGGGAATAGACGGTCTGATACCGCTCGCTGTCCTGCAGCTCCTCCTTGATATAGGGCGGCAGAGGCATTTTGCCCAGCCGCTCCAGCACCTCCAGGAAGATGCCCTCATAGGCAAAGCGGACGATGCGGTTGCCGCCCTCCGCCACGCTCTCCACGGTGGCCTTCAGTTCCCCGTTGCCGAAAAGAAGCTCCGTGCCGGGCCTGGTCTTTCTGCCGGGGCGGCTGAGACATTCCCAGCGGCCCTCCCCCAGGTCCCGCAGCAGCACCAGCTCCACGCTGCCGCCGGTGGGCCGGGCACCGATCAGCCGGGCCGGCAGCACCCGGGAATCGTTAAAGACCATGCAGTCCCCTTCCCGCAGATAGTCCAGCAGCTCATAAAAATGCCGGTGCTCCAGTTCCCCGGTAGTCTTATCCAGATGCAGCAGCCGGGAGCTGTCCCGCCGTTCCAGCGGAGTCTGGGCGATCAGCTCTTCCGGTAGGTCAAAATAAAAATCGGATTTTCTCAAAGAATTTCACCTTTTTCAAAGTAGATATCGCATGCGTAACAGGGATATTATAACAGAGCCCGCCAACGATTTCAACGACAAGAGTAATAATAATCCCCCCTCCGTCGTAGAATTTGAGATGTAACAAGATCATCAGGAGGCTATTATGGTCAAAACACCTATTTTCAAAGGCGCCTGCACCGCCATCGTCACCCCCTTCACCCAGGAGGGCGTGGATTTTGAACGGCTGAAAAAGAATATCGACTTCCAGTATGAGAACGGCACCGCCGCCATTGTGGTCTGCGGCACCACCGGCGAGGCCGCCACCCAGACCCAGAGTGAGCAGAACGAGACCGTCCGCCAGGCCATCAATTATAGCCGGGGCCGCATGAAGGTCATCGTAGGCATCGGCAGCAATAACACCCAGACCGCCCTGCGAAACGCTGAGAACGCCAAATACGCCGGTGCCGACGGCATCCTCATGGTGACGCCGTATTATAACAAGAGCACCCAGAAGGGCCTGATCGAGCACTTCAGCTATGTGGCGGACCGGGTGGACATTCCCATGATCCTCTACAATGTCCCCAGCCGCACCGGCATCGGCATCGCAGCGGAGACCTATAAGGTGCTCTCCCAGCATCCCAACATCAACGGCATCAAGGAAGCCTCCGGGGATATCGCCCTGGTGGGCACCACCCGCAGCCTCTGCGGGGATGACCTCTACATATGGAGCGGCAACGACGATAACACCGTGGCCATGATGGCCCTGGGCGCCCTGGGCGTGATCTCCGTGGCCAGCAACATCGTCCCCGGCGTTGTCTCCAAGCTCTGCGCCCTCTGCCTGGAGGGGGATTTTGCCGGGGCTACCGCCCTGTACGCCAAATATGCCCGGCTGTTTTCTGCCCTGTTCTATGAGACCAACCCCATCCCGGTGAAGGCAGCCATGCAGCTTCTTGGCATGGATTCCGGCATCCTGCGCCTGCCCCTGACGGAGATCAGCGAGGAGAACCGGGGCCGCCTCCGGGCTGTCCTGCGGGACCAGGGAATGAATGTATAGACAGCAAAAGAGCGGTGCATAACACCGCTCTTTTCATATGCTTAATTCCTTCACCGTCTCCGGCGCTGCATAAGCGTCAGAGCATACGGCCATCACATAGCCGTTACAGATCGCGTACCACAGCTTCGCATTGCTTCCGTCAATCCGTGCCCGGCCATCCGGCAAAAGCTCCACCGTGAAGGAGTCCAGATGTACCCCGGCAAGGCCGCTGCCCAGGAGCTTCACATAGCTCTCCTTCAGGCTCCACAGCAGGCCGAAGGACAGGTCCCGCTCCCGCTGTTCTTCCAGCCAGGCCCCTTCTTCCGCCGTGAAGAAACGCCGCACCAGGGCCGGGTTATAGGGGCGCAGCTGCTGCAGATCCGCCCCCACCGCTTCGTCGGAAAGGGCGCAGAGCACCCGCTCCCCGGAGTGGGAAAGGCTGAATTCCGGCCCTCCGGTAAGGGCAGGCTTTCCCCCTTCGCCGCAGCTGATCTCCAGCGGTTCCGCTGCCGACAGCCCTATATCCTTCAAGGCCGCCGCAAGCAGCAGCTCCGCCCCCAGGCTCCGGGCATAGGCCCGGGGATCGCTGATCCTTGCCAGCTTCTCTTTCCGGTATCGGGAAATACTATCCCCACCCTTTCGCCCCAGCAGAGGCAGAACTGATGCGTGATAGACCCGCAGCATCAGGCCCGCATGGCGTCCAGCGTCATGGCCACCAGTTCATTCAGCTCCACGCCCATCATCTCCGCCCCCTGACGGATCACGTCCCGGGAGCAGCCGGCGGCGAACTTCTTGTCCTTGAACTTCTTCATTACGGACTTGGGCTCCATGTCGGAAATGCCGGTGGGCCGCATGAGAGCCGCCGCGCCGATCAGCCCCGTCAGCTCATCCACCGCGAAAAGCACCTTCTCCATGTACTTCACCGGCTCCACATCGATGCAGATGCCATAGCCATGGCTGATCACCGCGTGGATGACCTCCTCGTCCACATCCAGCTCATGGAGCATCTCCTTGGCCTTGACGCAGTGTTGCTCCGAGTACAGCTCAAAATCGATATCGTGCAGCATCCCCACCGTGCGCCAGAAATCCACATTCTCCGGGTCAAACTTCCTGGCCAGCTCTCCCATCACCTGGGAGACAGTCTCCGCGTGCTGGATATGAAAGGCTTCCTTATTATAACGCATCACAAGCTCTTTGGCCTGTTCCGGGCTGGGGATATAACTCATGTTTTTTCTCTCCTTTGTAATTGCTAATAAAAGCAATATACAACCTTTGTCCAGTGAACGCAAGAGAAACTTTGAATTAGAAATTATGTAAACTTAAAAAGAAATGGCTGAAATCTCAGCCATTTCTTTTTACTTGTTGGGCTTTGTGCTGGCCGAGGGTGAAGGGGAAACCGTGCCGCCCACATGGTTGCCGTTGCCGTTGTTGGTCATGCCGTCATCCAGGATGCCGGTGCCGTTTCTGTCGCCGTCCAGAATATCGTTGTTGTCATCGTAAGCGCCGCCGGTGTCTCTGTCCTTAATGATGCCGTCCCGATCCTTCACAACACCGTCATTGACGTTGGGGGACGCATAGGGGCTGGCCGAAGGCATGGCTGTGGGCACAGGGCTGACCCCGGTGGTGTTGTCCATGCTGCTGTTGCCGCAGCCGGAAAGGCAGAGCACGAGCAGCAGCACAGCTGCAAGATATGCAAAAGACTTTTTCATATCCATCCTCCTGATTCCATATTAGGTTTGCAGGAATAGTATCTGTTAAAAGTCTTATATTATGTTTGTCATTGATTGAATAATGTGGAAGAATATGTTATCATTTATCACATGAAAACATTCAATAAAAACGACATTTTTACCGTCACTATCGACGGTTACGGTTCCGAGGCCCAGGGCGTCTGCCACATTGACGGCAGGGCCGTGTTTGTGCCCCGGGCCATCCCCGGCGAGGTCTGGGAGATCAGAATATTGAAAGTCACCAACAGCGCCGTCTTTGCCAAAGGGGAAAAACTGCTCTCCCCCTCCCCCAGCCGGGTGGAGCCGGAATGCGCCTGGTTCGGCAAATGCGGCGGCTGTGACTGCTGGCACATGCGTTATGAGGAGGAGCTGCGCTTCAAGCTCCGCCGGGTGAACGATGCCCTGTGCCATATCGGCAAGCAGGAGTTGCAGGCCGGGGAGATTTTAGGCAGCCCCCGGCTGGAGCAGTACCGAAACAAGGGCATCTTCGCCGTGGCCCCGGTGGATGGCAAGGCCGCCTACGGCTTTTACCGGGAGCGGACCCATCATCTGATTTCCCTGGACTGCTGCCTGATCCAGAACGAACTGGCCCAGCGCTGCACTGCCGCCGTGACGGATTTTCTCAACAGCCGGGGCATCCCCGCCTATGAGGAGGAGACCGGCCGGGGCACCGTGCGCCATGTGTTCTGCCGCCGGGCCGTGAACACCGGGGACGCGGTGGCCTGCATTGTCTCCGCCCGGGGCTTCGGCGGCCAGACCCAGGCTCTGGTGGACGCCCTGCGCGCCGCCTGCCCGGAGCTGACCGGCATCGTGCTGAACATCAACAAAACCCGGGGCAACACCGTCCTGGCCGGGGACTTTTTCCCCCTTTGGGGCAGGCCGGAAATGAGGGACATTCTCTGCGGCTTTTCCTTTGACATTGCGCCCCAGGCTTTTTTCCAGATCAATCCGCCCCAGGCCCAGCGGCTGTACGAGCGGGCCATGGAATATGCCTGCCCCGGCCCGGTGAAGCTGGCCTTTGACCTGTACTGCGGGGCCGGCACCATCAGCCTGTGCCTGACCCGGCATGCCGAAAAGGTCATCGGCGCCGAGATCGTGCCCCAGGCCATCGAAAACGCCCGCCGGAACGCCGCCGCCAACGGCATCACCAATGCGGAGTTTCTCTGTGCCGACGCGGGGGAGGCCGCTCAGTCCCTGGCCCAGCGGGGCCTGAAGCCGGAGGTCATTGTGGTGGACCCACCCAGAAAGGGTATGGAGGAAGCAGCCATTGCCGCCGTGGCTTCCATGACGCCGGAGCGCATCGTCTACGTCTCCTGCAACCCCGCCACCCTGGCCCGGGACATTCTCCGCTTCAACGCCCTGGGCTATGATCTGAAGGCCGCCACCGCCGTGGACATGTTCCCCAGAACCTGCCATGTTGAGACGGTTGTCTTGATGACAAAGAATGTATAGAACTCCGTTATGAATCATTTCACCCGGATCAATTATTTGGATTGGCGGTGAACCAATGGCCAACCTGATCACCTCCTGCCGCATCCTCCTCTCCCTACTGCTGCTTTTCTTTCCCGCTCTCTCCCCCGGCTTTTATGGTCTGTACCTGGCTGCCGGGCTCAGCGATATGCTGGACGGCTTCGTGGCCCGCAGGACCAACAGCGCAAGCCCCCTGGGGGCAAAGCTGGACAGCATGGCGGATATAGTGTTTCTTTCAGTCTGCCTAATCAAGCTGCTGCCTGTCCTGGCCCTGCCGGTCTGGCTGTGGGTCTGGGTGGGGCTGATCGCGCTGCTGCGGCTGGTCAACATTCTCTCCGGCTTTGTCCGCCGGAAGAAGCTGGTGCTGCTGCACACCAGGGCCAACAAGCTCACCGGGGCGCTGCTTTTCCTCCTGCCCCTGAGCCTTGGCTTTCTTAACATTTCCTACACGGCCGTCCCCCTCTGCGCCCTGGCCAGCTTCGCCGCCATCCAGGAGGGGCACTTCATCCGAACCGGGAGGGACATATCATGAGCAAATACCAGCCCCTGTGGGAACACATACAGGCAATCAACACTGACAGTCTGCGCCTCAGCTATGAGGAGATTCAACGTATCCTTGGCTTCCCCATCGACCACAGCTTTCTGACCTATAAGAAGGAGTTGCCGGCCTATGGCTGGAGCGTGAAGAAGATTTCCATGAAAGAAGAAACCGTGCTTTTTGAAAGGAGACTTGACCATGCTTGACCGCTTTTTGGATGCCCAGCGGGGCGATTACGCCGCCGCCCTGGCGGAGGTGCGCCGGGGCCGCAAGAACAGCCACTGGATGTGGTATATTTTCCCCCAGATCGCCGGCCTGGGACAGAGCTCTACTGCCCGGTATTACAGCATCCGGGACCTGGAGGAGGCCCGGGAATATTACGCCCACCCGGTGCTGGGCCAGCGCCTGCGGGAGATCAGCGGCGTGCTGCTGGAACTGCGGGGCAGCGACCCGGTGGCCGTGTTCGGCGGCATTGACAGCATGAAGCTGAAATCCTCCATGACTCTGTTCGCCGTGGCCGCTCCCGATGACCCTCTGTTCCAGCAGGTGCTGGACAAGTACTATGGCGGGGAGCAGGATGTTCTGACCCTGCGCATCCTGGGATTATAAAAAGTTAACTTAATATTGTTAACATAATTTAATATACATAACTTTATTTTCATAACTAAAGCAACATAATTTTATTTACATAATATTTCTATCATAAAAGCCATCGGTTTCCAGAAACCGATGGCTGAGACTGTCAAAAAAAGCTGGTTTCACAGGCTCCCTTGTGTAAAGGGAGCTGTCAGCGAAGCTGACTGAGGGATTGTTATATGAAATGTTTCTGATTCTCAGTTACATCTTTCAAATATTGAACTTTTCATTTACAACCCCTCCGTCAAAAATCAAAGATTTTTGCCACCTCCCCTTACACAGGGGAGGCTTTGGCTGGTTCTTTGACAGACTGAGCCATCGGTTTCCAGAAACCGATGGCTTTATCTTCTGTATACAGCTTTCTCCGTGACCACCGCATCCATAGGCACATCCCAGGGACTGGCGGTCAGCTGTTCCGTTTTCTGCGCTTCAAAGGCCACGGCCACGAAGCGGGCCCTACTACACCGGGACAGAAACCGATCATAAAAGCCCTTGCCCATGCCCATCCGGCGGCAGGCGGAGTCAAAGACCGTGCATGGACAGATCACCAGGTCGATCTCCTCCGGGGCGATCTCCCTTGACCGCTGGCGTACCGGCTCCGGGATACCGCAGTAGCCCTTTTGCCAGGCTCTCTCATTCTCCGGCAGCAGGGCGATCATCTCCCCTTCCCCGATGCACAGAGGCCAGACGAAGCGTTTGCCGGAAAGTCCATCCAGGCTCACCTCGCCCTTCACCGCCCGGTAAAGCATCACCGTCTCCGCCGCCCGGTATTCCGGCAGCAGGGCCAGCCGCTGCACGATGGCCGCGGAAAATTCTCGCCGCACCTCCGGCAGCAGGGCCTCCCGGGCTTGAATCTTTTCCCTGCGCAGGACACAATTATCCTCCATGCAGGCTCCTCTCCGCCGCCTCCAGCGTATGCCGCATCAGCACTGCGGAGGTGACTTGTCCCACGCCGCCGGGCACCGGGCTGATGGCGGCCACGATAGGCTCCACTTCCGCAAAGGCTGCGTCGCCAACAAAGCCGCCCAGACCGCCCCGCTGGTTGGGCCGCAAAGCGTCCCAATTCATGGAAACGTCCAGCAGCACCTGGCCGGGCCGCACATAGTCCCCGGTGATCAGCCCGGGCACTCCGGCAGCGCCGATGATAATGTCGGCCCGGCGGCAGATCTCCGCCATATTCTCCGTGCGGCTGTGGCAGATGGTCACTGTTGCGTCCTGCCCCAACAGAAGCATGGCCAGCGGCCGGCCCACCACCAGGCTCCGCCCGATGACCACCGCCTGCTTACCCCGGCAGGGGATGCCGTAGTGCTTCAGCATCTCCACGCAGGCCTGGGCCGTGCAGGGCGGAAAGCCCTGCCCCCTGCCCATAAACAGAGCCGCATTGGCGGCGGGAGTACAGCAGTCCACATCCTTCTCCGGGGCCAGGCAGGCGCAGATCTCCTGCTGCACCGTCGCCAGTTCCCCCGGCAGGGGCCGCAGGATCAGGCAGCCATGGATACTGCTGTCGGTGTTGATCTGGTGGATCAGGTCAAACAGTTCCTGCCGCTGCACTGACCGGGGCAGGATAAAACGTTCCAGCGCCACGCCTGCCGTTTCCGCCGCCCGCTGGGCGCTTTTCTCATAGGAAATGTCGTCCTCGCCCTCTCCACAGCGGATGATGGCCAGCTTGGGCCCCGCGCCCTGTCCCGTCAGCGCCGCCGCCCGGGTTCTGGATTCCTCGTTCATGGCGGCAGCCACATCCTTGCCAAGCAGCAGTTTTGCCATGGCTCCTCCTTTACCGCAAAAGCGCGGCTTCCACATCGTTGTAAATCTTCTCTGCCAGCGCTCCATAGCGCTGCTGCATCTGCCGGCAGGCGGCATTCAGCCTGTCCGCTTCCGCCCGGTCTTGCAGGCTTCTTGTGTTGATGTACACATTCAACGCCGCCGCGTCAAGCCCCGCCTTCAGCAACGCCGCGCCGCAGCCGGCGTCAGATACCGCCAGCCGGGAGCCCTTCTCCGTCATCACAGCCACCTGTTCCATGGCCTGGCAGCAAAGCTCCATCATCTCCACCGGGGCCTGGCAGGCCCGGAGGGTGGCACGCTCCAGGATTTCCTCCCGGTCAGGCGCTTCCTTGGGGAGTTTGTAGGCGGCGGCCAGGGGCTCAAAGCCCTCCGCGTCCTTCTGCACCATATCCAGCAATTGCAGGCGCAGCGCCTCCAGCGCTGTCATGGCAGCCTTGATTTCCTCCTCCACCGGGGCATAGCTCTTTTTTCCTGCGGTCAGTGCCCCCACCATGCTCCCCAGGGCCGTGCCCAGGGCCGCCGTCAGGGCCGCTGCTCCGCCGCCGCCGGGAGCAGGGCTGGCAGACGCCAGTAAGCCTGTAAACGCCCGGCAAGTCTCCATTGTAAAATCCATCATCCTTAAATAATCAGGCCGTATTTACGGCACATCGGCAGAAGATCTACCTCGCTGAGACTTCCTTCATAAAGCGCCCGGCCCTGATACAGCCGCAGTGCCTCCTCCAGCAGGCCTGCATCATCACAGACGATGCACAGGGGCTTTGTGATCATGAACTGGCAGTCGGCAAAGTTGTCCAGCTCCTCGGTGTTTTGGATGGCGATGGCCACCATCTCCGCCTCCTCCTGGGCCTCTGCCAGAGCGTCCTCCAGCTGCTCATCGCAGGGCAGCACCGCCCCATGCTCCGCCGCCGGGTCAAGGAAGAACACTTCCTTCTCCGTGGCACAGGGCAGCAGATCCCCGTGCTCCGGCGCGGGAGCGCATGGCTTCAGGCCCTGGGCTGCCGCAGCCATGGCCGCCACATGGCCGCTGTCCGTGCCGCAGCAGCCGCCGAAGATGCTGACGCCGGCCTGGGCCATGGCTTCCATGCAGCCGGTGAAGCGCTCCGGCGGGCAGTCGTACACGGTCTCGCCATTCACGATCTCCGGGATGCCGGCATTGGCCTTGGCGATCAGGGGAACACGGGCAATTTCATGCAGCCGCTGCAGCTGCACCAGCATCTCCTCCGGGCCAACAGAGCAGTTGAGGCCAAAGGCGTCGGCCCCCATACCCTGCATCACCTGTAAGGCAGCCAGCACATCACTGCCGGTCAGGGTGCGGCCCTGGGCGTCGCAGGTGAAGGAGACGAACACCGGCTTGCTGCTGACGCTCTTCACCGCCAACAGCGCCGCCCGGGCCTCCGCCAGGGTCATCATGGTCTCGATCACGAAGAGATCCACCCCGGCGTTTTCCAGAGCCGCCGCCTGCTCGGTGTAGACTTCCAGCAGCTCTGCAAAGCTGGCCGTCCCCAAGGGATAGAGCAGCAGCCCGGTGGGGGCAATGTCTCCGGCCACCCAGGCCCTGTCCCCGGCGGCCTTGCGGCTCAGGGCCACCAAAGCCTTGTTGTATTCCTCCACCTGGCCAAAGAGGCCATGCTGCTCCAGCTTCACCCGGTTTGCACCAAAGGTGGGGGCATAGATCACCCGGCTGCCCGCCGCAACGTAGGCCCGCTGAATCTCCAGAATCGCATCGGGATGCTTCAGTATCCAGCTCTCGGCACATTCCTCGCCGGTGTAGCCCCGCTTCTGCAGCTCTGTTCCGGTGGCGCCGTCCAGTATCAGGGGAAAGCTCAGTTCCATTCCAGTTCGTCCTCCTCGCAAAACATCATGTGTTGGGGGAAAGCCCGGTTGAAGCGGCTGTCCCCGGATAGCTCAATATACTTGCATTTACTTTGAATCTCATCCATCGCTGCTCGGCTCTGTCCGTCCAGCAGGGCCATGGCCGCTCCGGCCAGGGCGCTGTTGCCCACGGATACGGTCTTTCCGGCCAGCTCCTCCGGCAGCATACCGATGGCAACAGCCGCCTCGGGGTCAAGATGGGTGCCGAAGCCCCCGGCCAGATAGACCCGGTCAATCTCTCCGGCGGTCAGGCCCGCTTCCTCCAGCAGCACCTGGATCCCCGCCGCCACAGCGGCCTTGGCCAGCTGCAGCTGGCGCACATCCGCCGCCGAGAGGAACACTGCGGAACTGAGATGAAAACAGCCGTTGCCGTTTTCGTCCTCACTGAGCCATTTCTCATAGCCTGCCGGGGCTTCCTCCGGCGGCAGCAGCCAGCCGGTCTCATCCACCAGGCCCTTTTCCAGCAGCAGTGCCAGCAGCTTTATCAGCCCGGAGCCGCAAAGCCCCTTGGCTTCCCCGCCGCCGATCACGGTCAGCTCCGGGCCGTCAGCGGCCCAGCATACATTGGCAACTGCCCCTGGGGTGCTGGCCATGCCGCAGCTTATCCCCGCGCCTTCAAAGGCGGGGCCGGAGGCCACCGCGCAGCAGACGAAACCCTCCCTGCCGCCCAGGGCCATCTCTCCGTTGGTGCCCACATCCAGAAACAGGCTGACGCCCGGCTTCTGCCACAGGCCGGTGGACAGCAGCCCTGCCATGATGTCCCCGCCCACATAGGACGCGGCACAGGGGGCCGCCCAGGTTTTCACGCTCCGGATTTGTTTTGCCTCTCCCCCGGTAAACAGGCTCTCCGCCCGGAAGGGGGCCACCGCCAGTCCCGCTGGGGACAGGCCCATAAAGATATGCTCCATCACGGTGTTTCCCGCGATGTATAGCTCGCCCAGTTCCCTTTCTTCCCTGCCGGCGGCGCGGATCAGTCCGCCAGCCAGAGAGAAGGCCTGCTCCCGGATGCTTTCCCGCAGCAGCACCAGACCGTCCTCATGTTCCATCACATACTGGCAGCGGCTGATCACATCGGCGCCGAAGGCCGCCTGGGCGTTCCAGGCGCTGTCCGTCCCCAGCAGGCTGCCGTCCGCCAGGTCATACAGCCGCACTGCCACCGTGGTGGTGCCGATATCCACCGCCGCGCCCAGGCCGCTTCTGCCCGGTGTGAAAGACAGCGTTCTCTCTTGCCCTTCGGTGCAGATGCTGCCGCCGGCTAGCGCCGGCACATAGACGGCGCAGTCCCCTTCTGCCCGGTATTGGCAGGCCAGAACGCTCTCCCGTCTGCCGTCCTGCTGGAGCTCCACCCGGCACTTGCCGCACTTTCCACCGCCGCCGCAGGGTGCCGAGAGGGCTATGCCGCCCCGGCGCAGCGTCTCAAGCAGAGTCTCGCCCTCTGCACGCGCCAATTCAAAACAATGATCGCCCTGATAGGCCAAAATTCTTGACATCGTTTTGCCCTTTTCTTATAATGTTACAGACAATATTAACTGGCCTGCACCGGATTTGTCAAGGCCGATTGTAAAGGGGGGCTGGCCATGGCTGATATTTTTTCACTGGCGGAGCAGAACGGCTTTGACCGGGTGGCTCCCCTGTGTATGGAGGCCCTCACCCCCCGGTCGGAAGTGCGGGAGATGTGCGCCTCCGGCCGCTGTCAGCGCTATGACCATTGCTGGAGCTGTCCCCCCGCCTGCGGCAGTTTGGAACACACGGCCAGGCAGATGGCCGCTTACCGCCGGGGCGTCATTGTACAGACCATTGGGAATCTGCGGGATGCCTTTGACTATGAGGGCATCCAGGACGCTCAGGAGCGGCACAAAGCCGCCTTTGCCGCCCTGGCCCGGCAGGCCCGCTGTCTCTGGCCGGACTGCCTGCCCCTGACTGCCGGCACCTGCACTCTCTGTCATAAATGCACCTGGCCGGACAGGCCCTGCCGTTTCCCCCAGAAGCGGCTTTCCTCCATGGAGGCCTATGGCCTGCTGGTCAGCGATGTGTGCCTGCGCTCCGGCCTTGCCTACAACTACGGGCCGGACACCATAAGTTTCACCTCATGCGTATTATTTGAAAAGGAGCCATAACGCCATGCAAAGCCCAAAAGAGATATTCCTTGAACTTCTCAAGCCAGACGGCAAGCCTGAACGGCAGCTGAAACAGTACGAAGCGCTGACCATGGCGCTGTGGGACCCCATCAACGGCTACCTCCGGGGCAACCGGCAGCGGGGCTGCACCAGTCAGGACCGCTGGGGCACCACCATCATGTGGCCTGCGGAGGCTCCCGGCCCCATGCCCCATATTACCCAGGAAAATAAGGTCTGCCCGGACATCACCCGCTGGCGGGACTTTGTCCATGCCCCGGACCTTGAAGCCAACTGCACCCAGGGCTGGGAGGAATGCCGGGCGCTGGCCCGGGAGAAAGCGGGTGAGGACAGGCTGATCGCCGGTTTCATGGGCACCGGCATCTTTGAGCAGTGCCACTTCCTCATGGGCTTTGAGGATACCCTCACCAACCTCTATGAGCACCCTCAGGAGATGCATGAGCTGATCGATTACATCACCGATTACCGCATCCGCTATGTGAAAATGCTCATTGACAACCTCCACCCGGACCTGATCTTCTCCCATGACGACTGGGGCACCAAGGACGCCCTGTTCATGAAGCCGGAGATGTGGCGGGAGTTCTTCAAGGAGCCTTACCGCCGGTTCTACGGGTACATCCGTTCCCGCGGGGTCATTGCCCTGCACCACGCGGATTCCTACCTGGTTCCCATTGTGGAGGACATGGTGGAGCTGGGCATCCAGGTCTGGCAGGGCGTCCTGCCGGAGAACGACATTCCCGCCCTCCAGCGGCAGCTGCAGGGCCGCATGGTGCTCATGGGCGGCATCGGTGCCGCCATTGACCGGCCCGACGCCACCGAGAGCGAGGTGCGCAGCTATGTGAGCCAGGCCCTGGAAGCCTATTGTCCCGGTGGCCACTATATTCCCTCTATCACCTACGGTTTGTTCGGCACGGTCTATCCCCATGTTGACCCGCTGATCGACGACGAGATCGACCGCTATAACAGCACCCTGCATATGCCCGCTGTGACCTGTGACCCTGTCCCCCGGCGGAAGCTGACCGCAAAGCAGACCGAAGCAGCAAAAGTCCAGGAAGAGACAGGTTCCGACCTGCTCTCCGCCCTGTCCCTGGCCCTGTGCAAGGGGCAGCGGAAGAAGGTGCTCCAGCTGTGCCAGGAAGGGCTTGACCAGGGTGTGGAAGCCCAGCTTCTGCTGTCTGACGGACTGGTGGACGGCATGACCCGCCTGGGGAACGATTTCTCCGCCGGCCGGGCCTTTGTGCCGGAGATGCTGATGGCCGCCCGCTGCATGACTGCCGCCCTGGAGCTGCTGAAGCCCCGGCTCACCAGCGGCAGCAGCAAGGTGCTGGGCCGGGTCTGCCTGGGTACTGTCAAGGGCGATATGCACGATATCGGCAAGAACCTGGTAAAGATCATGATGGAAGGCTGCGGCCTGGAAGTGATCGATCTGGGGGTGGACGTGTCGCCGGAGCAGTTTGTGGCCACCGCCGTGGAGCAGCACTGCGATATCATCGCCTGCTCCTCCCTGCTGACCACCACCATGAACGAGATGCGCCGGGTGGTGCAGCTGGCGGAGGAAAAGGGCATCCGTCAGAAGGTGAAGATCATGGTGGGCGGTGCCCCCATCACCCAGAGCTTCTGCGACGAGATCGGCGCCGACGCCTATACCGACGACGCCGGTCAGGCCGCCCGGGTAGCCGCCGGTCTGCTGGAAAGCGCATAAAGAATGAACAGATACAAAAAGGAACCTGCTGAAGCAGCAGGTTCCTTTTTCCTATGTGTCAGATTCTGGCCACGCCGCTGTCGTGGGCGGCTTTGTATACCGCCGCAGCCACCGCTTCCTTCACCCTGGGGTCGAAGGCCAGGGGCAGGATGTAGTCGGCGTTCAGCTCCTCATCGCTGACAAGAGAGGCGATGGCCTCCGCTGCGGCCAGCTTCATGGCCTCGTTGATGTCGCTGGCACGGGCGTCCAGAGTGCCCCGGAAAATGCCGGGGAAGGCCAGCACATTGTTCACCTGGTTGGGGTAGTCACTGCGGCCGGTGGAGACCACGGCGGCCCCGGCTGCCTTGGCCGCATCGGGCAGAATCTCCGGCACCGGGTTTGCGCAGGCAAAGATGATGGCGTCCTTGTTCATGCTGCGCACCATGTCCTCCGTCAGCAGGCCGGGAGCAGATACGCCGATAAATACGTCCGCGCCCCGGATGACCTCGGCCAGACTTCCCTGCTCCCGCTGGGGGTTGGTGATGGCGGCGATCTCCGCCTTGGCAGCGTTGAGGCCGGGACGGCCGGCATAGATGGCCCCGCTGCGGTCACACATAACGATGTTCTTCACCCCGGACCCGGCCAGCAGCTTCACCACCGCCGTACCGGCAGCCCCGGCGCCGGAAGTGACCACCTTGATCTCCTCTAGCTGCCGGCCGGTGAGACGCAGGGCGTTTTTCAGCGCCGCCATGACGATGACAGCGGTGCCATGCTGGTCATCATGGAAAATGGGGATGTCACAGCGCTGCTTCAGCTTTTCCTCGATCTCGAAGCAGCGGGGGGCGGAAATATCCTCCAGATTCACCCCGCCGAAGGAACCGGCCAGCAGCGCCACGGTGTTGACGATGTCATCCACGTCCTTGCTGCGGATGCAGAGAGGAATGGCGTCCACGCCGCCGAATTCCTTGAAGAGCACGCACTTGCCCTCCATCACCGGCATCCCCGCCTCGGGGCCGATATCTCCCAGCCCCAGCACCGCCGTGCCGTCGGTGACCACCGCCACCGTGTTCCAGCGGCGGGTCAGGGTAAAGCTCTTGTTGATGTCCTTCTGGATCTCCAGGCAGGGCTGGGCCACGCCAGGGGTATAGGCCAGGCTCAGGGCCTCCCGGCTGTCCACCTTTGCCCGGGCCACTACTTCGATCTTGCCCTTCAGCTGCTCATGCAGCTCCAGGGATTTTTTTGCGTAATCCATCTTTATTTACCGCCTTTCAAACTTGCAAGATAGGCCGCAGGCCCGCTCTCATAGATATTTCCGCCGTAGCTGTCCACCGCCACCGTCAGGGGCATGTTCTGTACTGTCAGGCGGCGCACTGCCTCACAGCCCAGATCCTCCCAGCAGATCACCTCCGCCTGGGTGACGCTGGCGCTCATTACCGCCCCGGCGCCGCCCATAGCCGCCAGATACACCGCGCCGTTACGGACGATGGCGTCAATGACTGCCGGACTCCGCAGGCCCTTGCCGATCATCACCGGCTGGCCCAGGTCCAGCAGCCGGGGGGAATAGGCGTCCATCCGGCCGGAGGTGGTAGGCCCTGCCGCGCCAATGACCTGGCCCGGCGCTTCCGGCGTGGGGCCAACGTAATAGATCACGCTGCCCTCCAGGGGGAATGGCAGCGGCTCCCCTTTGTCAAGGCTTTCCATCATCCGCTTGTGGGCCGCGTCCCGGGCGGTGTACACCGTGCCGCTGAGGTACACCATGTCCCCGGCCCGCAGGGCTTTCAGTTTTTCTTTGTCAATCGGGGTTTCCAGTCTGTGTTCCATGGCTATTCTCCTTTTGTCCGCAGCACATAATAGCTTCCGTACCGCTCCATCTCATAGGCGTCCAGCTCAAAAAATTTCAGTTCCTCCTCCGCCGCCACATAGGCTGCGTTCTCCTGTGGGTCGATCACAAGCTGCTCCATATTGGCGAAGGTGTAGCGCTCCCTAAAGGGAAGCAGACCCGGAAGCTGCCGCTTGCCCTGGAAGTATTCCGCGTCCGTCTCGTGGTAGAACAAGGTCAGCACCTGGCTGACGTAGGCGGTGTTCTCTCCCTGGCTTTTGCCGGTGATATAAAGCTTCTCCGCAGGGCTGTCCTTCAGGGAAACCACCGCATCCCCAAAATCTTTCAGAAAATAGCCCTCGATCTGCTGTGCATAAGGGCCGAAATAACAGCCGCAGAACAGGCAGAAGGCCAGCAGATACCCCGCCGCCAGACCGGGCCGCAAAAACCGGACACGCACACAGCGCCCCACCGCGTAAAGTCCCAGGCCGGTGAAGCACAGCATGGGATAGAAAATGATGTTCACCCGGTTGATGTTCACATTGTTAGTGCACAGGCCGCACCAGACACCGGTGACGAAAAACAGGAGCAGCAGCACGGCCCCGTCGCTGGTTTTCAGCCGTTTCAGAAGCCACACCAATCCGGCAATGGCAAAGGGCAGGGAGAACAGATACAGGCTGCCGAACTGTCCGATGCTGTTCCAGGGCAGGTCCGGCTTCTGGATAATGACCGCATCCGCCAGCGCCTTCATGTTCTGCCATAGCTGGGCCGGGATGTTTTCCGAGAAAAACAGAATGTCGCCGGAGCGGACACTGCCCGCGAAGTAGGGCAGCGTAAACAAAGGCGTCTCTATGGTGTCCCACCGGAAGAAGTTGATGGCCATCACCAGGATAAAGGGCCAAGCCACCGCCAGCCACACCGCCAGCGCCAGCAGCGCTTCCCCGATCCGCACCCGCTTTTTGACCAGCAGGTACACGCAGGCCAGCACCAGAAACACCGGCAAAGTATAAATGGCAATGCCGTAGCAGTACATACACAGGCCGAACAAGCCCATGGAAAAGCAGAGCCACAGCCGCTTTCTGCCGCTTAAAGACTTGTGCAGAAAGTACAGCCCAAACAGGAAGAAATGGGGGTACAGATTGCAGTCCAGGGCCCAGCGGCTCTGCATGATGTGCCAGGGATCTATGGCGGCAAAGAACAACACCGCCAGCGCCGGCCCTTTCCCAAAAGCCTCCCGGCAGAACAGATACAAAGCAGCAAGTCCCAACAGGCTGACCAGAAGCTGGGGCAGCCGCAGGCTCACCGCATGGAAGCCAAATAACTTGATGCAGGGCGCCATCAGATAGGACAGCAGCGCGCTCATCTGGCCATAGCCCCAGGCGGTGAGGTGCACCGGCCAGCGCATCCCATAATGGTCCGTGCCATAGTCGGCCAGAGCTTTGGCGTCAATGGCGGCCATGGCCCCGTCCTGATTGAAGCCCCCAGGCACCCCGCCAAAGCGGTACACCCGGACAGCCACCGCCAGCAGTGCAGCCAGCAAAAGCAGTAGCCGGTACCGTCCAGTGTCCCCATCGGGCTGCCCCTCCATTTGGGGCCGGAGCAGAAGCCTGTATATGGTCAAAGCGCTGAGTATCGCGGCGGCGAAAAGGAAAACAAGATTCATACCTTTCGTTATGTCAACTGTTTTTCAATTATGTAAACTGACTATAAGACTGCGCTGGCCCGGCGGGTCACGTGGCAGCTGATGTTTACCGCCACCGGCAGCCCGGCCACATGGGTGGGCATGGTCTCAATGTTCAGGCCCAAAGCGGTGGTTCTGCCGCCGAAGCCCTGGGGGCCGGTGCCCAAGGCGTTGATCTGCTCCAGCAGTTCCTTTTCCAGGGCCGCATAGTAAGGGTCGGCATTGGGCTGGTCAATAGGCCGCAGCAAGGCATGCTTGGCCAGGGCCGCCGCCTTGTCAAAGGTGCCGCCTATGCCCACGCCCACCACAATGGGCGGGCAGGGGTTGGAGCCGGCGGCCTTTACTGTCTCCACCACGAAGCGCTTCACGCCCTCCAGGCCGTCGGCAGGCTTCAGCATGGCCAGGCGGCTCATGTTCTCGCTGCCGAAGCCCTTGGGGATCACCGTCAGCTTCAGTTTATCCCCCGGCACCAGCTCCACCGTGATGGCGGCAGGCGTGTTGTCCCCGGTGTTCACCCGGCGCAGTGGGTCGCAGACCACGCTCTTTCGAAGGTAGCCCTCCGCATAGCCCCGGCGGACGCCATCGTTGACGGCCTGGGTAAAATCTCCTTCAATATGCACATCCTGGCCCAGCTCCGCGAACACGCAGGCCAGCCCTGTGTCCTGGCAGACGGGCAGATTCCGCTCCGCCGCCGCGTCAATATTCTCGCACAGCACACCCAGGGTGCTTTTGGCCAGGGGCCAGGGTTCCTCCGCAGCAGCGGCGCGCATGGCCCGGACAATATCCTCCGGCAGTTCCTTGTTGGCCCGGATACACAGCCTTGCCACGGTATCGCTGATCTGTTGCGCGGATATGGTTCGCATGGTTTTTCCTCCCAACTAAGCACAGGATTAACAAGGGTATTATTCCACCCGTTCTCCCCAATGTCAAGATAAAAAGGCGCGGTCTTGTTAAACCGCGCCTTTTGTATTCTGTTTCAGATCGCAGCGGTCTCGTTGGGTTCCGGGTAACCGTAGAAATCGATCAGCAGATTGGCAAACTTGTCGTGGACGCCGTGCTTGGCCGGAGCCTGGACAATGTTCATGCCCGGGTTGTGGTTGCCCTCGATCAGCTCCAGCTTCCCGCCGGGGAGAATGGCCACGTCCCAGCCCACCACCTTCAGGCAGGGCAGGGTGGTGGAAGCCCGGCGGCAAAGGTCGATCACTTCATCCCAATAAGGGATCTGCTCTCCCTTGAACTTCACGCCGGTCATGGGGTGCCGCTCATAGTAGTTGCCGTGCTCATCCAGGCCGTCAGTGATGATGATGCCGGTCTCCGGGTCGATCTCGCAGAAGATGCCGCCGCCGTGGGCATTGTCCACGTGCAGCCCCTTGTTGCCTACCCGCAATCCGCAGCCAAAGACCTGGAACCGCTCCCCGTTGCGGAAGGTGATGACCCGCAGGGTGTTCAGGGACTCCGGATGGAAGCGGGCCAGAGCCGGGTCAGACTGGATGAACTGCTCCGCCAGGTACTTCTTATCGATCAGGTTCTGGTAGAAAGCGTCAAAATCCTCCACCTGCTCCAGATCCTCAGCAGTCATTTTCTTAAAGCCGATGCCCCAGCTGGAAAGCTGCGGCTTCAGGGCCACGGAGCCGTTGCGCCGGACGAAGTCCACAAACTGCTCCGGCGTTGCCTCCGGCACATAGAGCCAGTCCCGGCTCACATACTCTGAGAAGTTTTTCAGAAAGGCCACCTTGTCCTTCAGGTAGGGCTCACTCTCGGCGTTGTAGGGCCGCATCAGCAGGGTGGCCTCCGTGTCGGTGAGGAACTTCTTCTGCTCCTCCACCGGCAGGGAGTGGAAGCCGAAAATGGTATATTCCGACATGGACACCCGCTTCTCCGGGTTGTTCCGCCGCACCTTGATGTAATCATAAAACAGCTTCCGCTCAGTAAAACCATCGGGGATGCGGTCAATGCCCTTCACATAGGTCTTGAAGCGCCGCCGCAGCACCGGGAAAGCCCGCAGATTTTTCACGATGAAATTCTCAGTCAGTATGTTCTTCATATCTCTCACCCAAACATTCCAGAATCATGGGGTACTTGCCCACACCGTCAAACTGTATGATGTTCCCGCCGGGCCAGTGGAAGTTGCCCTCGATCAGCTCCGGCCCCTCCGGTGTCACCGCCACGTCCCAGCCCACATAGCCCAGGCTGGGCACCCGATCCATCCCCTGCATGACACAGTCTTTCACATCCTGCCAATAAGGCACAGTAAAGCCCGGCATAATAAAGTCTGTCCCGGGATGGCGTTCATAATTTTGAATATCCACATTGTTCCGCCCCGGCCCGGTGACCGTTCCGCTCTCCAGATCCAGGGGATAGGCCACGCCGCCGGTGTGGAAATTATCCGTCACTGCCCCGGCCCCGCCGCATTTCAGGCAGGCTCCGATCAGCCGCAGCTTTCCGTCAAAGCCCCGGGCGGCATTGATCCGCACCGTGTTGACACAGCTGGGGTTCACCGCGTCCAGCGCCGGGTGCTGCCGGATCACTTCCTCCAGCAGCAGCTTCTGCTCCCGGCAACGCTCGTACAACGCCTCCGGCTCAACATCAGCCGAGCACAGCCTCTCGATCCCCCGGCCCATGGTGCCGCCGGTGGGCTTGAGCATGAACCGCTCATGCCGCCGGATGAAAGCCACAAACTCCTTAAGCTCATGCTCCGGCACATAGAGGAAGTCCCGCTTCACCAGGCCCCGGAAGCCTTCATTGAACAGCTCCTTGCGGCCAATCAGCAGCTTGTCCTCCTGGGTGGCCCTGCGGTTCAGCGCCGCATCCACCGCCTTGGATCGGCCGGAGGTCAGAAACCGGCCCCGCTGCTCCTCATCCAGCTCATAAAAGCGCAGCACATAATAATTCTCCGGCGAGGCCCCATGCCGCGTACTGCACCGCAGCGCATCGATAAAATACCCCAGTGCGCTGCCCCGCCGCTGGGCACTGAGCTTTCGGCTCATGGCCCAGGTCTTTTTGATAGCGTTCAAACGTGACATGGACTCATTCCGCCTCTTGCGTCATCCAGAATCTGATCCACGATCTCATGGCCCAGAGCGTCCAGCGTGCGCCCCTGCGCCCGCAAAGGCCGCCCAAGCGCCGCCGAAGCAATCTCAATCAGGGCGCTGGCCACCGGCGTAGCGATATGCAGCGCTCTGCCCAGGGATTCCAGCAGCACCAGCCCCTGGGGCACATCCTCGGTGATATACCGGGAATCCACACTCACCGGCCCCTTGGCCCGGGTGGGCATGGCGGCATATTCAAAGAACACTTCTTTGCCCGGCCGCTGCTCATCCAGACTGTTGCGGAACTTGCAGGCCTCCACATAGGGCAGCGCCTCATAGCCCAGGCTTTGCAGCACTGCCATCTTCTCCCCGTCCAGCGCCTCCAGAATATTCCACACCGAGGGGGTGAACACCTCGTGATACATGCAGTACTCCCCGCCGGTGGCTTCGATGCGGGGGATGCTCATAATGGCGCCCACGGTGTGCACGATCATGTTGGGGTTGTGCAGCGCCGCCTCCACCACGCTCTCCAGATAGGCAAAGGGTGTGCCCATCTGGTCCAGAATTTCCCTGGCCTTGGGCACGGCGGCCCGGGGATAGATCCCCAGGGGATTGCGCACATTGCGAAAACCAACCTTGAATCGGCCTGGCCGGGAGATGCGGCCGTCGATGAAATTGCTCTCCGCCTCGGCAATGATCAGGCCCTCCGGCGGATTCAGTCCCAGCACAAAGGCCGTGGCCAGATAGCCAGGGTCGATCAGCAGCACCTGGCCTCCATGAAGCAGGGGCACCAGTTTTTCCAGCACCTGCCGCTGATAGCCGGTCTGGGTGCACAGCAGCACCACCTGGCATTCTGCCGCGTCTGCCAGCTCCCGGGACAGCCGGGAGATGATCCCCGGCTTCTCGGTGCCGAATTCTTCCAGCACCATCCGCCCGCCGTTTTGGCAGAGATATTCAAAATTGTCGTCATGAACCGAGCGGGAGCTTTTGATCAGCGTCACCGCATGGCCCCGGTACGCATAGTCCGCCGCCAGCGCGCAGCCGCTGTTGCCCGCTCCAACAATTGCGATTTTCATTCCAGCTCCAACAATTATAATATTACACTTCCATCATGGCACCGAACATCAGGTCCGTCTCCGGCAGTCGCTTGTTGTCCAGGGCTGCCGCGGGGGTGAAGGTCATCTCCCCGAAGCGGACGCCCTTTTCCGTCAGATACAGGTCTACCCGCACGAAGGGGAAGCCCTGGCTGAGGGTATCGGCAACGGCGTAGGCCGCGTCTATATCCCTGGGTTTGGGCAGGGAAAAGTCCTCCGGCGCGTTCCGGGAGTCCCGGTTGATCCGCAGCAGTTGGAAGTCCCGGTCCATGAAATAAAACCTGGGCCAGCCCTCTTCCCGGCCCTGACAGACCATGCAGCAATAGGCTTTGCCGTTGAAGCAGTAGAACTTATAATCCTCCGGCAATCTGCCGTCCCCATCGCCGATGTATTCTTCCACAATGATCTTCTTCTCAACGTTTCTGTACTGCAGCTCGGAATAATAGGCCCAGAAGGGCTCCCGGCCCCATTTTTTCAGCTGCTTCACCGTCTCCGGGATGTCCAGCTTCGCCTTGTCCTGGCAGATGATATTATAGCCGCAGCCGAAGTTCCACTTCATGGCGAAGCGCTCCGGCAGCTGCTCCCAGCGGATATCCTCCGGCCGGTCGTAAACGGCGATCAGTTCGTTCAGGGTCTCGCCGCAGCCACGCTGCCGGACAAAGTCCCGCACCCGGTACTTGTCCGCGCACCGGCGCACCAATTCGTCGCTGCCGAAGCGCTCCAGCTTCAGCTTCAGCAGCTTCTCGTTCAGCGTCTTCGGGTTCTGAAGCTCCGGCAGCCGGCCGAACTTCCGCAGAAACAGCAGCCTGGTGTTGAGCGCCGGGGACAGATAAGACAGCGCCGTATAAAAGGCCCTTGTCCCGGAATGAATTTTTTTCTTCTTCACCTCGTCCGACCGCCCCCTCAGGCCTCGGCCAGCGCCAGATTTTCACGGAGTCCCCTGGCCTGGATCCGCTGTTCTTCGCTCATAAGCATCAGTTCCTCCGCCGCCTTCAGGGACTCCATCAGGCACTTGCACACGAACTTGGACTGCTTGAGTACTGAGCGGAACTCCTGCCGGGAGGACATGTACTGGTAATGCAGCACGGAGATGGAGGGGTCGTAACGGATGACCTTCCCCTCATGCCGACAGAGCCACTCCAGAATCTCCATTTCAAAATACATAAAGGTCTTGCAGTAGAAGGGCTCCGGGTGTTCTTCTATGTAGCGCTTGGAGAAAATGACACAGGAGCCGTGGAGCACTACGCCCTCGGAGACCGTGCCGGAATCGATGTTCTGCTTGGCCCGCTTGCGGCGCTGCACCTGCCGCCAGAGGGTGGGGCTGTTCTTTTCCCCGCTGCTGAGCAGCATAAGAATGGGGTTCTGGCTGCGCTTCACATAGGCCATCTTCCGCCGCACGGATTCCAGTTCAAAGCCCTTCATGCACTTGGGGCTCTGGTGGATGCCGGAGAACACGGAAACAATGTCCGGCCCCAGCACATCGAAGGGATTGGCCTTGTAGATCTGATCGATCCGGGCAATAAAGTCCTTCTGGGTGATCTCCACGTCGTTGTTCAGAACCACCGTATAGTCCGGGGCCAGCTTGCACTTGCCGTAGCGGACGCCATAATTATTGCCCCTGGCAAAGCCGGAGTTCTCCTTGTTGAGCAGCACGGTAACTTCCTTGTCGCCCTTATACTCCGCCTTCAGCGCGGCGCCGGTGCCGTCAGGGGAAGCGTTATCCACGATGATGATGTGCTTGCTGCCCTCCAGGGACTTGATGCATGCCACGCATTTTCTGGTGTAGTCAATGGCACGGTAATGAAGGATAACGAAGGCTGTCATAGGCTTCTGTCCCCTTTCCTGGCGTTGATCATTGCGCGTATATAGCAGCCCAGATCATAAGGATGATGGCTGAGCCGAAAGCTTTTCCAATAATGTGCGGCGGCCTTTTCCGGCTCCGTCCGCTGCAGGCGTTTCCCCATGCGCCGGTTCATCACCGCGTCGCTCTTAGGATAGGCCCGGTAAAGGGCCTCGTGCTTTTCATACAGGTGCACCAGCGCCGGATAAGACTTCACCGCGGCGGAGATGCTGTCCTCCCCCACTGCCGAGTCCACCAGGGCCTCCGGCAGATAGGCCAGCCGAAAGTCTTTGGCCGCCCGGATGGAGAAGTCCCAGTCCTGATAGCGGCGGAAGCTCTCGTCAAAGCGCAGCGTCTCCCATACTTCCCGGTGCATCAGCATGGTCTGGGTGCCGGCCCGGTTCTCCGCCAGCATTTCCTCCAGCCCACGCTCCGGGTGAAAGGGATGCACCGGGTAGTAGAAGCGGCTGCCGCTTTCGGATATGCGGTTCATGCCGCAGAAGCTCATGTCAGCCCCGGTCTCCCCAAGGTGGCACAGCTGCTTTTCCAGCTTGTCCGGGTGCCAGATGTCGTCGCTGTCCTGAAAGGCCAGGTACTTGCCGCTTGCGTGCTCCGCGCCGTAGTTTCTGGCATGGCAGGCGCCCCGGTTTCGCTCGTAGCGCAGAAAGCGCAGGCGCCTGTCCGGGTAGTTTTCAAAAAGTGCGGCGGTGTCGTCGGTGGAACCGTCGTCCACCACGATCAGCTCCAGATCACCATAGCTCTGGCCCAGCACGCTTTCCACGCTGGCCAGGATTCTGTCCCGGCGGTTATAGCAGGGGATCACCACGGATATCCGTTCTCTCTCCATTTCCGCCTCTCAGTCCAGCAGCTGGCGGGGAAAGCAGGCAAGCATCTGCCGCTTTTTCTCCTCCACCATTTCCGCCGTGACACTCCAGCTCTCCTCGATCTCCCGGAGGCTGGGCGCCGCCTCCTGCCGCAGATCCCGCTGGATGTGGGGCAGGCCGTAGGCGGAATAATAGTCGTCAAACTTATAGCCGTCGCCCTTCAGCCGCTCGTCAAATACCACATGCATATTGGGCACATGGAAGCTGTCCGCCACGATCAGGCCGTGGAGGCTGCTGGAAAGCACAGCGCGGCATTGGGCAATCTGCCGCACCACCTCTATGGGGTCGTCCTTTACATTGATCAGGATGGAATTGTCATACCGATCCGCCAGGGCCTGGGCTGCCGGGTCCTTCAAATCGCAGATATGGGGGATCACCCCCAGGTCATAACGCTTCTCCGGCAGTGCATCCAGCAGCCGGTCAGCCAGGATGCCCGCATCCCCGGTGGGGATGTCCAGCGTTCTGCCGGTCATCCGCTCCACGTTCCGGCGGGTCAGCTCCCCCCGCAGGGCCAGAAACTCCATGTCCCGCTTGAAAAAGCGGCCCTTGCAGTCGTCATAGTTGATGAAGCCGGTGCCCCAGACATAGACCTTTGGCTCCCTGATGCCGTTTAAAAGCTGCTGCAGCTTCATCAGCGGCGTGCCGTGATAGGTGTACATGGCCAGGTGACTGCCGATGGCGCTGATCTCCCCCTCCAGGAAGGAGCAGCGCTCCACATCGCAGCCGAAGCAGCGGCGGATCACCAGGTCATTGAGAAGGTCGCCCATGTTGGCCAGCTTTGCATAATACAGCTTTATGGTCTTTTCCACGGCGATCCTCCTCCCTTGATTTCTTAATGCTTTCTTACATCCCCAAAGCCCGTGTGTAAGGCAGGGCATACAGAAACAGGAAGAAGGCGCCGGCCAGCAGGCCAAAGCCCAGGTATACCAGCCACATTTTCCTGTCTTTTTGACATTCTTCTTGCTCAAACTCTGCTATACTGTTTACAAACAGCGCTTCTCTCTGCCGGCCCTCGCCCTCGCTCACCGGGCGCAGAACAGAGCCCAGCACCGCGCCGATCACGCTCATGGCAATGCCGATAAAGAATGCGTCCAGATACACCGGCGGGGTAATGCCCCGGAGGGCATAAAAGATTTTGGAACCGGCGCAGCCCAAAAAGCCCAGAAGCATGCCCAGGTAGGCCCCGCTCTTGCTGAGCTTTTTGCTCCAGATGCTGCCGATGGACACCACGCCCCAGGAGCTGGCAATGACGGTGCCGCCGAAATACATGATCACGAAGATCTGCGGCGGGTTCAGATAGGCCAGCACCAGGATCACCAGGCTGGCACCGAACATGGCCCAGCGGGACAGGCGCAGCTGCTGCCGGTCATCCCGGCCTTTGCGGGGCAGGATGTCATTGGCCACGGAAAAACCAATCAGGGACAGGAAGGTGGAAGCCGAGGAGATACCGGCTGCAGTGATGCCGGTGAGCATGGTGATGCCGATCATGGGCGGCAGCACATTCATGGCGGCCCAGATCAGGGCCCGGCTGCCCACCAGCTCGCCGTTGATGTTGCGGATAAAGGCGGCGGTAAAATACAGGGAAATGGTCACCGCCATCACGCCGATGGAGGACCAGATGGAGGAACGCATCACCACGTGCTCATCCCTGGCCATCAGGTAGCGGCTGGTCTGCCAGGGGCTGACCGCCACCACCAGAGCCCACACAATGCCGTAGGTCACGGCCCAGGCCAGGTTGCTGGCCCCGTCCGGGTAGAGATAGTCCAGGTTGCCGCTCCAGGACAGGATGCCGGGCATACTCTCGCAGTTGGCAAGCTGGGCGATGCCGCCGAACCAGCCGCCGCCGGCATGGACGATAAAGGGCACCGCGATCAGCGCCGCCATCAGAAACACCAGGAACATAATAGTGTCCGTCAGCAGCACACCGGGAGAGCCGGCATAGATGGTAAACACCGTAAACGCCAGCCAAACGATCACCGCGCAGGTGGGATAGCTGAGGCTGGTGATGCTGCTCATCAAGGTAGAAACACCCTGGATGGCGGAGAGCAGATAGGCGCTGACAGATACCAGCATAATCAGCGCCGAAAGCCGCCGCAGTCCTTCGGATTGGAAGCGGCTGCCGAAATACTCCGGCAGGGTGTTGGCCTCGCTGCGGCGGATATAGCGGCCGAACAAGCCCGCGCCGTAGATGTAGCCGGTGGCCTGAAGCACGCCAACGATCACAATGCCCATGAAGAAGCCGTCATAGACCTCCCCGGTATCCCCCAAAAAGGCGCCGGTGGAGAGGAAGGAGGCGATCAGGGAGCCCACGATCAGCAGCGTAGGCGCATTGCGGCCGGAAACGTAGTAGTCGTTGGTGCTTTTTACCTTTCTGCCTGCCACAATGCCCACCAGGAAAAACACGGCCAGGGAGAAGATAATACCGATGATATAAATGTTCATCTGTCTTTCTCCCTTTCCTTCTTCTCCGCAGTAAAGGCCCGGTAGGCAAAGGCGGTGATACAGATCCACAGTCCAAAGGCCACGGAGAGTATGATTTCCATCCAGGCTCCTTTCTCAGTCTCTTTTCTTAAAACCTTCTTTTTACACCTTCATCAAAACCCGGTCATAGCGGCCGTCCTGAGGCAACGGCGTGCCCTTCAGCCCCTCGTCAAACAAAGGCTGATAGCCCCAGCCCTCGGTGACCCAGGCATAGCCCCGGTACTGGGCAGTATTGAAGCCGGGGATGGTGTTGGCCTCGATCAGCAGCGGCCCCTCCGGGGTGATGGCCACGTCCCAGCCGATGTTGGAGATTTTGCTGGCCAGGGGCAGGGCCTTGCGCATCAGTGCCAGGCACTCCTGCCAATAGGGCACCTGAAAGCCCTTGAACTGCACTCCGGTGACCGGGTGGGCAGCATATTCCACAAACTGGTTCTGGTCCACCGCGTCGGTGATTACCTCCCCGCTGCGGATGTCTATCATGGCCGTCAGCGCGTCCTGACAGCCGTTGGAAACACTCTTGGTGATGGCCGTGGTCAGCACCGGGGCAAACACATAGTTCCCCGCCGGGGAGCTGACGGAATAGAAGCGGATGATGCTCACCGCACCGGGATTCAGCTTTGCCAGGGCCTCGTGCTGGGTGACATATTCCTCCACGATGTAGTTCTCTGCCTGGGAAATGAATTCCATGGCGTCCTTGCGTTCTTCCTCCGTGGCCGTGGGCAGCACCTTGATGCCCTTGCCCTGCCCCTTGCAGTTGGGCTTGGCAATCACTCTGCCTTCTCTGCCGGACAGCTCCTCCAGCAACTGCTCCGTCACGTCCTGGGCCAGGTAGCAGCGGCGGCCGTAATAGTCGCTGAACACTTTGGAGAAGATGTACTTGTTGCTGAGGATGCACTTATACCGCCGGTCGGTCAGGTTCTTCCGAAACTCCGCCCGGGTCCACAGGGTGGAAACGCTCTGCTTCTGCTCTTCCGTCAGGCCGTCGTAGCCGATCCATTCATATTCGCCCAGGGAGATATGGTTCAGGCGCTTGGCCCTGATGATATCCTTTTCGATCCAGCGGGGGCTTTTGCCGCATTTTTCGGAATAACTCCGGGCAAATTCCCGGATATGCCGTCTGCCGGATATGATTCTGCTGATGCCGGTGCTCTCTTTCATTTTTTCTCCCCCATCACATTTTTGCGATCAGGTCTTCCAGCTCCTGGCGTCGGCCTGTCTTGGTCACCATCTGCATCCCGCCCATCTGGGCTGTGCAGTTGGCCTCCACCATGCACCAGCCCCGCTGGGCAGTGTAGGCCAGGTCCCAGCCGCAGTAGTGATTGCCGGGCACCATCATGGCCGCCTGCTTCACCATGCTGAGCACTTCTTCCCAATGCGGGATCTGGAAGCCCTTGAAGCGCACCCCGGTGTCCGGGTGTTTTTCATAATAATGGCACTTCTTGTCCTCCCCGTCGGTAAAGATCACCCCGGTCTCCGGGTCGATCAGGGCGCTGATGCCCCCGGCGCTGAAGTTGTCGATCACGCTCTCATGCTGCCCTACCCGCAGGGTCGGGTTGAACAGCCGCACCTCGCTCTCGCCGTTTTCTCCCCTGATGACAGCAGTGGGGATGCGCAGGGTATTCACCGACTGGGGGTGGATCACCGCCATCTCCTGGCCCTGCTCTATCAGCTCCTCGATCACGGCGCCGGTGCGGGTGTATTCCTGAAAGGCCTCCTCGACGGAGGCATAGTTCTTGATGCTGTCCATATGTACGCCCTTGCCGAAGGCGGCGTATATGGGCTTGACAATGTATGTTTCATGCTCACTTACAAAGGCGCTAAGCTGCTGCAAAGCCTCCTCAGTGGCCTCTTTATCCTTGCGGATACACAGCATATCCCGCTTGAAAAAGTCTTTGAACTTCTTGTAAGTGAGGTATTTGTTTTCCAGCATATTGGTGTTTTTCGGGTCGTTCATTCGGGGGTAGAAGCTCATTCGTATACCCTCCGTTATAAAAGAGGAGCGATATTCCTCATCTTTCCCCTCAAACCCGAACTGAAAATACTCATCGTAATAGGCGCCGTATTTCATCAGGCAATGGGTCATATCCCGTTTCAGCCGCCTGACATAAGCCTTGTCCTGCAGCTCCTCCGGGCTTTTATACTTGCTGATGATCTGGTCTATCTGCCGGTGCTTGCGGTGATAATGGTTGCACTTGCGGTACCAGGTCTGGAAACGGATCTTTCTGTATATCTTTCTCCTGAGCTTACGCAGCACTGGACACACTCTCTTTCTCTCTGTGGAAAAAATACTTTAAACACTTTAACAGTATAGCATGGAAAGCAGATTATCACAATATTTCTGAACAGGAATTTACTGCCCGCTTTCAGCGGACAGTAAATTCTTTTTGCGGCAGGACAAAGCAGCCCGCCCCGGTCAGGGATTGATGGTGCTGGGCCGGTAGCCGCCGTCCACCTGAAGGACAGTGCCGGTGACATAGGAGGCCCAATCAGAGGCCAGGTAGAGCATGGCATAGGCGATATCCTCCGCTTCCCCCATACGCTTGAGGGGGATGGAGCCTTCAAAGGTTTTCCGTGCCTGATCCGTCAACGCCGCCACCATCTCCGTGTTAACGACGCCGGGAGCCACTGCGTTGACCCGCACCTTCCAGGGGGCCAGCTCAATGGCCAGGGACTTGGTCAGGCCGATGATGGCCGCCTTGCTGGCGGGATAGGGGCAGCCCATGCCCGAGCCATAGATGCCCGTGACAGATGCGGTATTGATGATAACGCCCCGCTTCTGCTTCTTGAAATAGGGCGTGGCATACTTGCAGAAGTTGAAAACGCCCTTGACATTGATATCCATCACCCGCTGGAATTCCTCGCTGGTGGTATGGGTAATGGGCCGGTCGCTGGAAACACCGGCGATGTTGGCCACGATATCCACCCGGCCAAAGCGCTGCACCGCCTGCTTATAGACAGCCTTGACGCTTTCGGGATCACGGACGTCGCACTGGCAGCCCAGAAAGGCAGCGCCGCTCTCTTCCACCTGGGTTTTCAGTTCCTCCATCCGGTCGGTGCGGATATCCACGCCCACGATATTGGCGCCCTGCTCGGCAAAAAGCTCCGCCGTGCGGCGGCCAATGCCGGAGTTCACCCCGGTGATCACTGCCACCTTATCTTGTAATAGTTTCATAGCACCCTCTCCCGCAGGGGAAGCAAACAGCCGCCCTGCGCAAAAAGCATGATTTTGACAACAAAAGTTTTCGCCCTCGGATCACCGCGGGCGAAAACGCTTCTCCCCCAGACAGCGGCTGCGCCGCGTCCCTGGCTCCGGATGAACGGAAGCCCTTCCCAGCCCGCGTCCCCTTTCGGCGGTGCGGGCCGGGAAGATGGATTTTAATTCACGCTGGGCTTGGTTTGCTGTGTCTGCGGGGTATGATTATTACTTTTTGACGACTTTCTTTTTCTTGGGGCGGAACATATTGATGCGGATGAAGTGAGACTTGTCTCTCTGGAAAGACTCCTCATAGATCCGCAGGTAGCCGGTCTCCTTGATCAGCCACTTGCCGTCCACCTTTTCGTATTTGTCGGTGTAGAGAGCGCTGCCCTGGATCTGGAGGCCCTCATAGGGGTTGCCCTGAGCGAAGATCAGGTTGTCCTGCAGGTACCAGTGGCCGATGGCCTCGGTATCGCTGACAATGATGATCTCAGGGGTATGGCCCTGATGGAGGGTAATCTCGGTCTGGGGCATATTCTCTGCCATGTAGTTGGCCACTTCTTCGGGGCCGTGGAAAGACAGCTTGCCGTCAGAGTAGGAGGTGGTCACATCGGGGTGGAAGGTGGCCTTCAGGCCTTCCCAGTCCTTGGTATCCAGGGCGGCAAAGTAACGGCTCTTCAGGGCCTTGATTTCCTCGATATCCTTCAGTCTCTGGATTTCCTTCTCAAGAGCTTCCAGACGTTCTTCAACAGTCATGTTAAAAACTCCCTTCTTAATTGTTTACAGTCCGGCCTCAGATGCGGTAGGCAACTGCGTAAGCGTCAGCAGTGGCGTCCAGACCCATGCGGACCTGCTTGGCGTCGCCGATGACATCATAGGCAATGCCCAGCTCCTCGCACTTGGCGGTCAGGTCGGCAGTGGGACGGGAAACGGTGCCGGTAGCGACCACCAGGGTGTCGAAATGACGGCTCTTGTCGGAGGTCTTCTTGAACTTGTCGGTGAACTTATAGTTGATGGTGTGGTCCTCGATGCTGGTGACCTTGGACTTGTTGCTCTTCTTGATGGTATCGCCGGGATACTCGATATCCAGGAACATGGTGCGCAGCATACCCATGTTGTTACCAACACGCTTTGCATCCATCACGCGGACGTCCTTGACACCCTTGCCGATCAGGTACTGTGCGGTCTCGCAGCCGACGCCGCCGCCGCCCAGGATGACCACTTCGCCCTTGGGCTCCACCTTGCCGGTGAGCACGTCTTCAGCGGTGACAACATCAGCGCTGTCAATGCCGGGGATTTCGGGAGCCACATAGTGGGCGCCGGTAGCGATAACCACATGGTCGGGCTTGACCTCAGCGATCAGCTCGGGAGTCACGGTGACACCGGTCTTGATCTCGATGCCGCGGCGCTGGCACTCCTTCACTTCCCATTCCACAGCAGCGGCAAACTCCTGCTTCTTGGGGGCGGCGCCAGCCAGAACGAACTGGCCGCCGGCCTTCTCGGAGGCTTCATACACGGTGGGATTGTGGCCGCGGGCCTTCAGGAACTGAGCGGTCAGCAGGCCGCCGATGCCGGCGCCGATGACCATCACGTTCTTGGGGCTCTCGGTCTTGGGCAGGCCCTGATACTCCAGGCAGAGCATGGGGTTACGGGTGCAGGTGATGTGGTTGGCCTTGGGGTCAACGACCTTGTCGTAGCAGCCCTGAGTGCAGCCGATGCAGAGACGGATCTCGTCGGCACGGCCTTCCTTGGCCTTGTTGCACCACTCGGGATCGACCAGCTGGCCACGGCCAACAGCGATCATATCGATCTTGCCTTCCTCAATGAGCTTGTTGGCCACATCGGGGGTGTTGACACGGCCCACGCCAATGACGGGGATGCTGATGCCGGCCTTGACGGCGGCAATGTTGTCCATATTGAAGCCCGGCTCCAGGTTGTAGGGGGGGACTTCGTAAACGGTGGCAAGGCTCATGGCGTTGCCGCGGGAGAGGTCAGCAGCATCAACGCCGGCCTCGGCAGCCCAGTTGATGAACTGGATGGTCTCTTCCACGGTGGTGACCTTGGGCATCAGCTCGTCGATGGCGTCCAGACGCATCAGCAGAGGCATATCCTCGGGCATGTTGGCGCGCATCTCGCGGATGACTTCCAGGTTGAAGCGGCAGCGGTTCTCCAGGCTCTGGTTGCCGTACTCGTCAGTACGGTTGTTCAGGCTGGGGTTCATGAACTCGTGGGGCAGATAGGTATGGGCAGCGTGGAACTCCAGGGCGTCAAAACCGGCCTCGACAGCCAGCTTGGCGGAAGCGCCGTACTGCTTGATGATCTCCTGAATACGCTCATGGGTGATGGTATCGGGAGTCTCTCTCTTGTTGGTCTTGTCGAAGAAGGCTTCGGGAACAAAGCCGCCGTGCCAGATCTGGACGCAGGCCAGACCGCCGTTGTCATGGATGGCCTTGGTGACCTTCTTCAGCTCTTCACTGTGGTGCTCGGTGTACAGACCCAGGTACAGGTAAGCATGGGTCTCGGGGCAGACGCAGGCAGGCTCAACAATGTTCAGGGCGCAGCCGCCGGCAGCACGGGCAGCATGGTAAGCAGCCAGGTCTTCCGCGATGTCGTGCTTATTCTTGACCATCTTGGTGTTCATGCCGGGCAGGACAACACGGTTCTTCAGCTCAAGCCCTCTCAGCTTGATAGGAGCAAACAATGCATCGTAGCTCATAATACATACACTCTTTCCTTAGATTTTTTGTAAGGGGTCCGGCAGCTGGCCCATGGGAAGGGGCCGGCGGCAGATCCGGGAACGATCTGCCCGGCGGTTTCTGGTGGCGCAAACCGCCTTTTTTATGCTGCCTCAGCAGAAAACCCATTGTAGAAATTTTAACACTAGTGGGTCATTTTTGTAGGCAATATTCTCGTAATCTCATACCCAAGGCCGGAACAAAATATTAGTTTTTACTACAGCCTCCCCTACCATTCCGTTCATCTTTTCAGAGCACGCCCTTCCCTTCCCCCTCTTTCCGGCATCACCGGCCATAAATTGCCCCTTCTTCCCGTCCGGGGGTATCCAAGAGCGAAGGCATTGCCGCGCAAAGGAAAAGGGTCTGTAGTAAATTTCAAAAAAATGTCCATCAAGTGCGTAGGAGAATCGTATAAAACCCTTTCGTAAATGTGGATTGTTTAACAAAAAACGTGATACACGCCGGGGCCGTTTGCGTTTATACTAGAGCCATAACATCGGCCGGCCTGTGCCGGCTGCAGCAGAAAGCCTCGCCCCGGGTATGGGAACGCCGGGGCGAACCCATGTTTCAGAAATAAATATTATGGAGGTATACGCATGATCACCGATATGAAGAACGCCAAGCTCTTTAGCCCCCTCCAGTTGGGAAAGACCACCCTGCAGAACCGCATTGCCATGGCCCCCATGAGCATGCACTACGAGGCCACTGACGGCACCGTGCCCAAGCAGCTGGCTGACATTTTTGTGCGCCGCGCCGAAGGCGGCGTGGGCTACGTCGTCATCGACGCCGTCACCGTTGACCACAAGTACTGGTACATCGGCAAGACCACCGCCCTGGATAAGGACAGCCTGGTGCCTCAGTTCGCCGCTTTTGCCAAGCGCGTCAGCGACGCCGGCAGCACCCTGTTCCCCCAGATCATCCATCCCGGCCCCGAGTCCATCTGCGCTCTCAAGGGCATCAAGCCCCTGGGCCCCTCTGTGAACACCAACGCCAATGGCCATGTCTGCAGAGAGATCACCATTGACGAAATCCATAAGGTAGTCAAGCAGTACGGTCAGGCTGCCCGCCGTGCCGAAGAAGCCGGCTGCGGCGGTATCGCCCTGCACACCGCCCACGCTTACATGCTGCCCGGCGCCTTCCTGTCTCCCCTGCGCAACAAGCGTATGGACGAGTACGGCGGCTGCATTGACAACCGCGCCCGTCTGATCCTGGAGATCATTGAGGAGTGCCGCCGCTGCGTCAGCCGTGACTTCCCCATCGTTCTGCGTGTTTCCGGTGACGAGCGTATTGCCGGCGGCAACTCCCTGGAGGAGATGCTGTACCTGGCTCCCAAGTTTGAGGCAGCCGGTGTTGACATGCTGGAGGTTTCCGGCGGCGTTCAGTACGAGGGCCTGCAGAACATCCTGCCCTCCCACAGCCAGAAGATCGGCAAGAATGTCTACGAGGCTTCCGAGATCAAGAAGGTCGTCAACATCCCCGTTTTCGTGGTTGGCAAGATCAACGATATCCGTTACGCTGCTGACATCGTGGAGCGCGGCCTGGTTGACGGCGTGACTCTGGGCCGTCCCCTGCTGGCCGATCCCGATCTGCCCAAGAAGGCCCGTGAGAACCGTTTCGATGATATCACTCCCTGCGGTTCCTGCGCCGGCCGCTGCATCACTCCTGAAAATCCCATGCACCCCATCTGCAAGTGCCACATCAATCCCCTGGTTGGCCGTGAGTATGACTTCCCCTTCAATCCCACCGACAAGCCCAAGAAGCTGCTGGTCATCGGCGCCGGCCCCGGCGGTATGTACACCGCTGTCACCGCTGCCGAGCGCGGCCACGACGTCACCGTTTGGGAAAAGTCCAACCGCATCGGCGGTCAGCTGAACCTGGCTGTTGTCTCCCCCGGTAAGCAGGAGATGACCAAGTGGCTGGTCCACCTGAACTACCGCGCCAAGAAGGCCGGCGTCAAGTTCGAGTTCAAGAAGGAAGCCACCGTGGAGAAGGTCAAGGAGTTCGCTCCCGACGCTGTTGTTGTCGCCACTGGCGCCACTCCCTTCATCCCCACCTTCATCAAGGGCGTTGGCGAGTGCAAGACCGTTACGACCCACGATGTCCTCAGCCGCAAGGTCACCATTCCCAACGGCCGTGTCTGCATCCTGGGCGGCGGCGAGGTTGCCTGCGAGACCGCTGAGATGATCTTCGCCGACGCACGTCCCCACTCCATCTACTCCCCCAACTTCAGAAACGGCGATGTGGATATCACCCTGGTTGAGATGATGCCCCAGATGATGACCGGCGTCTGCCAGCCCAACCGCAGCGTTGCCATGGAAGCACTGCGTCACCACGGCGCAAAGATGTTCGTCAACTCCAAGGTTATGGAGATCAACGAGTACACCATCCAGATGAACGCCGGCGGCAAGGTCAACGACGTTGTCAAGCACGACGTCAAGATCCAGCATCTTGAGGACGGCAGCGAAGAGTGGCTCAAGAACTTCGACTACATTGTTCTGGGTCTGGGCTCCAGAAAGTACGATCCTCTGTCCGAGGAGCTGAAGGCCTTCGTTCCCGAAGTGTACGTCATTGGCGACGCCGTCAAGCCCGGCCAGTCCAGCGACGCTATGCATCAGGGCTTCGAGGTGGCTTACAACCTGTAAGTTCCGGCCTGCAGCAATCGTCATTGTTTCATATCCGGCTCCCATCCTGTTTTACGGCAGGATGGGAGTTTTTTCCAATCCTGTTGTTTAAGCGGAATGTGCCCCATAGGGAGCAATGAAAACTTAAAATATTTAAAAATGCTTCTCACTAATTCTTGATTTTTTTTGCATTCTCTGTTACATTTATGTTGAATATAGTGTATCAAGGCAGGACATTTTCCTTCCATACACTACATTCTGTTTCTATGAAACAATATTCCATAGGGGTGAGCGCATGAAAAAGAAATGCAGACCATTGTGCGAGACACCCAGAAGCAATATCTTCTGCGGGCCCGACAAATACCTGCAGCTGCAGGAATATACCATCAGTCAGGAAATGTTCCCTGTGCTGGAGATCGATAGCTATTTCATCCTGGTGCGGGAAGGCAAGGGCGTTTTCATCATCAACGGCGAGGAGTTTTCTGTGGAGCCCGGCTGTGTGTCCTGGATTCAGGGCTCCCAAGTGCTGACCATCTGCCCCAATTTCGGCGAGCAGCTTCATATCTGGGTCTGTGCCTACGATTACCAGCTGCTCAGCTACTATACCTTCAACAAGATCAGTCTCAACGTTGAGGCAGAGATCGTCAACGGTCTGCCGGTGGTTGGGCCGGACAGCGAGGGTATGGACGCTCTCATCCGGCTGTTCTGTCAGTTTAAAGAACTGGCCCAAAAGAATACCCGTGGCTCCGCCATTATCCGCAGCTCCTACCTGCGGAAGATCGAGCTGCTGTACAACCGGGTGACCCACAGCATGAAGGGGCAGTATAAGTTTGAAAATATGCCTCTGGGCCGCCAGGCCAGTCTCTATATGGCCACCCACAGCACCAAGGACCTTACCGCTGCCCAGGTGGCCAAGGCCATTGGCCCCAAGGTGACAGAAGCTGCCCTGAACCATGCACTGCTGGTGGCTACGGGGCTGAATTTCAACCAGTATCTGAACCGGCTGCGGCTGGTACTGGCCACCTCCTTCTTTCTGTATGACAGCCTGCCTTTTGACTATATCGCCTCCATCTCCGGCTTCAATATGGAGATTACCTTCTTCCGGCGCTTCAAGGCCCTCACCGGCGTCACGCCCCAGACCTACCGGGAGCAGATGCTCTGTAACGGCAGAAACGGCAAGGTCTACCGGGGCATGATCATGAGCGAGACGCTGATCTCGGTGATCAGCTACCTGTACGAGAATATGACGGAATATATCGACGTGGATATTCTGGCCAGAGAGCTTTATACTTCCGGCAGTATCCTGCGCATCCAGTTCAAATCCCGGCTGAACACCAGCTTCAAACAGATCCTGTCCCAATTCCGGGTGCGCTATGCCGAGGCTCTGCTGACCACTACGGACCTTCCCACGGTGGATATCGCCATTGAGTCGGGCTTCGGCTCCGGCCGCACCATGGGCCGGGTGTTCTATGACATCAATGGCATGTCCCCCGGGGAATTCAGAAAACGGCGCTGCAGCGGGAGGGAGAGCAATGGCTAATAAAAACACCTTTGAGAACGAGGGCAAGAGCCCCATCACCATTAATTCCAATTTTTCCGGTGCCCACGACTATTTCACAAACAACGTGCTGCCCGAGGATATCCGTACCCATCTGCGCCGTATCAAGGCCCCTACGCCCTATGCCAACAACCGGGACCAGGTCTTTATGCTGGTGCGTGCCGGTACAGGAAAAATGGTGGTCAACGGAATTGAGTACAAGCTCAAGCCCAATACGCTGATCAACCTGGGGCCCTTCCACCGCTACCGCTTTATCCCCGATATCGGCAAGATGCTGGAGATCGTTGACAGCCGCATGAACAGCGGCACCTATGTCTACATGATCGCCAACCCTTACCTGAAGATGGAGCAGTTCTATGTCACCTCAGAGCCGCCGGTGGTGTACCTCACAGGGCTGCTGGCTGATATCGCCAACGATTCCATGAACGGGCTGCTGGGAGAGATGAACGTCCGCAGCGACGACAGCACCAGCATCTGCTTCTGCTATATGATGGACCTGCTGGGGATCCTCACCGAGAAGATGCCCAAGGCCTATTTCAAGCATTACAGCGGCAGCGGGGAGAAAAAGTAGATTTGTTGTGATTTTGCACAAGCTGGATTTTTCATTCATTTGCTTCAAAAAATTTAATCACTGAATTAATTCTGTTTTTTGAATAATCAAACGGTTATTTCTTTCAAACAAGGCTGCCATATTGGTTTTTTCCATTTGGCAGTCTTTACTATACCTCGGCATCATGTACATAGAATCTCATTTTTTGTCACATCCACTTGTACGAAAAGGCAAATCTTCGGCATACTGTTTTCTGTCAGTTCTGTTAAAATATTGTCGTTCCAATAGACATCATTCTGGTGGCATACGTAAGGGGCTCCGGGAAAGCCCCGAACAAACAAATTTCTTTAAAAGAAAGGAAAATGTCCAATGTTTGAGAATCAGTTCAACGGTAAAGTTGTAGTCGTCACCGGCGGCAGCCGTGGTATCGGCTTTGCAGCTGTCAAGGGCTTCCTGGCCGGCGGCGCAAAGGTTTGCTTCCTGAGCCACTATGAGGAGACCGGCGCCAAGGCTCTGGCCGCCCTCAAGGAGATCAACCCCGACTACGAGGTCATGACCAAGGCCATCGACCTGTGCGACTTCAAGGCCGCTCAGGACCTGTTCAAAGAAGTGGAAGCCAAGTGGGGCCGCATCGACGTTCTCATCAACAACGCCGGCACCGACTGCAGCGTTTGGATCACCAAGCTGAAACAGTCCGAGTGGGACACCGTCTGCAACCTGAACCAGAAGGCCGTCTTCAACATGAGCAAGTACGCCATCCCCTACCTGCTCAAGACCAAGGGCTGCATCATCAATACCGCTTCCGTGGCCGGCGTTTACGGCACTCCCACCGGTCTGCCCTACCCCGCCTCCAAGGCTGCTGTCATCGCCATGACCAAGTCCCTGGCTTACTCCTTCGCTGACAAGGGCGTCCGCGTCAACTGCATCGCTCCCGGCGTTGTGGCCACCGATATGGTCGCTTCCATGCCTGACTTTGCCAAGAAGTCCGTTGGCGACACCATCCCCATGAAGCGCTTCGGCCAGCCCGAGGACATCGCCAATGCCATGATGTTCCTGGCCTCTGACGCCGCTTCCTACATCACCGGCGCCTGCCTGCAGGTCGACGGCGGCTACCGTCCCAACAACCAGCCCAAGTAATTAAACCGGTTTCAACCGAAGCTGCCGGCGTTTACGCCGGCAGCACCCTATAAATGATGTAAGAGGCATTTCTTATGGGAGCCACTACTGAGCATTTCAACATCTTCAACACCGGTGAGGAGAGTTTTTTCACCCCCGGCAGACAGCTTGCGGATATCGCCCGGGCCAAGCCTGACGCCCCCGCAATTATCTACATTTCCCCGGAAAACAAGGAATCGGTGATGACCTGGCGTGGCCTGGAGCAGCTCTCCAACCGCATCGCCTGGTACCTGATGGATAAGGGAATTGTCCCCGGCAAGAGCGTGGTGGTGGCACTGCCCAACATCCCCACCCATATTGCCTTGGCTTTTGGTATCTGGAAAGCCGGCGGCTGCTATGTGCCGGTGTCCAACAAGGCGCCCCAGAAGAACATGGCGGAGATCTGCGCCTGTGTCTCTCCTGCCCTGGTGGTCACCAACCGCCGCAAGCCCGACGGTTATGAAAGTCTCAGCACCGCTGAACTGAAGAACCTGAGCGAGGCTTATCCCGAAACCATGCCGCCCGATATCAAGGCCATCCCCAACATGGCCAACTGCTCCGGCGGCACCACCGGCAAGACCAAGGTCATCCAGCAGAACTATGCTCCCGGCGAGAGTGACGAGGGTCTGAAGGCCTGGTTTTATATCTCCGGCATGGGTTTTGAAATGCGCCAGCTGCTGGCCGGTCCGCTGTTTCACGGCGCGCCCCATACCGCTGCCTTCAACGGTCTTTACTGCGGCAACACGCTGATCATGCCGGCCGGCTTCGACGCCCAGCTGATCGTTGACCTGGTGAAGAAATATCAGGTGGAGTACATTCAGATGGTGCCCACCCTGATGCAGCGGATCATCAAGCTGCCCGGCTTCACCAAGGAGGACTTTCAGAGCGTCAAGGTCCTGTGCCACACCGGCGGCATCTGCTCTGCCGATCTGAAGCGGCAGTGGCTGGAGATTATTGCCCCCGAACGGCTTTATGAGATCTACTCCATGACCGAGTGCATCGGCATGACCAGCATCCGGGGCGATGATTGGCTCAAGCACCCCGGCAGCGTCGGCAGGATGCTGGATGGGGATATTGCCATCCGTGATGACGATGGGAATCCCCTTCCCGCCGGTGAGATTGGCGGCATCTATATGCGCTGGCCCAACAGCCCCAATGTGGTCTACAAAAACATCGCCCCTATTGAGGCCGATGCCCAGGGCTACAAGAGCGTGGGCGACATGGGCTATCTGGACGCTGACGGTTTCCTTTACTTTGCTGACCGCCGCAGCGACATGATCGTCACCGGCGGTGAGAATGTATTCGCGGCCGAGGTGGAAACGGTGCTGAAAAAGCACAAGAAGGTGGTTGACGCGGTTGTGGTCGGTCTGCCCGATAGTGAGTGGGGCCATCGCATTCACGCTATCGTGGAGAGCAGCGAGCCTGTCACCTCCAAGGAGCTGATCAAGCACGCGCTGAACTTCCTGCCTCCCTATAAGATCCCCAAGTCTTTTGAATTTATGGATTCCATCCCCCGCAACGAAAGCGGAAAAGTGGTGAGAAGCATCCTGATCGAGGAGAGCCTAAAAAAAGGCTTCTGAACATTTCCCCGGTCCGTGCTTTCTTTGCCTATCGTTTGAGTAAGGAGTTGGATTTATTCGTGGAAAACACCCAGAACAATTATATGAAGGGCTTTATTCCATACGCCATTGCCGCTGCGGTGCTGAGCCTTTGCGGTGGTTTTACCGCTTCCGTTCCCACTGCCATTTCCACCGCGTGGAATGCTGACTCTGCGCTGACCTTTATTACCCTGGCCTACTCCCTGGCTGCCGCCGCCATGGCGCCTATCATGGGCAAGCTGGGCGGTACCCTGGGCCGCCGCAAGATGCTGCTGGTCGCCATGGGGCTGTACACCGTAGGTCAGGCGCTGATCGCCATCTGCCCCGCAAACATCCCCCTGCTGCTGGTCTTCCGCTTCATGGTCGGTATTGGCGCTGCCGGTATCGCTCCTGTGGTCATGGCTTACATCATGATGGACTTCCCGCCTGAGAAGATGGGCCAGGGCTTTACCATTTACATGGCCATCGCCTGCGGCATGGTTATCTTTGGACCCACGCTGGGCGGTATTCTCATGGCCGTCATCGGCACCGCCGACGCATGGCGTATCGTCATGTGGATCTGCGTTGTCCTGTGCGTGATTTCCTTTGCCCTCTGCTTCTTCATGGTCAAGGACAATCCCAATGTCCCCAAGGGTTCCATGAAGGGCTTTGACTGGGGCGGCGCCCTGTTCGTGCTGCTGATGTTCGGCGCGCTGGTCTGCATCCCCACCTTCGGTCAGCAGAACGGTTGGACCGCTGTTACCACACTGGTCTCCGTCGCTGTTGCTGTTGTCAGCCTGCTGATCCTGGTTGCTGTAGAGAAGAAGGCGGCCAGCCCCATCCTCAGCGGCAAGTTCATTGCCCGCAAGAATTTCGTTCTTCCCGTCATTGTTCTGTTCCTCACCCAGGGTCTGATGACCGCCTGCCTGACCGAGATCATCCGTTATGGTTACGCGGTTGACAAGGCTTCTGTGGCCAGCGTGGCAATGTCCATCGAATACCTGGGTATGGCCATTGGCACCATCGTTCTTGGCCCCATGTCCGATAAGAAGGAGCCCAAAGTCGTTGCCGCTGTCGCACTTCTGTTTGTTGCCCTCGGCTCTGCCATCATGCTGCTGATCAATGAGAACTCCGGCATCCTGCAGATGGGCGGCGCCCTGTTCTTCGTCGGTCTTGGTCTCGGCGGCAACACTACCATCTTCATGAAGGTGGCTCTGTCCGGCGTTGCTCCCACCGAGTCCTCCTCCGCTTCCGGTACCTTCAATGTGTTCAAGGATATGTGCGCTCCCTTCGGTGTTGCCATCTTTGTTCCCATGTTTGTCACCGGTATGGCCGGTAAGGCTGCCTCCGGCATGGCTGTCCCCGCTGCTGCCACCAGTGCTCTGCACACCGTGGCGCTGGTTCAGCTGGTTTGTGTTCTGGTTGGTATCTTTGTCTGCTTCCTGCTGCCCACCGTCCGTGCCAAAGCTGCCGAGCAGGCCTGAGATTATCAGAATCATCTCCCGGGCAACCCTGTTGCCCCAAACAATCTCATGTATTTATGCGGCGGGAGCCGGCAACGGCCCCGCTGCCTAAAGAAAACTTATAAGAGAAAGGAAAGTCGAATATGTTTAAGACTATCGACAACAAGCTTACTCAGAGCTGGAATGAGTATCCCCAGTTTGGCGTTCTCCAGGGCGTTAAGGTTTTCGTTTCCGGCACCAACATCGCCGGCCCCTTCGCCGGCTGCCTGATGGCTGAGATGGGCGCAAAGGTCCTCCAGGCCGAGTCCCCCAACATCGCCTGCCAGACCCGTGGTACCACCGCGTGGGCTCAGTGCCACCGCAACGAGTACTCCATCACCATCGACGTTGCCAAGCCCAAGGGCAAGAACCTGTTCCTCAAGTGCATTGAGTGGGCCGACATCTGGATCGAGGCCGGCCGTCCCGGTTCCTACGCCAAGCGCGGTCTGACCGACTCCGTGCTGTGGGAGCACAACAAGGCTCTGACCATCGTTCACGTTTCCGGTTACGGCCAGTTTGGTCCCTACAAGGACAAGGCCTCCTACGACGTTTCCGGCCAGGCCATGGGCGGTTACATGTACATGAACGGCGTCAGCCCCACCTCCGCTCCTCTGAAGGTCAACCCCTTCCTGTCTGACTATGTCACTGCTTACAACACCTGCATCGTGGCTCTGGCTGGCTACATCAGCGCCCAGAAGAGGCGAGCCTGTTCCCTACCGTACCGGCAACAAGCACGATATGGCCTGCTGCTTCTCCTTCTACGACACCAAGGACGGCGGCTCCATGTTCGTCGCCATCGCCGGCCAGGGCCCCGTCTCCCGCGGCTATCCCATCATCGGCATGGGCAAGCAGGGCGTGGACTTCCCCGACAAGTGCACCGGCATTCCTCTCTACGATCCTCTGGGCCAGAAGGCTGAGAGACTCCTGGAGAAGTTCTGCATTGAGCACACCTGCGATGAGCTGGAAGAGATCTTCAACAAGGCCGGCGTTCCCTGCCAGCGCGCCTACGGTCCTGAGGACATCCTGAAGGATCCTCAGTTCGAGGCCCGTGAGAACCTGGTGGAGTGGGAAGACCAGTGCTTCGGCAAGATGAAGGGCATTGGTATCACCAATATCTTCAAGAAGCACCCCTCTCAGATCGTTGCTGCTGCTCCCTGCTTCGGCGAGCACAACCGCGAGGTCATGAAGGACTTCGGCTACACCGACGAGCAGATCGACGCCATGTACAAGAGCAAGGAGCTGGCCACCTGGACTCCTGCCGACACCGCCCGCAACAAGCTGTATGTTGAGTGGCGCTTCTTCTGGGATCCCGAGAATCAGTGCAAGCGCATCGGCCTGCCCTATCCTCCCCAGCATTGATTTCGCCTTGAAGGCTGAAACAGCATAATCTACAAACAGCTCACACGGTTCTCCGTGTGAGCTGTTTTTTCAATTTACATATTTGAAATGAAAAGCCGCAGAGCATACCCTGCGGCTTTCGATATTTCATACGATTAGAGGAACTTGTCCAGCTCCTGCTCCACCTGGGGCATTTTCTTCACCTTGGGATGGTCAATAATTTTCCCACCTGCCACCACCATGCTGACATCCCGCAGGGCCTGCAGATCCTCCAGCGGGTTGCTCCCGGTCACGATCAGATCCGCCAGCTTCCCCGGCTCCACAGTGCCCAGCTGATCGCCCAGTCCGGCAATCTCTGCATTGCGGCAGGTGGCCGTGTACAGGGCAAAGGCATTGCTGACCCCGCAGAACTTGCTGAAATGGTGCAGCTCCCGACACATGCCGTAGTGGGTCACATAGGGGCAGCCGGTGTCGGTTCCCAGGCCCACAGGGATTCCCTGCTCCACGCAGGCCCTGGCGCAGTCAATGATGCCGTCAAAAACGATCTTGCCGTTGAACTGGGCGATCTCCGTGCAGTTGCTTACTTCCCGGTCAAACAGGGCAAATGGCAGCGCCGGGGAGAGGGTAGCCACCAGGGCAGCACCCCGCTCCTTAAACAGCCGCAGGATCTCCTCATCGGGCTTTGCGCCATGTTCAATGGTGTCCACGCCGTTTTCCAGCGCCACCCGGACACCCTCCGGGCTTTCCACATGGGCCGCCACCTGCAATCCCAGGCGGTGGGCCTCGTCACAGGCCGCCTTTACCAGCTCCGGCTGCATCCGCAGCACACCGGGTTCTCCCTTCTGCTCCGCGTCCAGCACGCCGCCGGTGATCATCAGCTTGATCAGATCCGGCTTGTCCTCCGCGATCTTTCGCACAAAAGCGGCAGCCTCCTCCGGCGTGGTGGCCTCATAGGCAAGGGAGCCGGCCATGTGCCCGCCGGGAACAGAGACCGCCATGTTGCTTGCCAGGATGCGGGGTCCCTGAACCTTCCCCTGCCTGATCTTGTCCCTGAGCTTGCTGTCGTAATCCTCCAGACCGCCCACGGTGCGGATGGTAGTCACGCCGCTGAGCAGCGCCGTGTTGGCGTATTTCTGATAGATGATCTCCACCATCTTCCGGGCCAGACCGCAGCAGGTCATCAGCTTTATCGTCTTTTTGACGTCCATGGGCTTTTTCTGGGGCTTGCCGCTTCCCGGAATGTGCACATGCAGATTGATCAGGCCCGGCATCAGGTAGCGGCCGCCCAGATCCTTCTTCTCATATTCCGCTGGCACAGCGCTCTCCGCCACAATGTCAACAATTTTCTCTCCATCCACCAGTACAGCCAGGCCGTCCTGGGGCTTCATATCTTCTCTGCCGCTGAGCAGATGCATATTGGTAAATGCGTATTTCATGGAAATGCCTCCTTTTTCATGCCATTATACGCTCTGCTGTCCATGATTGCAATTCCCAATTTCATCAATTCATCCCATAAAAAAACGGAGCATTTCTGCTCCGTTTTTTTCGATTTTCGCTTGGCTTTGATTACTGGACAGCCACGGTGCGCTGGAAGGTGTCGATCCATTCGCCCTTGGCGGTGGTGATGTAGGCGTCGTCAAACTCCTTCAGGGCACTCATGGACTCCTCACCGAAGGCCAGATAGGTCTTCAGCTCGTCGGCCATGGTGGCATTTTTGTTCACAGGGGCCTCATTGAGGACCTCAGCGATCTTGTTCTGGGTGTCGTTGCAGATCAGGTACTCCACGAACAGCTGGGCCAGCTCCGGGTTCTTGCAGTTCTTGACCACCTCAACAGTGGCGGGAGCAGCAAAGGAGCCCTCGGAAGCGTCTACCCACTTCATGTTCAGGCCGCTGCTGATCAGACCGGGCATATTGATGTCCATAAAGACGGTGATGTTGGCCTCACCAGTGGTGAAAGCGTTGACAACGTCGGAAGAAGCGGTGTACCACAGGTTAATGTTGTCCTTCTTCTCCTGCATCAGGGCCATCGCGGCGCTGACGTCCTCCTGGCTGCCGCCCATAGCCTCAGCCATAGCCACCAGCATGTAGGGGCCGGCGGTGGAGGTCATGTCGGGCAGGGCCACCATACCGGCGTACTGGTCGTCAAACAGGTCCTGGTAGGAGGTGGGGGCGGGCAGGTTCAGCTGCTCCAGTGCGTCGGCGTTGTACATGATGCCATAGCGGCACAGGGAGTAGCAGGGACCGTAGCCCTTCTCATCCACGCAGAAGTCATACAGCTCGCCCAGGCTGGTGACGATATTGGTGTCCAGCTGCTCGAACAGGTCGTTCTGGATGCCGGTCTCGGCAAAGCTCTTGGTCAGCAGAGCCACATCGGCGGTAGGATCGGCCTTCTCGGCCATCAGCTTGTTGAGACGGTCGCCGTTGCCGGAGGTGGGGTCTACCACGATGGTGCAGTTATACTGGCTCTCGAAATCGGCGGCCAGGGTCTTGAGACCAGCCTCGGCCCAGCCCCAGGTGGCAACCACCAGCTCGGCACCGCCAAAGTCCAGTGCGCCGTCAGCCTCGCCCTCAGCTGGAGCCTCGGCGGCGGGGGCCTCGGTGGCAGCGGGCTTCTCACTGCTGCCGCAGGCGGCCATCGCGAACACCATGGTCAGTGCCAGCAGCATGGCAAGCATTTTCTTCAGTGTCATTTTCTTTCCTCCTAGAAAATCAAACATTTTTATATACACAGATCCGCTGGGCGGGGATGTGCACCAGCACAGCCTCCCCCAGTTGGCGCTGGGTATATTCATTCACAGCGGGACATACCGTCTCCGCAACGCAGCCGGTCACCTCCAGGCGGGTGGTAGTGCCCTTATAAGTGACGGCGCTGATGGTGCCGGGCAGGGTGTTCTCCCCCTCTTCCTCCACCAGCTGGATGTTCTCCGAGCGGACAGCAAGAGTCACCGGGCTGCCGGCCTCGATGCCCTCCGCCGCAGCGCCTGGCACATACAGCAGCTTCCCGCTGCAGCTGACCGGGCGCTTGTCGCCCTCCTCCGGGCCGATGGTGCCCTGGATAAAGGTGGAAAAGCCCATGAAATCCGCCACGAAGGCGCTGCAGGGCCGCTCAAAAATCTCATTGGGGCTGCCGATCTGCTGAATCTTGCCCTCGTGCATCACGATGACCCGGTCAGCCAGGGAGACAGCCTCCTCATGATCATGGGTGACGATGATGGTGGTGATGCCCAGTTCCTTCTGGATGCGCTTGATCTCCACCTGCATCTCGATGCGCAGCTTGGCATCCAGGTTGGACAGGGGCTCGTCCAGCAGCAGGATATGGGGCCGGGTCACCAGCGCCCTTGCCAGGGCCACCCGCTGTTGCTGGCCGCCGGAAAGCTCTCTGGGGTAGCGCTTGTCCAGCCCGGTCAGCTTCACCAAGGCAAGGATTTCCGCCACCCGCTGGGCGATCTCCGGCTTTTTCAGCTTCTGCAGCTTCAGGCCAAAGGCCACGTTCTCAAACACGGTCATATGGGGGAACAGCGCATAGTTCTGGAAAAAGATGCCGATGTTCCGCTTATAGGGCGGGATCTTGGCCACATCCTCCCCGTCCACCAGGATGCTGCCCTCCGTGGGCTCGGCAAAGCCGGCGATCATCCGCAGGGTAGTGGTCTTGCCGCAGCCGCTGCCGCCCAGCAGGGCGATCATCTCCCCATCGGCAGCCTTGAGGTTCATATTGTCAACGGCGGTAAAGCTTCCGAAGCGCTTGGTAAGTCCGTTCAGTTCCAGTGTAGCCATGGCTTCCTCCTTATTTCACAAACATGTCCAGCCCCACGAATTTATCCATCAGCAGGATCAGCACCAGGGAGCCTGCAATCAGGAAGGTGGAGATGGCCGCCAGGGTGGGGTCAAAGGTCAGTTCCATATAGTTCATGATCCGGATGGGCAGGGTGATGAATTTGGGCGTGGACAGCAGGCTGCTGAGGGCCACCTCGTCAAAGGAGTAGAGGAAGGCCAGCAGCGCCCCAGCCACAATGCCGGGCTTGGCCACGGGGATGGTGATCTTGAAGAACACCTGCACCGGGTTTGCCCCCAGAGACGTGGCCGCATCCTCCAGCGTCCAGTTGAACACATGCAGCACCGAAACGGTGTTGCGGACAATATAGGGCAGGATGATGATAAAGTGACCGATGAAGATCCGCACCGCACCGGGAATACCGCCGATCTGGCTGTACACCTGCAGAAGCACGAAGGCAAAGGCCACGGAAGGCACATACATGGGAGAGGTGAAGTAATTCAGCAGGGCGTTCTTTCCCTTGAAGTCATGCCGGCAGACGGACAAAGCCGCCGTGACACCCAGAAGAATATCCAGTGCTGTGGCCAGCAGGCCGATCTTCAGGCTGTTGGCCAGGCCCTCCATAAAGTGGGTGGAGGAGCTGAAAATGTTCTCATACCACTTGAGGGAGAAGCCCTTGGGCGGGAATACCACCACTGCCGTAGGCGTAAAGGAGGCAATGACGATCACCACCAGCGGCGCGATCAGAAACAGCATCACCAGAACCGCCACAATGGTGCAGAAAATGTTTACTCTTTTCTCACGCATTTTTGCCGCCCCCCAGTCTCTTCATATATCCGGCGGTGGACAGCACCACCAGCACCTGAATCAGCAAAATTACTGCCAGCAGGATGTAACTGATGGCCGAGGCCGCACCCCAGTCGAAGCTGACGTTGATCTCCTGCACCACCATGGTGGCCATCATGCGGAACTTGGAGCCGCCCAGCAGCTTGGGCGTCACGTAGGAGGTCATGCTCATGGTGAACACCATCACACAGCCGGAGATGATGCCCGGCAGGCTCAGGGGGAAGATCACCTTGCAGAAGGTCTCCGCCGGGTTGGCCCCCAGACTGTAGGCCGCATACTCCACGTTGGGATCAATGCTCTGCAGCACGCCCACCAGGGAAAGGATCATGTAAGGGATCAGCAGATGGATCATGCCGATAATCACCGCCGTCTCCGTGTTAAGGATGGACAGGGGCTTCTGCACCAGACCCAGCCCCAGCAGGAACTGGTTCAGCAGGCCGTTCTTGCCCAGGATCACCATCCAGCCGTAGGAGCGCACCACCGCGCTGACCAGGAAGGGAAACAGGATGATGACCATCATCACCTTTTTCATCCGGGACCGGGTGCGTGCCATGTAATAGGCCGTGGGATAGCCCAGCAGCAGGGACACCAGGGTAGACACCAGAGACACCCGCACCGTGGTCCAAAGAATGTCCAGATAAAAGGGGTCGGTAAAGAAGCGGACAAAATCAGAAAGGCCGTTGGTGGCCAGGGTCTTTATAAGGATGTACAGCATGGGCGCCAGGAAAAACACCGTCAGCGCCAACACTGCCGGCAGGGCAAGCAGAAAAGCCTGTTTCTTTCGCATATTCCACGCTCCTTATCAGTAGCATTCCTCGATCAGAGGGAGCATACGCTTGTTCACAACATCGATCAGCCCCAGGTCGGTGCATTTGATCTCCGGGGACACCGCCAGCGGCATCAGGGTCAAAAAGGTGATGGGATTGGCATACTTAAGACCGATCTTCCGGCAGGCTTCCAGAAATGCTTCCACCTGGCCGGAAAGCACCTCTGCCGGCTCCCGGCTCATCAGGCCCCCCAGCGGCAGCGGCACCCGGGCCAGAACCTCTCCCCCCTGTACCGCGCACATACCGCCCTTCATCCGTCGTACTGTGTTGGCAGCCAGGGCCATATCCCCGTCATCGCCGCCGTACACCGTCAGGTTGTGGGCGTCATGGCCATAGGTCAGGGCAATGGCCCCGTCAAGCTCCGCCATTCCGTCGATCAGGGCCAGCGCATGCCGGTCCAGGCCGTAGCGGTTAAAGACCGCCACCTTAAACAATCCGGTTATGTCAACCGTTCTACCCAACTGAGAATCGCACAAAGGCAGATTTCGCAAAACCTTTTTTGTTCTGTGACCGCTGCCGTTATATTTGATTATGTTAACCTTCGCCCAAGTATCCGCCGGTTTTGTCTCCACCGGGATGAAGAGATCTTCCTTCCGGACCTCCTTCACCAGCATGGGGTGTTCACACAGGGCGGACAGGTCACAGGGCCGGGGGGTGAAATTCAGCCTGCCCCCCTCCAGGATCACTTTGCCCTCCACCACCAGCAGCTCCGGCTTCGGCGCCCTCAGATCCCGCACCAGCTGGATATTGGCCAGCCTGCCGGGGGCAATGGCACCGGTGTCGTACCGGCGCAGCCGGTCGGCGGCATTGATGGTGGCAAAGCGGATGGCCTTCACCGGCTCCAGCCCCAGGGCAATGGCCCGGGTCACCACATGGTTCAGCTGCCCCTGGTGCATCAGCTTATCCAGGGGCACATCATCTGTCACCAGGCAGACCCGGTTGGAAACGGCCAGTTCATTCATAGCCTGTACCATTCCGGCACTGAGGTTGCATTCCTGAATCTGGACACAGCAGCCCAAGGCCAGCCGCTCCAGCAGCTGTTCCGGATTAGCCGCCGTGTGGTCGCTGTCGATGCCGGCGGCAGCAAAGCGCTGCAGCCGCTCCCCGGTCAGCACCGACGCGTGGCCGTCGATCATCGCGCCCCGCTCTCTGGCCATCCGGACAACAGCAAGGATGTTCTCCTCCCCATCGGCCACGCCGTTGAAATCCATCACTTCACCCAAGCCAAAGATACCCGGATGCTCCAGCATCTCCGCCGCTTCCTGCGGCCCAACGGCACAGCCGCTGCCCTCGAAGCCGGGGGCGGAGGGTACCGTGGAGGGGGCAAGCATCAGCACCTTCAGCGGGGTGCCGGAAGCAGCCTCCATCAGGGCGTAGACCCCTTTTGGCCCCAGCACGTTGCAGATCTCATGGGGGTCCGCCGCCACCATGGTGGTACCGCATTCCAGGGCACGGCAGGCAAAGGCCTGGGGCGGCAGCATGCTGCTCTCCAGATGCATATGGGAATCAATAAAACCAGGCAGCGCATACAGACCTCCACCGTCTATCGTATCAGCTGCCTTGAATGAAGCCTTGGCTTCCCCAATATATTGGATCCTTTCGCCGGAAATGCCGATGCAGGCCGGTGAAACGGAGTCATTAAACACGTTCACCAGCATCACATTTTCGATCAGCAGGTCGAAGCTCTGTTCCCGAACGGCCTCCATTTCAGCGCCTCCTTCCACACCCCGGCAAAAGTAAATTCAGCACAAAATTTTCGTCCATGTGCACAACGATTTTATAATATAGAATCCCCCATGTTTTGTCAAGAAGCCTTTCTTTTCCTTATGAAAAATAGCTGTTTTGCTCTTACTGCAGGGGGTTCTTCCCATGCCTTCTTGGTTACTTTTCCCATACGAAAAGAGGAGCTGCACATCTGACAGCTCCTCTTTCCCGGTATTCAATTCTTTCCCGGATCTTCAATGGCATCCGCCGCAGCGGGAGCAGTCACCCCCGCAGGAGCAGCCGCCCTTTTTTTCCTTTCTCAGCAGGGAGCGGACAGCCCCGTAAACAGCCAGGGCCAGCAGAGCCAGAACAATAATGTTCCCAATCAGTTCAGGCATGGCAGGTCTCACTTTCTTCGCCTTTCAGCGGAGTCTGCCTGTCGGGTCTGTACCCTTTACGCAGCAGAAGATACAGCAGTCCCATCAGCAGCGCCAGCGCCACCAGCGTCCAGATGCCGAAGCTGGCCTCGCCGGTGAACAGGCCGCCCAGCTGGAAGGTGATGGTAGAAGCCACATAGGCAAAGCCGCACATATAACCTATGGCTGCCCAGGTCCACTTTGCGTTATTCATCTCCCGCCTGATGGCGCCCATAGCAGCGAAGCAGGGGGCACAGAGCAGGTTGAAGATCATGAAGCTGTAGGCCCGGATGGGGCCGAAGTCCGCAGCCACCAGGGGCCAGATGGCCTGGCCGGTCTCGCCCAGATCCTCCCCAACATAATGATACAGTACGCCGAAGGTGTTCACAACTTCTTCCTTGGCGATCAGGCCGGTGATAGAAGCCACCGTGGCCTTCCAGGCCATGTCGCCTACCCAGCCCAGGGGGTAGAAGATCCAGGCCAGGGCGCTACCGATGGCCGCCAGCAGAGAGCTGTTGTTATCCTCCACGGCTTGGAACACACCATCCACAAAGCCATAGCCCTGCAGGAACCAGAGCACAATGGACGACAGCAGTATGATGGTCCCCGCCCGTTTGATAAAGCTCCAGCCCCGCTCCCAGGTGGAACGGAGAACGTTTCCTGCGGAGGGCGCATGATAGGCGGGCAGCTCCATCACAAAGGGGGCCGGCTCTCCGGCAAAGGCCCGGAACTTTTTCAGCATAATGCCGGAAAGCACCACCGCCGCCACACCGATGAAGAAGGCTGAGGTAGCCACCCAGGGAGACTCGCCGAAAACTGCCCCGGCAAACAGGCCGATAATGGGCATCTTTGCGCCGCAGGGGATAAAGCCAGTGGTCATGATGGTCATCTTCCGATCCCGATCCTGCTCGATGGTGCGGCTGGCCATGATGCCGGGTACACCGCAGCCGGTGGCCACCAGCATGGGAATAAAGCTCTTGCCGCTGAGACCGAAACGACGGAAGATCCGATCCATAATAAAGGCCACCCGGGCCATATAGCCCACATCCTCCAGGATGGCCAGCAGCAGACACAGTACCAAGATCTGGGGCACAAAGCCCAGCACAGCGCCCACACCGGCCACGATGCCGTCCATAACCAATCCATACAGCCAGTCGGATACATTCAGTGCCGTCAGCATCCGATCAAACAGTCCAGGGACCCACTCACCAAACAGCACATCATTGGCCCAGTCGGTGCCCATGGTACCGATGGAAAAGCTGTAGCCGCCCATGGCGACGGCATAGATACAAAACATCACGACCGCAAAAATGGGCAGGGCCAGAACCCGGTTGGTGACCACCCGGTCGATCCGGTCAGTGCGGGAAAGGCTGCCCTTCTCCCCAGTTTTCCTTACCGCCTTGCCTACAATGCCGCTGATATAGGCGTAGCGCTGGTTGGTGATGATACTCTCGGCATCATCATCTAGTTCTTCCTCGCAGTCGGCAATGTGCTGCTCCAGATGGGCAGAAAGCTTCTGATCCAGCTTCAGCTCCTCCAGCACCTTCTCATCCCGCTCAAACAGCTTGATGGCATACCAGCGCAGCAGATGGGGTGCTACCTGCCCCTGAATGGATTCCTCAATGTGGGCCAGCGCGTGCTCCACGCTGCCGGTAAACACATGGGGCAGTTCCCCGGCTTTGGCCTCTCCTGCCTGCGCCAGGGCCAGTTCTGCCGCCTCCATGCCCCCTTCCCCTTTCAGGGCGCTGATCTCCACCACCTTGCAGCCCAACGCCTTGCCCAGTTTGTCCAGATCGATGCTGTCTCCTCTTTTGCGTACCAGATCGATCATATTCACCGCCACAACCACCGGCAGCCCCAGCTCCAGCAGCTGGGTGCTCAGATAAAGGTTGCGCTCGATGTTGGTGCCGTCCACAATGTTCAGGATTGCGTCCGGCTTCTCATTTACCAGATAGTTTCTGGCCACAACCTCCTCCAGCGTGTAGGGGGACAGGGAATAAATCCCCGGCAGATCCTGGATCACCACATCCTTATGGCCCTTGAGCCGGCCCTCTTTCTTTTCTACCGTGACCCCCGGCCAGTTTCCCACATACTGATTGGACCCGGTAAGAAAATTGAATAAGGTCGTCTTCCCGCAGTTGGGATTGCCCGCCAGGGCAATTTTCATCTCCATATTGATTTCCTCCTGATGGTTAGTCATCTTTAACTTGCACTCCTGAAAAAAACGGCCTCAGCCGCTGCTCATTCCATCTCGATCATTTCTGCGTCTACTTTTCGGATACTGAGTTCATAGCCGCGCACAGAAAGTTCCATCGGGTCGCCCAGAGGCGCCACCTTTCGGACAAAGATTTCCGTTCCCCTGGTAATTCCCATGTCCATGATCCGCCGCTTCACCGGCCCCTCGCCCAGCAATCTTGCCACAGTGGCTGTCTCTCCCGGCCTCATGTCTTTCAATGTTTTCATCGATTTCCTCCTTATCTCTCCGGCTCAGTTGAACAGAATGCGGTTGGCCATGTCTTTATTCAGCGCCACCCGGCTGTCCTTCACCTGCACAATCAGATTCCCTGCCATCTCGTTTACCACGGTAACATCGTCATCCACCACAAAGCCCATCTCCGCCAGATGCCGGCGCAGCTCATCCCGGCCGGTGATTTTTTTGATGGTAACCGTCTCCCCCGCTTTCGCGGCTGTAAGGGGTATCATTGCCATGCCTCCTTGAGTTAGTCTATACTAATCCTTTGTCAATTTTTATGGTTAGGTTACCCTAACCTCTATGTGCGGTGGCAGTTTATCATAACTAACCTTTCTTTGTCAATGCTTTTCTTCAAAAAACTTGCAAAATAATTTGGTTTGTGTTAGCCTTATAACAAAACATACCACAAGTATGCGGAATGGAGACAGCCATGAACATTCATGAATCGGCAGAAGATTATCTGGAAACTATACTGATCTTGAAAAACCGCCTGGGCCAGGTGCGCTCTATCGATATTGTCCGGGAGATGAACTTCTCCAAGCCCAGTATCAGCATTGCCATGAAGCGGCTGCGGGAGAACGGGTATATCGAGATGGACACCGATGGCTACATTACCCTGCTGCCCCCGGGGCTGGCAATCGCCCAGAATATCTATGCCCGCCACCAGCTGCTGACGGAATTTCTGGTGCAGCTGGGGGTCTCGCCGGAGATTGCCGCCGTGGATGCCTGCAAGATTGAGCACGATATCAGCCAGGAGACCTATCAGAAGATCCTGGAAGAATCCCGCCGCAGGCGGGAATATCAATCATTTTAAAAAAGCCCTCTGCCTGCCGGTTTTCGGGAAGGCAGAGGGCTTTTTTGAATTATATTTGTGAAAAAATCAACGCACTATTCAGCGGCTAAAAGCAGCTGTTTTGTGTAGGGATGCTGCGGATTTTGGAACAATTCTTCCACCGTATTCTGCTCCACGATGACGCCATGCTGCATGACCAGGACCCGGTCGCAGATCTGATAGATCACGTTCAGGTCATGGCTGATGAAGAGATAGGACAGGTCATATTTTTGCTTCATATCCGCCAAAAGATGGAGGATCTGGGCCTGAATGGTAACATCCAGGGCGCTTACCGGTTCATCAGCAATGACCAGCCTGGGCCGGGTGATGACGGCGGAGGCGATGGAAACCCGCTGGCGCTGGCCGCCGGAGAGCTCATTGGGCAGCCTTTCCGCATATTCCGGCCCCAAACCCACCTGGGTAAGGATCGCATTTACGGCAGCTTTGCGGTCGCTTTTCGGCAGCTTTGTCTGGATTTTCAGGGGCTCTTCCAGGATCCAGCCCACGGTTTTCACCGGGTTTAAGCTGCTGAAAGGATCCTGAAAGACCATTTGCGGTTTTTCCGAGTGATGGATGATGCTGCCGTCATAGTCCTTCAGCATGCCCAGTACGGCCCGGCAGAGGGTGGTCTTGCCGCTGCCGCTCTCCCCCACCAGGCCCAGGGTCTCCCCGGGGTTAATGGTGAAGGATACGTCATGGAGCACCTGGCGGCGTTTCTCCCGGCCGCCGAAAAGGCTGCGGCTCTCGGTATAATAGGCGTTGAGGTTTTTCACCTCCAGGATCGGTTCCATGGTGGGTCCCCTTTCAGAAAAGATGGCGGTCACGGCCGGGGATGGCGGCGATAAGCTGCTGGGTGTAGGGATGCCGGGGATTGCGGAAGATGTCCTCCATGGGGCGATCCTCCACCAGCTTTCCCCGCTGCATGACAGCAACCCGGCTGCACAGCTTGCGCACCACATGCAGGTCATGGCTGATGAGCATGATAGCCATGCCGGACTCCCGGTTCAGCTTTTTCAGCAGGGTGAGAATCTCCGCCTGGACGGACACATCCAGGGCGGTGGTGGGTTCATCCGCCAGCAGCAGCTTGGGGCGGCTGACGATGGCGGCGGCGATCATGACCCGCTGTAGCATACCGCCGGACAGCTCATGGGGGTATTTGCGGTAGATCCGCTCCGGCTCCGGCAGCTCCACCTGGGCCATGGCCTCCAGTGCCAGCTGGCGGCGCTGGGCCTTGCTGAGCCGGCGGTGGTTCCGCAGGCATTCCTCGATCTGGGGGCCGATGCGCATCACCGGGTCCATGCTGGTCATGGGTTCCTGGAACACCACGCCCAGCTCATCCCCCAGGATGGTCAGGATCTCCTGGTCGGAGCAAGCAAAAATCTCATGCCCGTCCAGGGTGATGCTGCCGCTGACCTGGGCCTTCTCCCGGGGCAGCAGACCGCTGATGCTCATGGCAGTGACGGTTTTGCCGCTGCCGCTCTCTCCCACCAGGCCGATGATCTCCCCCTCGGCCACGGTGAGGTTCAGGCCGTCCACGGCGAAGCGGTCGGGGGCGGCGTCATGAAAATGGACACGCAGGTCCTTAACAGTCAAAACATTGGCCATGGTTTCACCTCTGCCCTTTCAGCTGCAGACCCTCGCTGAGCAGACTGAAGCCCAGGATCAGCAGTACGATGGCCCCGCCGGTGCCCAAAGCGTACCAGGGAGCGCTGTGGAGAAAGCTCTGGCTGTCAGACAGCATGGAGCCCAGGCTGGCGTAGGGAGGCTGGATGCCGATGCCCAGGAAGCTCATGCTGGCCTCACTGAGGACGGCGTTATTGAAACCGATGGTGACGGCACTTAAAAGCACCGGGAAGGTGTTGGGAAGGATATGGCGGAACATGATACGGGCCCCACCGGCGCCCATGAGCCGGGCGCTTTTGATATAATTCAGTTCCCGGCAGCGGGCGAACTCGCTGCGGACAATGCGGGCAAAGCTGGGGATGAAAAGGATGCCCAGGGCAAGGATGATATTCTCCGTCCCCGGGCCGGCCACGGTGACGATGACCAGGGCCAGAAGAAAGGCGGGAAAGGCGGTGATGGAATCGCAGACGCGGGTAAGAATCAGATCAGGCAGACCGCCGTAATAGCCGCAGAGGCTGCCGATCAGAATGCCTGCAAGGCAGCCGATGGCCACCACACACAGTGCGATGAAGAAGCTGGTGCCGGCCCCATCCACCACGCGGCTGAAAATGTCCCGGCCGAAGTTATCGGTGCCCAGCAGGTGGCTCAGGCAGGGGGCACAGAACTTGGCCTTGGGGTCCATGGCGGTAGGGTCATAGGGCGTCCAGAAATAACCCAAAATGATAATGCAGAGCATCAGGCCACTGATGATGCCGCCGGCCCAGAGAAAGACGTTGGCACGTTTTTTCATGGTCATTCCCTCCTCAGCGCAGGCGGATGCGGGTGTCAACCAGCTGATAGAGCAGGTCGGCCACGAAGTTGACGATGACGATCCAGGCGGCCACCACCACAACGATGGCCTGTACCACAGGGAAATCCCGGTTGGAGATGCTGGCCAGCAGCAGACGGCTGACGCCGGGAATGGTGAAAACCTGCTCGACAATAATGCTGCCGGTCATGATCTCGGCGGCGGAGACAGCCAGGAAGGTGATGACCGGGATCAGGGCGTTTTTCAGCACATGGCGGCGAAGAATTTTGCTTCTGCCGCTGCCCCGGCTTCGTGAGGTGCGGACATAGTCCTGCTGCAGCTGGGTCTGGATGGAACTGCGGAGCATCTTGACGGTCATGGCGATGCGGGGGATGGCGATGGACAGGGCAGGCAGCACCATATAGCCCAGGCAGGCACCCCAGCTGACGGTATAGGAGACAAAGTTGCCAGGGACAAAGAGCCGGAAGATATTGCCGAAGACATAACAGGCCAGCATACCCAGGAAGAACTGGGGCACGCTCATGACGATCTGGTCAAGGACAGTGACGCCCAGGTCCAGGGCCCGGCTTTTGGTGCTGCCGGCCCAGATGCCCAGAGGGATGGACAGGACCACCGTAAAGGCGAAGGACATCAGCGTCAGGATGGCGGTGATGGGCAGCTTATCCGAGAGCATATCGGCAACAGGCATACGGTAGTTATAGCTGGTGCCCATATCGCCATGAAGGAAGTTCCATAGCCAGTCAAAGTATCTGACCAGCACAGGCTGGTCAAGGCCCAGCTCCTGGCGCAGCGCCTGCCGGGCTTCGGCCGTAGCCTCCGTTCCCAGCAGGGCGGTAGTGGGGTCACCGGGGATGACCTGAAAAGCGAGAAAGGCGAGGAGCGAGACGATGAACAATGTAATAATGAGAGTGCAGAATTTTTTGATAAAATATTTCATACTCCCCGCCTCCTTTCTTTCTTTTTTGAGCAAACTGCGAACAACCTGCTTCGGCATCTTTCGGAAAATATGTGCCCTGACTTTGCCATTTTTTCTTGAAATACACAAAGTATTCCTGCGGAAAAATGTCTTCATCAGAACCCATATTTTCTCGGAATCTGCTCTCAGCACTTTATTCTCCGTTTGCTCTATGGCGCGCGGGAATTGCGTCAGAAGAAGCCAACTGCATTCCGTTGGCTCCTTCTTCCTTTCCAAATCGAACCCGCCGCGCAGCCGTCGGCGGCTTTGCCGCCCTACGGATGCGGCGTGCCCCTTGCGGGTGCTACGCTGGGCTTCGATTTGGTGGGACAGCAAAGCAACCGGCCCTTACTCCGCAATGGACAACAGGGACATGTCAATTACATAGAGGGGATAGAAGGTGAAGCCCTGGACTGCGGGATTGATGGCCACAAAGTCGGCCAAGTCCTGCAGGTACACATTGGCAGCGCTGTCGCTGAGGATCTCCAGGCACTGCTTATACAGGGCGGTCTGTTCCGCCTCGTCGGCAGTGGCCTGGGCCTGGGCAAAGACTTCATCATACTGGGGATTATTGTAATTGATCATGTTCTTGTCATTGTCACTGACCCAGCGGGCCAGCATGGCGCTGGCGTTCAGGGTGCTGGCATCAAAACCGACGACAGTGCTCTCAAAGTTCCGGGCGCTGTACACATCGCTGAGCCAGGTGTTCCACTCCACCTGCTGGATCTGGGCGGTGACGCCCACTTCCTTCAGCTGCTCCACCAGAACCACGGCAGCATCCACATGGGGCTGGTAGTTACTGGGGACGGTGATGGTGAAGCTGAAGCCGTTCTCGTACCCGGCCTCCTTCAGCAATTCTTTGGCCTTCTCCACATCATGGGGATACCTCTCGGCCAGAGCAGGGTCAAAGTACTTGCCGAAGGCAGGATACATGGAGGAGCCCACCTTGGTGCCATGGCCGTCGGCGGTCAGCTCCAGCATGGCGTCCACATCCACAGCATAGCACAGGGCCTGACGCACCAGCTCATTGTCGAAGGGGGCCACGGCGTTGTTCAGGTACAGGGCCTGGACAAGATTCATGGTACCCTCCAGCACCTGGTAGCCGTTGGACAGGTTGTTCACCTGGTCCACGGTCAGGTGGGCCACAAGGTCCAGAGCGCCGCTGTTGAGGGCGGTGAAGAGGGCATTGTTGTCCTCATAGATCTTGTAGGTCACCTTATCCAGGCTGGCGCCCTGGCCGTAGTACGCCTCGTTGCGTTCAAGGATGAAATTCTCCTGGACGCTGCGGGAAGCGAAACGGAAGGGGCCGGTGCCCACAGGGGCAGTGGCCTGCTGGTCATAACCCTTGGGGACAATGTAAACGCTGGACACATAGCTGAGGAAGTCCGGATTGGGAGCGTCCAGGGTGATGATGATGGTATTGCCCTCAGCGCGAATGTCGGTAATCGCAGAAAGCGCCGTCACCACGGCTTTGGTCACCGAGGTAGCGGCGCAGGTTTCAAAGGAATAGAGCACGTCCTCCACCGTGCAGCCCTGGCCGTTGTGGAAAACCACACCGTCCCGGAGCGTAAAGGTGTAAGTCAGGCCATCCTCAGACACATCATAGTCCGAGGCGACCGCGCAGACGTAATCACCGTAAGCATTGGGCTTTACCAGCCCTTCGAAGACGTTGAACATGACCTCTCTAGTTCCTGCCGCCACAATCTGGTTCGGGTCAAGACTATCATCCAGGTCCTGGGCGATGCCAACCACGATCTCATTGGCGTGCTTCGCCCCGGAAGAATTTGTAGTTTCGTCGCTGGCAGCAGGGCTCTGGGTCGTCGCTCCTCCGCAGCCGCAGAGTAAGCCCGCCATAAGCGCCATTGCCAGGAAAACTGCAAGAATCTGTTTTCTCATTGCCATTCTCCTTCCGCCATCCATTTGGACGGCGTTACAACAAAATAACTTCTTCTCCCATTATTAAATTGTCGGCCATATTGTAGCGCATATGCGCGAAAAACACAAGCAAAATTTTAACAGGTCGAAACAAGTCGATTATAATTTATGTCTACTTATTTATGTAAATTAAATTATGTAAATAACATTATGTTTATTATATTACGTAATCCTCATCAAGGACGCGGAAGCCAACAACGCTCACGTTGTTCCAGCTGTCCTGACAGGTATAACAGACATAGTCGCTGAGGGAGGAAACGTAGTTGCCCTCCGCGTCCACGATGCCCTTACCGTAGTTGTGGCCGTCCATTTTCAGGTCGCATTCCAGGGAAAGAATGCTGTGGCCCCGAAGGATAAAGGCCTTTTCCCCCAGGCTGACGCTGTCCAAAACCTGGAAGGACTGGTTATTATGGTCGGCAATGAGATAACCCATACCATCGCAGAAAAAGGCGGCAGCATCCTCCCGGTCACAGAGATTTTGCAGCATCTCCTCTTCCGTGGCCCCCTCCCCGTTGGTGTACAGAGCCACGTTGATGCCCACGCTGGGGATCACCAGCCGCCCCACCATACCGGGCTTGCCGCTGATCTCCTGCTCCACCTGCCGGTTGCGGCCCAGAAACACCGCCGCTTCCGGGGACATGGGCTTGTCCCGCAGAGGGGGCAGGGTCAGCGCCGCCATCTCCGCCGCTTCCGAAGCCGGGGCGGGCGTGCTTGCCTCAGCCACAGGAGCAGGGCTAAGCTGCTCATAGAGCTTGCCGGCGCAGAAAGCCCCGGAGAACAGTACAAACAGGAAAGCAAAACAGAGCAAAAGCTTCCTCATAGCAGTTCCTTTCAAAATAGTTTGATATTTATGGTATACCCCGGCGCGGCGTCAGTCAAGAAAGCCAATGTAAACTTTTGAGCGCTTATATATTATGTATACTTATTTCAGGTTTTTCTTTTGTCATGTCTGTCATGGCAGAAGCCATGATCGTCCATTTTTTCTGCGTTTTCAACAAAAATGTTGTAATTTATTCATTCCGTGTTTTACAGATGAAGATTTTGGGTATATACTGTCTTTCATTACCGCCGGAGCATACCCCAGATGCTTCGGTCATGATCGAAAGGAGTCCTCCCATGAATTTCAAAATGTCCACTCTGGTAACCAAGCCTGATTTCCAGGGCGAGTTCACTGCCAGCATTCTGGCGGCTGCCGCTTCCCCTGACATCATATCCTTTGCTGGCGGTCTGCCCAACCCCGTATCCTTCCCCATTCCGGAGATGGAAGCAGCCACCAAAAAGGTGCTGGCCGAAAAGGGCGCCATCGCCCTGCAGTACAGCTCTACCCCCGGCTATCCCGTGCTGCGGGAGTGGGTTGCCAAGCGCTATGAGACCATGGGCGTTTACGGCGTGACCGCCGATGACATCATCATCACCAACGGCTCCCAGCAGGCCCTGGCCATGGTTGGCGCTGCCATGATCGACGCAGGCGACGAGATCATCGTGGAGGACCCCACCTATCTGGTGGCGCTGCAGTCCTTCCATATGTTTGACCCCAAGGTGCTGCCCGTCACCATCAACAGCGACGGCATCGACTGCGAGCTGCTGGAAAAGACCGTGAAGGAGCACCCCGAGGCCAAGCTGATCTACATCATCCCCAACTTCCAGAACCCCACCGGCCTGACCTACTCCAAGGCCGTTCATGACCGGGCGGCAGAAATCCTCAAGGGCAGCAACCTGCTGGTGCTGGAGGACAACCCCTACAGCGAGCTGCGCTTCGAGGGCGAGGCCAGCCCCAGCTTCGGCGCAGAGCTGGGCGAGCAGTGCTGCATGCTGGGCACCTTCTCCAAGATCGTGGCTCCAGGCATGCGCATCGGCTGGATCTGCTGCCGCAATAAGGCGCTGCGGGAGAAGCTGCTGGGCTACAAGGCCACCGCCGACCTGCACACCAATATCTTCTGCCAGATGGTGCTGGCCCAGTACCTGGCAGACAACGACATCGACAAGCACATTGAGAAAACCAAGGAGCTTTACCACCAGAAGGCCCAGTTCATGATGGACTGCATGCGCAAGTATCTGCCCGCCGGCGTCACCTTCACCCCCACCCAGGGCGGTATGTTCCTGTGGGCCACCCTGCCGGAAGGCATCACCGCGTTGGAGCTTTACCGGGCCGGTCTGGAAAAGGGCGTTGCCATCTGCCCCGGCGATCCCTTCTATGAGTATCAGCGCAATGTGCGCACCTTCCGCATCAACTACTCCAACAGCACCGACGAGGTCATCGAAAAGGGTATGCGTATCCTGGGCCAGGTCTGCGAAGAGTTGATCAACAAATAAGCCCTGAAAAACGGTTTCCGCCGGCAGCATAAGCTGCCGGCGGTTTTGTTATGGCTTCGCTTTTTCCGGGCGGAGGGCGCCCACCGCTTCCCGGCGGCGGGAAAAGCAGAGCTTATAGGCGATGAGACAGATGGGCAGGGCCGCCAGAATATCCAGCGCAGAGTGCTGCTTCATGAACAGGGTGGAGACACAGATCAGCAGCGCGGTCAGGGTAAAGGCCAGCTTCCAGCCCCAATGAGCCAGCCCTCGGCAATGCCAGGCGGTGAACATCACCGCCAGAGAGCCGATCACATGGATGGAGGGGCAGACGTTGGTATTGGTATCGAACTGATAGAAGCCGGCAATGAAAGTTGTCAGCAGGTTATCCCGGGGAAAGGCCGCCGGGCGCAGGTTCTGGCAGGTGGGCCAGACCAGGTACACAAGGAGGGCGGCACTGTATGTAAGGATGATGAAATGCATCATCCGCCTGAAGGCTTCTGTGTCGTAGAGAAGCGTGTAGATGTGCATGCCAACCAGGAACACGAACCAGAACAGGTAGGGGATCAGGAACCACTCGTTAAAGGGGATCCAATCATCCAGGGCGCAGTGCATCACATGGTAGCTTGTCACCGGGCAGAAGCGCTCCACATACAGAAACAGCAGGCCGTACACCGGCCAATAGAGCAGCAGCTTCAGGTGACGGTACGCCTCGTCGTTTATCTTGCGCAGACGGAAAGCGCGGTAATCAACAGCAGGAGGCAGGATCTTCATTTTCTCTTTGTTCCACCAGCTTCTTCATTTCGGAATAGATGATCTCGGCGGCGTTCCGCTCGCCCAGGGGGGCAAGGGCTGCGCGCATTTGTGTCAGTTCCCTGGGGCTGCTCAAAAGCCGCAGGGCCGTCTGGGCCAGGGCCTTCACGCCGGCGCCGGTTCTCGCGCCGCCCAGGGCGGTGAAGTAGGACAGATTATACCGCTCGCAGCCGGAGACGGCGTTGATGAGCACCATGGGCAGAGACTTTACCGCGGCCTCGGTGGTGCTGATGCCGCCGGGCTTGGTGAGGCAGAGATCCGCGCTGTCCATCAGAGCGGACATATCCTCCACATAGCCCAGGACCTGGACGCGGCGGTCGGCCCGGTAGCGGCGGGTCAGGCGCCGGTACAGACGGTGGTTGGTGCCACAGACGATGGTGAGGGTGACATCCGGGCCCATCCGGCGGGCCAGCTGCCGGGCCAGCCGCTTCATGGGACCGCAGCCCATGCTGCCGCACATCAGAACCAGGTGCTTTCCCTCCTCCGGGACGCCCATAAGGCGGCGGGCGGCGGCCATGGGCCGGGCGGTATAGAACATCTGGCGCACCGGCAGGCCGCTGGGGATGATCTGCTCCGGGCGGATGCCGGGGCTTTCAAAGCCGGGGGCCAGGGCAGCGTCCGGGATGAAGTACAGGTCCAGGGCGGTGTCATGGACGCCGGGGTGGCAGACATAGTCGGTGGCCAGGTTGGCGCTGGCCACGCAGCCGGGGTGCTGCTTAAAGAGTTCGGTCATCATCAGGGCGGCGAAGGGATGGGCGCAGATAACAGCATCGATGCTGTGGTCGCGGAGGTAAGAATAGAGCTTTCCGGTCCCCCGGGTGAGGAGCTTATATACCGGGGAATGGGCCCGAAACACCGCTGGGTGCCGCTCCGTATAGCGGTAGCCCAGGCGGAACAGCCAGGGCAGGCGGCGATAGACCGTGGAATGGCCCCAGGAAATGAAGGCGGAAAAGCCGCCGGAGATGAAAGCCAGGGCGTCCTCCACGGCGCAGGGCTGGCCCAGGCGGTCAAAATACTCCTTGATGGCGGCGGCGCAGGAATTGTGGCCCTGGCCGGTGTTGCAGCTGAGGATAAGGGTATTCATGCGGTGGCCTCTCTTTTGCCCCCGGTTCTTTGCTGCAGGGCGCAGAGCCGCTGGAGCCGGGGCCGGTTATAGCGCTGGATCAGAACAAAGGGCAGGTTGCCCAGAAAATACAGAAGGGTCACAACTATGCCGCCGGCACCGGGCCAGAGGCGCAGGCAGTACAGCCCCGCCAGAGGCAGCAGCAGATGGATGCATTCCGCCACACAGGTCTCCTTGATCATCAGAGGCAGATCCCGCAGGGTGTCGCCATTCATTTTTTTGGCCGGCATGAGGTGTTTGAACAGGCGGCTCATATCCGGCAGCTTGTTCTGCCAGGATTTGATCCTCAGCTTTTCATAGAGCCTTCCCTGCCGCTCGAAGGCGAAGGGACGGAAGGGGAAGCGGTCCTCATGGAGCCAGGACTTTGGCAGGAGCCTGCCGATGACAAAGGATACGGCACCGATGGCCGCCAGGTACAGGATGCATTTGAGCAAGAGCGTTCGACTCCTTTTTTTCTTTGCGCACAGTCTACCCTCTTATTTTCAACAAAGGCTCAAGCAATTATCAAGAATTGTTGAAAAAAGCAAAGCCCGGAATTGCTCCGGGCTATGCTTTTGTTCATCCATTTCACTGCGCAATATTCAGCCTGACGGTAAAGCGGCAGCCGCCCTCCGGCAGGTTCTCGGCGCTGACGGTACCGCCGCACAGCTCCAGAATCTGCTTGACCAGGGCCAGACCCAGGCCGTTGCCCTCCTGCTTATGGGAGCTGTCGCTCTGATAAAACTTTTCGAAAATATGGCTCAGAGAGGCCTCATCGATGCCGGGGCCGCAGTCCTCCACGCGAAAAACCGCCTGCTCCCCTTCCCTTTTCAGGCTGACGCCCACCAGACCGCCGGGCGGGCTGAACTTGATGGCGTTGCCGATGAGATTATCCCACACATGGAGCATCAGGCTCTCGTTGCCGGTATAGCTCAGGTCCTCCAGCTCCACATCCAGGTCAATGTTCTTTTTCTCCCACTCCGGCTCCAGCTGGACAATGGACTGGCGGATCTGCTCATCCAGGCGGTAGCAGCTGCCCTGGGCGCTGATGGCCTGGTGATCCACCTTGCTCAGCAGCAGAATGTTGCTCACCAGCTTGGACAGGCGCCGGGTGTTATAGAGGATCTTCTCCACATAGCGGCGGCGATCCTGGGGGCTGCTGTCCTCCTCCGCCTGGAGGAGGGTGGCATAGCCCTCAATGGCGTTGATGGGGGTTTTGAACTCATGGGAGACGTTGACCACAAAGTCGGTCTGGATGGTCTCGGTATTGCCCAATTCCTGAGTCATCAGGTTGAAGTTATGGTAGATATCCTCAATGTCGCCGAAAAGATGCTCCTCATTCAGGCGCACATGGAAGTCCCCCTTGGCCACCTGACCCATGGCCTGGCTGAGCCTGAGAATGGGGTTCAGAACCCAGCGGCTGATAAAGGCGGTAAGGGCCGCACCCAGGACAATGCTGACGATCAGAAACCAGGCCAGAGGCGGCAGCGCGATATAGGGGATGTCAAAATAGCCGATGAGCCAGGTGACCAGGCCGGTGACGGCCACGATAATGCCCAGCTCCACCATCACCAGAATCGTCATATACAGACGCAGGGTAAGCCAGCGGCGGCTCTCCTTCTTCACAGGCGCACCACCTTATAGCCCACGCCCCGAAGGGTGACGATCCTGAAATCCTTACTGTCCCGGAACTTCTCCCGCAGGCGGCCGATGTGCACATCCACGGTATGGGTGTCGCTCTCAGAGTCATAGCCCCAGATATCGTCCATCAGCTGCTGGCGGGTGAAGATCTTGCCGGGGAAGGAGGCCATTTTATACAGCAGCATGAACTCCTTCTGGGGCAGCACCATGCTGCCGTTTTCGTTGGTGACGGTGAGGGAATCGCACTCCATGGTGGTGCCGCCGATGACCTGGCGCCGCTCACTGATCATCTGGGCACGGCGCAGCAGGGCGCTGACCCGCAGCACCATCTCATTCACGTTCACAGGCTTGACCATATAGTCATCGGTGCCGGAGAGGAAGCCCATGCGCATATCGTCAAAGGCGTCCTTGGCGGTGATCATCAGAACGGGGGTGGTATCCCCCGCCTCCCGGAGGGAGCGCACCAGCGTGTAGCCATCCATGACGGGCATCATAATATCCGAAATGATGAGGTTGAAATACTCCTCATCCATGGCGTCCAGGGCCTCCTGCCCATCGGACACGCCCCGGACAGAATAACCGTTTTTCACCAGAACGTGCTCAAAGAGCTGACGCAGCTCCCGGTCGTCCTCCGCAATCAGTATCTTTAACATCTTTGCCTCCCGCAGTAATCCGTATTATCGGCGGGTATTGTATTACGCCAATTTCAATTCAACATCAAGTGGCGGTAAATTTTCGTTGAAAAAGTTCAGGGCCGGCTGTCCTTCCTATCCTCCTCCAGGCCGGGAACCCTGGGGATGAAGCGGGAGGCAAACTTGCCCTTGCCCTCCTGCTTCACATAGAAATAGCCGATGACGGAAAAGACCACCGCGCCGATAAAGTTGACGAACAGGTCCTTCATGGTGTCAAACAGGCCCACGTCCAGGTAGCCGCCTAGGCCCAGAGTCTGCTGGCTGCCATCGGAATGGACGATGATCACATCGGCAATATCCTTCACCCGGATCACCTTGTTGCTCATGGAGGGGTCAAGGGCCACAGAGCCAATGGCGGAGAGAACGGTGTCCTTCTGCATGTCCAGGCCGATAAAACGGTCGGCGGCAAATTCAAAGAACTCCCACAGCACGCCCACGGTCATGGAAAAGCAGAAGGCCACGATGGCCAGGTACACCGGGGACAGCTTCAGGGAGAAGCGCTCGTTCCGATTGATCATATCCACCAGGGCAAAGCCCACGGCGGCGCAGAGGAAGCCGTTGACGGTGTGGAGCATGGTGTCCCAATTGGGAACCCGGACATAGAAGCTGGCCAGCTCCCCCAGAATCTCAGCGGCGAAGATGAACAGGAGGATGACGATCTCCAGGGTACTGGGCAGGGTAATATACAGCCGCTTCTGGAGGATGCTGGGCAGGATCAGCAGCGCCAGGGACAAAGCGCAGAGAAACACACTTTCATAATTGCCCCGCAGCACGGCACGCACCATGATCAGGATGATCAGGGCACGGAGCACCAGGTACACAGTGAGGGTGGTCTTATTGCTATAGGGCTGGACCTTTTTCAGTTTCTCTTTGCCGTTCTTCATTGCGCAAACTGCCTCCTTGAGAAGTTTTCTTTTTATTATATCACAGTTCGGCGGGCCTTTGCAATTGGGTGAAAAAAGGGGCGGGCAGATGTTCTTATCTGAAACAGGGGCGGTCATAAGAGAACCTCTCAGTCACGCCGCAGGCGTGACAGCTCCCCTTGGGAAGGGGAGCCAAGGGTGCGGCATAGAAAAGCACCGTAGGGGCGAGCATCGCTCGTCCGCGAAAAGCAGCAAAACACCCGCAGGGACGGCCAATGGCCGCCCCTACGGGTGCGCTGCTGCTGCCGGCAGAGACGCAGCGTTCCCACATCTTCCCTCTTCACTACCCCACCGCACAATAATTATTCCAAAAATCCCTTGTATTAACAGTCCATTTCTGGTATAATAATAGAAACAAAAGTTGGCCTACGCGCCAAATAGAATCTCTGCAACCCCACCCACCGGGAAAACCCGGCCCACCGAAAGGAGACACCACAATGAAAACCAAACGCTTTGTATCCACCCTCCTGGCCCTGCTGCTGGTTTGCAGCCTGCCCGTTTCCGCCTTTGCGGCGGATGACAATCCGGCTGGCACAACAGTACCCGAAATTTCTACTGGCGATACGATGGACGCCAACAGCGGCACCGTGACCACCAACAACGGCGAAGTGACCACCAACAACGGCACCGTGACCACCAACAACGGCACCGTGACCACCAACAACGGCGAAGTGACCACCAACAACGGCGAAGTGACCAACAACGGCAATACGGACACAAAATACATGGCCAAAGTGGAAACCAACTACGGCACCGTGACCACCAACAACGGCACCGTGACCAACAACGGCACCCAGGATAACCACGACAAAGCCATCGTAGAAACCAACAACTTCTTCGTGAACTATAACCATGGCACCGTGACCAACAATAATGATTTATTGGATGGCAACTTTGGTACCCTGATCAATAACAACAATGAAGTGCTTCATAACTACAAAGGTGCCGAAGTGACCAACAACAATAAGGGCGCCTTGGTGTTGACAAACAGAGGCACCGTGAAAACCAACAACGGCACCGTGGATTTTAACCAAGAAGGTACCGTGGAAACCAACAGCAGCACCGGTAAAGTGAACGGCAACGAGGGCACCGTAAAAACCAACAACGGTACCGTGGGAAATAACTTCATTGGTGGTACCGTAGAAACCAACAGCAGCACCGGCACCGTGACCATCAACTACGGCACCGTAACCACCAACAACGGCACCGTGGGCGGCAACGAGGGTGGTACCGTGGAAACCAACAGCAGCACCGGCACCGTGGGTACCAACAGCGGCACCGTAACCACCAACAACGGCACCGTGACCACCAACAACGGCACCGTGACCACCAACGGCAGCACCGGCATCCTGGGTACCAACACCAAAACTGTGACCACCAACAACGGCATCGTGAAAATCAACAGTGGCACCGTGGAAACCAACACCACCACCGGCACGGTCATAAATGATGAAAATGGAAAAGTGACCACCAATTACGGCACGGTGATAGATAAAAATGGTAAAACTACCTACGGCGTTCTGGTGGACAATGACGGAACCGATATCGGGAAACAAGACTGTGCGCTGAACGACGTGCTGGATTTCTCCCAGCTTACCAAAGAGGGCTATGTGTATGCCGGCTATACCCTGGAATACCAGCTGTTGAACGGCGTTCTCACCAAGCAGGCCCTTACCGTCAGTGACACCAGCTACACCGTCACCTGCCCCAACGTGCTGACCCTGATCTGGCGGGCCATTTTCAGCCCCGCCGCTGATGACGGTACCGGCTCCTTCGGCCCCGGCAGCTTTGTTTCCATCAACGGCCACAAGTTCCTGCTGGTGGCGGCGATGGAGGATGCCACAAGTTCCTGCTGGTGGCGGCGATGGAGGATGTGTACTGCCTGGCCTCCGTGGACAGCTTCGGGGAGGAGCAGCTTTCCGACCTGCCCGCCCTGCTGGCCTCTCTCCTGACAGAAGACCAGCTGACCCACGTCACCGGTGAGCCGGAGCTGCTGGACGAGGAGCTGACCGCCCGCTTCTTCGCCGGAGAGGGCAGCCACATCGTCTTCCCCTGCGACAGCAGCCTGATCTTCTCCTGAATTTCTTGGCTCCCCTTCCCAAGGGGAGCCTTTGAGTACGTCACAGAAAAGCACCGTAGGGGCGAGCATCGCTTGGCCGCTAAAAACAGCCAAAAGAAACAGGCGGACGGCCAATGGCCGCCCCTACGGTTCTGAGGAAGAACAGAGGGTAACAAACCTCTTCTTGCCACCTCCCCTTGCACAGGGGAGGCTTTTTATGGGCGCTCCTGGTCAGAGGGAGCCTTTGGCTGCGGCACAGAAAAGCACCGTAGGGGCGGAGGGGAGCCAAGGGGAGACGTCAGTTCTGGGCAATGCAAAAGCCGGGCCATGAAGGCCCGGCCTGGTTTGCTCCCTATTTTTTTGCTCAGTCTTTCTTCCGGGTAAAGGCCACGCCCACCACCCTGGGGCCGGCATTGGCAGCCACAGCGGCACCGATCTGGTAGACCGCGTCAGCCTCATAGCCCAGGGCCTCCTTCATGGCGGCACGGAGCTCCTCCAGGCAGCTTTCATCGCAGCCATAGACCACCTGGTAGGGGGTACCCGGCTCCATATCCGACAGGCTCAGCTGGGTGATCTTCTCTACCAGTTTCTTCTCGCCCCGGCATTTGGCGGCAGTGGTGATCTCCCGGTCAAAAATCTTCATCACCGGCTTCAGGTTCAGCTTGTTGCCCAGGAAGGCAGCGGCGGTGGGGATGCGGCCGGATCTGGCAGCGTACTTCAGATCATAAATGCCGAAGTAGACCTGCCGGCGGGGCAGAACATCCTCCAGCCAGGCGCAGATCTCCTCCACGCCGGCGCCGGCCTCCAGCATTTTGGCCGCTTCCACCACGGGAACACCGTAGCAGGCGTTATAGCCCATGCCGTCAAAGCTGTGAACGCGAAAATCCGGATATTCGGGATAATCCTCGTGGAAAAGCCGGATGGCCTGAACGGAATTGTCATAGGTGGAGGAGCCCTTGGAGTTGATCAGCACCAGGATCAGGTCAGTGACCCCGGCGCGGGCCTGCTGGAGATAAATATCCACAAACTGGAAGGGCGTGATCTGAGAGGTGGTGGGAATGTCATCGTGCTCTGCCATCAGGGCATAGAAGCCCTCATTATCAAAGTCCACACGGCTGGTATAGCTCTTGCCGCCCAGGGTGACGGGGAAAGGGATCACGGATATGTTATGCTGCTTCTCGTCGGCAACAGAAATATCACCGGCGGAATCGGTCATGATCTGGATCTTGCGCATCGTTATGCCTTCCTTCTGGTTATTTCAAAATTTAAAAGCATTTTTGTTCCGACCTAGGATAACACAAAAGGGCGTCAGGCTCAATGGGTTTTACAAATAATTAAAAATTTTCAAGCAGTTTTTCCATGAACGAGGAAAAGCGGCCCGGTGCTGCCGGACCGCTTTGTGGATTGTGCTTAATTTTTTTATTCAATTTCCACAGGGACGCCGTTGATCTCCACGCCGGCGTCGGCAGAGATGATGATGTATTTCCTGCCGTTTTCCTTTTTGGTCTTGATCAGGTAGCTGTACTGGGGGTCCAGGCTGATCTTGATCTGCTCGGTCTCCACGGTCATCTTCCGGGGGTTGCAGACATTGGCGGGGAGAATGGCGGCATCCTTGCCCAGGCGCTCCTCACAGGAATGGATAAAGGCCTCCGCCTGCTCCGGGGCGCTGCCGCTGTCCTCCAGCAGCTCCCCCATTTCTTCGGCAGTGAAGGAGAGCACCTCCGGGGAGCCGCTCTCCTTATGGGCGGCCAGCTTGTCACAGAGCTGCTGGTTCAGATTCTGCATCACTTCAAAGCTGCAGCGGGCATCCATAGCGTCGGAGAGCAGCTGGTCAAAGCAGTCCTTCTGCTCCGGGCCGGTCATGGGCGCAGGGCGGTTGAAAACGGCATTGACGAAGGCGGCATGGTTCTCCTGGGCGTTGCGGCTGTAGAGCAGGGCGCCGTAGATATTGGTGCAGCGGTCGTCAAAGGCGGGGTACAGAAAGCCCAGGACCGGGGGCTTCAGCATCTGGCTGATGACGGCGTTATGGAAGCGCTTGTCGTCATGGCGGTAGCCCAGCTCCGTCTTGCCGGTGACCACCGGGCAGACGCAGCAGAGGAAGTATCGGAACACATCGGCGCTGTCCTGCTCCTCCTTATCGGCCTTTACGTCATAGGCATCGTAGGCCATGAGGATCAGGTAGTTTTTCTCCTCAAAGCTGAGATTCTCCGTCAGCAGGGCGCAGAGGCGCTGACGCAGTGCCTCGTCCTCCAGCCGGGTCTGGCGCAGCTGACTCAGCAGGCGGTGCTCCTCGCTGTCACGGACCTGCTCGGTTGTAAAGGACACATCCATCAGATTCTTGCCCATGCCGCCGGAGAGGCATTTGTTCAGCAGGGCAAAATAGGCCTTCTGCTCCTGCTCGTCCAGCATGCTCACCGGCTCGTCAAAGTGGGAGATCACCTCCCGGGTGGCGCTGTTCACATAACAGCCGTAGAGGTGGGTAATATTATTCTTGGCAGGCTGAAGCCGCCGCTTCAGCTCACGGACTTCTTTGTTGTTCATGATTTGCTTCTCCTGTTCGCATTTGCTTGCCGGTTTATTGTAATCGCTTTTTCGATTTTGTCAATCGCCTGCAAATTTGACAATCCCCTTACAGGATTCCGGTTGCACTTTCCGGCGGATTTGATTATACTGGAAACAAGGACCAATTCGGTGAAGAAAAAATGAAAACGGAGGGACTGATATGAAAGAGTTTGACCGGGAGTATCTGGAGCTTCTGGCCGAGAAATATCCCAATGAGGCCGCCGCCTGCTCGGAGCTTATCAATCTCAGCTCCATTCTGGCGCTGCCCAAGGGGACAGAGCATTTCATCAGCGACCTGCACGGGGAATACGCCGCCGTCAGCCACATCCTCAACAACTGCTCCGGCGTCATTCTGGAAAAGGTACTGCGGCTTTTCCGGGAGGAGCTGGGCGAGAGCAGGTGCCACGCCCTCTGTTCCGTGATCTATTACCCTCAGGAGGAGCTGGACATTCTCCGGGAGCGAGGAGAGCTGGATGACGCCGCACTGCGCGCCATTATTGAGCATCTGCGGGTCCTGACGGAGATGCTCTCCAGCAAGTACACCCGCAGCTATGTGCGCCACCGCATGCCCCAGGAATGGGCGTTTGTGCTGGACGAGCTGCTGCACATACAGCGGGACGAGGACGCCAACCAGTTCCGCTATCGCGACGCCATCATCTCCGCCATTGTGGATTCCGGCGCGGCGGAGAGTCTGATCGTCGCCATGGCCACGCTGATCAAGCGTCTGGCGGTGGACCGGCTGCATGTGGTGGGGGATATTTTTGACCGGGGGCCTGACCCGGCCAGCATCATTGAGCGCTTGATGGAGCACCCCAACATGGACATCCAATGGGGCAATCATGATATTCTCTGGCTGGGCGCCGGCGCCGGTTGCCCGGCCTCCGTCCTGTCGGTGCTGCGCATCAGCGTGGACTATCACAACGAGGCCACCCTGGAACGGGATTACGGCATCTCCCTGCGGCAGCTGACGGATTTCTGCATCCGGGTCTACGGCGATGCGGAGCAGAAAACCCTGCACCAGGCTCTTACGGTGCTGGGCGCCAAGCTGGAGGGGCAGATTATCCAGCGGCACCCCGGCTACGGCATGAATGACCGGCTGATGCTGGAGCGGGTGGACTGGCAGAATTACACCGTGGCGCTGGACAGCGGGGTCTATCCCCTGAACACCCGGCGCTTCCCCACCATCGACCCGGCGGAGCCTTACCGGCTCAGCCCGGAGGAGCAGGATCTGGTGGAGGAGTATGTCTCCATGTTCCGGGAGAGCAAGACCCTGCGCCAGCATCTGGATTTTATTTATCAAAAGGGCAGCACCTATCTCACCTGGAACGGCAACCTGCTTTTCCACGGCTGCATCCCCCTGACGGAGGAGGGGCAGTTTGCCCGGGTGCGGCACGGCGGCAAGTGGTACGCCGGCAGGGAATTATTGGACTATGCGGACGCGGTGGTCACCGCCGCCTGGGTACGGCATGACGAGAGTGCCTTTGACATGATGTGGTACCTCTGGTGCGGCTTTGACAGTCCCTTCTCCGGGCGGACCTTCCACACCTTTGAGCGCGGCTATGTGGACGACAAGAGCACCTGGGAGGAGCCGAAGAACCCCTACTTCAAGCACTGGGAGAATGAGGAGATGGTCTCCATGATCCTGAGGGAGTTCGGCCTGGACCCGGAGGCGGGACGGGTGATCAACGGCCACACCCCGGTGAAGGTCCGAAAGGGAGAAAGCCCCATCAAGGCCGGGGGGAAGCTGTTCATCATCGACGGCGGCTTCTGCCGGGCTTACCAGCCCACCACCGGCATCGCCGGCTACACGTTGATCTATAACTCCCACGGGCTGCGGCTCAAGTCCCACCGGCCCTTTGAGGGAGTGGCCCGGGTGCTGGCGGACAACGCGGATATGGAGTCCAGCTCCATCCCGGTGGAGGCCTTCCCCGTTCGCCGCTACATCGCCGATACCGACAGCGGCAGGAATCTGGAGCAGCGCCGCTCCGCCCTGAAGGCTCTGATCCGGGCCTTCCGGGAGGGCAGCATTGCACAGAACAAATAAAAAACGCGGAAAAGGAAGTCCATGCCATGAGCATGGGCTTCCTCTTTGCTTATTGGGTTCAGCTTTCTAAAACCCAGTCCAGCACGGGCCGGAGGTTCTCCTCACTGACGCAGCTGCCGCCCTGAGTCAGCAGGTGAAGCATCTGTTCCTCCTCCGCAGTTCTGTCCTGCTTATTGGCCAGGGACTTGCCCACGGTCTTGGCCATGACCTGCATCATCAGCTTGTAGATGCCTTTGAGCTTATCCATGTCAAAGCCGCCCTGGAGGGTGAACAAAGGCAGCGCGTCCCCCAGGCTGTTGGCCTTGCGCACATCTGCCAGCTGGGAGCCGGAGGCGCCCATGCCCACGCCGCAGACCGCGGCAATCCGATAGCGCTTGGCCGCCTTGGCATAGCCCTGGACCTTGCCGGCCATGAGCCAGCCCAGATAGATCACACAGTTTCCCGCAGGCAGCTTCGCCCCGGCTTCAGCCAGGGAATACACCGGCAGGCCGGTCTTTTCCCCCAGCAGCCTGGCGTACTGCGCCGTATAGCCGGTGTTGGAAGTGTATACAATGGCGTTTGCGTTCATGATCGTTTTCTCCCCTTCTGTTCGCTTATGGCTCTATTTTACCGAAGCTGCAGCGGGGACGCAAGGAGAATTCTGCATATGAATGTGTGAATTTTTCAGGTTTGTATGGTTATATTTTCCTGGGCCGGGCCGGAGATCAGCTTGCCCCGGTAGTCGAAGCGGGAGCCATGGCAGGGGCAGTCCCAGCTGCGCTCATCCGGGTTCCACTCCAGCTGGCAGCCCAGGTGGGGGCAGCGGATATCCACCGGCCACAGGTCGCCGCTTTCATCCTTATAGACGCCCAGCTTCTTCCCTTTCCAGAACACTATGCCGCCATGGCCGGGAGGCAGCTCCTTTGCCGCCTCCGCCGGGATCTGGAACAGCTGCTTTGCCAGACCCTTGACGGCCTGGCCGCTCTCCTGGGCAAGGCCGGTGAGGGTTTTCTCATCGAAGCGGCCGGGGTCGAAAACCTCCGCCCAGGGGTTCTCTTTGCCGCAGATCCGATCCCGCAGCAGCATGGCGGCCACCATGGAGGAAGTCATGCCCCATTTCTGGAAGCCGGTGGCCACGAACCAATTGGGCCGGCTGGCGGCATAGGGGCCGATATAGGGAACGCTGTCCGCCGTGACGCAGTCCTGGGCCGACCAATGGGCCACTTCCCTGCTGCCCGGAAACCACCGGGCCGCCTGCTGCCGAAGCAGTTCATAGCGGCCGCCGGCGCTGTTCTCCCCGCAGCGGTGACCCCCGCCGCCCAGAAGAAGCAGGGGGCCGTAATTGCGGAAGGAATAGGCTCCTTGCTCCGCCCCGATCCACATGCCGTCCATTGGAGCGGCATTTTCCAGGGCGATGACATAGGAGCGTTCCTGGTGCATCCGGGCGAAGTACATACCGGGGAAGTTGACAAAGGGATAATGACAGGCAAAGACGATCTGCTCCGCCTGTACCCGGCCCCGTGTGGTGATGATCTGATTTTCTTCCACGCTTTGAACGGAGGTGTTTACATAAATGGTCAGGGGCTCGGAAATGGCCTGCAAAAATTTCAGCGGATGGAACTGGGCCTGGTTTGCAAAGCGTACTGCCCCGGCGGTGGGAAAAGGCAGCTTGGTCTCCTCCACGAAGGTGGCCGGCAGGCCCAAAGCGGCGGCAGCCTCCGCTTCCTTCCGAAGCTGGGCGGCGTTGCTGCCGTAGACCCAGGCATCCCGCTGCTCCAGGTCGCAGTCTATATTCCGGTCGGCGATGATGCGCCGGTACTCCATCAGGGCGGCGGCATTGGCCTGGGCGTATTGCCGGGCTTTCTCTTCCCCCAGCGTTCGAATCAATTTCTCATAAAGCAGGCCATGCTGGCAGGTGAGCTTGGCGGTGGTGTTTCGGGTCTGGCCGCCGGCGATCCGCTCCGCTTCCAGGACAATGACCCGGCGCCCCGCCTCCTGCAGGGCGGAGGCAATCAAAATGCCAGCCATGCCGGCGCCGATGACGGCAATGTCTGTTTTCATATCACCGGGCAGGGCTTCCCGCTGCCGGAGCCGGCAGGTCTGTGACCATATGGATTCCATAAATTCCTCCCATTTGATTTGATGAAAAAAGCCGCCCTGGGGGCGGCTGGGTCAAAGTTCGTTCAGGTCGGCGGCGGTGGCGTCGTTTTGCAGGTTATCCCGGGCAAGGTCCGTGTCGATAACCGGGTAGGTATCCGAGGGGATGGGGCGCTCGGTATGGAAAACCTTCTGATTGGCGCCGCCGGTGCCGCTGACGATGGGCCGGGCCTTGGTCTTGCCCTGCCTGGCTTTGCCCTGGATCTGGGGCACCGGCTCGGTCTGGTTATGGGGCTGGGAATGGGTCCAGTCCGGGCGTTTCATTCCTTTTTTTGGCATAATGGATTCACCTTGTCCTTTCAACTCGTAAGCCGGTTGACCAGCTGCTGCATTTCCCGTTTGGATTTCACCTGGCGGCATCGGGCAATGAGGGCCTGCTTCTCCGGCTCTGTCATGGATTCAAAGCGCTTCATGGCCGCCTCGTTCTGGGCCAGGGCCATACCAAGACCCAGAGGAAGCATATTACGATCCATATTTTCACCTCAGCCCTATTTTTTCCGTCAGGAGCATAAAATATACCCAAACCCCTGCGCCGGGGCGCAGGGGTTTGGGTTTGAAGACAATTGCCTTAATCCATTAGTCCCGGAGGGCCTTGCCGTTGATCAGCTTCATACAGAAGCGAAAGGCAGTGGGGACAGAGTATTCACCGGAAATTTCCGCCGGACTTTTCCACAGAAAGGGGCCGCCTTCCCCGGCGCAGTCCAGCAGAAAGGCCTCCATATGCCACTCCACATGGGTAAAGATATGCTTCCCCGGTGGGCAGGGGGCGCAGGCAGTGACGGTCAGGCCCTGGGCCTCCGCCCAGGCGGCGGCCTCCGCCGGACTGAGCCGGCCCAGCACATTGGGAAATTCCCAAAGGCCCGCCAGGAGGCCCTTCCCTTCCCTTTTGCGGATGGCATAGCGGCCATCATGGCGCAGCAGCAGCACCGTCCGCTGCTCCGGCCGCCGCTCTTTAGGCGGGGATTTCACCGGGTAGCGGGCCACGGTATCCGTCTCATGGGCAAGGCAATGGGCCTGCAGGGGGCAGGCGGCGCACTTGGCTTCCCCGTTAGGGATACAGATGGTCTCCCCCAGCTCCATGATGCCCTCGGTCAACAGGGCGGCCTCCCGGCCGCTGGGGTAGCATTGGCGCAGGAGAGCGGTGAAGCGGGCTTTGGTGCCGGTCAGGGCAATGTCCTCCTCCGAGGCCAGCAGCCGGGCCAGCACCCGCAGCACGTTGCCGTCCACCGCCGGTTCCGGCTGGCCGTAGGCGATGGAGGCGATGGCACCGGCGGTATAGTCCCCGATGCCGGGCAGCTTTTTCAGCGCCGCCGCCTGCTGGGGCAGATGGCCGCCGTATTGCTCCATGATCTGGACAGCGGCTTTTTTCAGGTTCCGGGCCCGGCTGTAATAGCCCAGGCCCTCCCACAGCTTCATCAACCGCTCATCCTCCGCCTGGGCCAGGGCGGCCACGGTGGGATACTGGGCCAGGAAACGTTGGTAATAAGGGATGACCGCCTCGATGCGGGTCTGCTGGAGCATGATCTCCGAGAGCCAGACGTGGTAGGGCGTGGGCTCCTGCCGCCAGGGCAGGGGCCGCCTGACCCGGTCATACCAGGCAACCACCAGAGGCAGGCAGGTGTTCAAGCGTTCGGTTTCTGTTTTCATAGGCAGGCTTCGGGGCGGGGGAAAGACCGCTCCCTCCGTTCTTTCATTGGTTTTTACAGGTACTATTATACAATGACTTTTGACGGGACGCAATGTTGCAATTTTTGACTTCCCGCAGACATAGTAAAAAACAGCCGCACCCCGGCGGGGATGCGGCTGTTTTGCAGGACATTTTTGCGCTGTTGGCTTATTTGAAGCTCTCCTTCACGGAGTGCACCGCGGCAACCAGCTCCGGCTTATACTGGGCGTAGTGTTTTTCCAGCTCGTCCAGAACCAGAACAATGTCTGCCTTCTTCTTATTCTCTTTGTCCCGGCGCAGAAGCTCTTCAAATTCCGCAGTCGCTTCCCCGCCCTGAAAATACCCGTAGCAGCAGCACTGACCATCCTCACAGCCGTCCTTCAGCTCCATAAAGCGCTGATTCAGATAGTACTCCACCTTGCAGGGGTCCCCCTCTGCCCGCAGTTCCTCCAGGTCTTTCTCAAAGCCATATCTGTCCAACATTACTGACTCCTTTCCATGTCCTCAACGGATTCATAGTGATACATTTTTGCCATTTGATCCCGGACGAGATAGGTCAGATTCTTCCCTTCCTGCTCGCACCGAAAAACAAATTCACAATAAAGAAGCTGCGTCTGGGGGCCATAGGAATACAGTTCCCCCCGCTGGTAGGTCTCAATGGAGGTCAGTCCGCAGCACTCGTCCGCCTCATGGATGACCCGGCCTTTCCCGGCATATTTGGGAAAGCTCCGGGCAAAGTCCTCCGCCCATCTGACATGGATCTGCACCGCCTGCTCAAGATAGTCCTTTCGCTCCTGAGAGATCTCCGGCAGCACATGCTTCACCCGCTCATAAGCGGCGGGATCGGTGCGGGCCATCATGTAGGCGTATTTATTGAAGATCAGGTTGCGGCCCGCAAGGCTTGCCTGCTGAAGGTCCCGGGCATAGGAGGAGAGCAGAGGCTCCGGCCACACGAGAAACTGACTGCTGCGCATGATGGAAAACTGCGCCCAGTCATCCTGACAGGACGCGCGGCCCCCCTGGCTGTTGATCAGCTGGAACTGGTGCCACTCTTCCCGGACAATTTCTTCAATGATTTCTTTCATCCTTGCGATCGTCCTTTCTGTTGGCTTTCGGAATTAACCCATCAGGATGGGGAGATTCCGAAGCCGGGGATCGGCAATGGTCTCCGCGACCCAATAGGCCTGGCGCTCCAGGAAGCTTTCCTGGGAGACTGTATAGCCCCGCACCAGCAGGATGCCTGCCATCTGCCGGCAGACCGCATCCACCAACGCAAGCGTTTCTTCCCGGTTCATCACCTGGCCCGCGGCAAGAGAGCGCAGCAGGGCAGGAATGCCATACTGGCCGGGGAGCCGTTCCAGGCCCCGCCACATCCATTTGTAATAGGGGCAGTACCGCTTATTCAGCAGGTACAGGACGCGGATCGCCGCTTCAATGAACTGGTCCAGGGCCAGCCGGGCGGCAACCGGGTCCTCCCGTTTGGCCATGCGTTCATAGTTGACCTGGCCCGCGTGGGCCATTTTGACCAGGTTTGCCGCAAGCTTCTTTTTACACACGTCCTCCGGATAAAAGTCCAGAAGCTGTTTCCGTATGCGGACAAACTCCGTGTCCGGGCTGTGGAAAAGGACGCCATTGGTGGCCACGGCCAGATAAGACTCCGGGATGGCCAGCCACTCCAGCGCACTCTCCGGCGGGACCTTGTTCCCCAGGAACTTCTGGTAAAAGGGCAGGGTGGGAATGACGCCCCGGCGCCCTTCCGCCTGCTCCCGCCGCAGCCGGAAGGACACATTTTTATAGTCCCGGGGCAGAGAGTCGTAGACCTGGGCCACGGCCGGCCCGATCTCCTCATACAGGTCCCGAGAGAGCCAGATGCAGAAGGAGGGCCCATAATCATGGTCCATGGAGAGCCGGTCATCAAAGCCAAAGCACTCCGACCCCTCGCCCACAAGGCCGATGGTCATCCGGTCCATATAGGGTTCAAACCGGGAGAGCAGGGCCGGACGGCCAAAGTCCCGGTAAAAACCGCTGGCAAGCTCCACCCCGGGGATCTCAAGGCAAAGTTCCTTTGCTTCCATCCTGTTCAACCGCCTGCTTTGCAGCGTAATAGTTTTCCCGGACAAGTTCCCGCTTCTCTTCCGCCATGGGAACCTGCTCCGAAAGCTGAAGGGCTTTTTCCCCGTAAAGAAGGGCATCCTCACAGCGCTTCGCTTCCATGGAGGTGACGCAGATGTTGTTATACAGCCCCACCAGCCGGGCGTCCGCAATGCCCTGGGAGCGGAAGATTCCCTCGCACTGCAGGTACAGCGCCAGGGCCTTTTCCGGCAAATGGGCGGCCTTATAGACCGTGGCGATGTTCAAAAGCGCCGTTGCGGCATCCGCCGTTCCCCACAGGTCAAGGCGGTCCAGCAGTTCGATCACCTTTTCTGCGCAGGCCCAGGCCCCGTCCAGATCCCCGCTGTTGCGATAGTAGCCGGTCAGCTCATTATAGAGGGAGAGGGCGGTGCCGTAATGCTGCTGCTGATAGGCAAGGCCGGCCATTTCCTCCAGGTAGGCGCCGGCCTGCCGGGGCTTATCGGCCTGAAACAGAAGATCTGCCTGATGAAGTATATCGTTGGCATTCATTGAAATATCCCTTACTATGTAATGGTTCTTATCCCGGAATGTCGGTAAGGCTCTCTGCCGGCATACCAAAGTACTTGATATAGGCCGCTTTCTTCTCCTCATAGCTGGGCAGAGGAATTTCCGTCAGCCGGCCGTTGTCATGCAGGCGGAGCACATCGTCCTGAATGGAGACGCTGCCCTCTTCCCGCATCCGGTTGAGAACCCGCTCATTGCGGAAGCGGGCATGCTCCCCCCGGCTCATATAGACGCTGAGGGAGACAAAGTCAATTTTGTTATATTCTTGGTCAGAGAATAGGTGCAGTGGCATTTCTGTACCATCCTCCTGAATATAAATAAAACGGTATAGGCCATCGGCTCTCCTTTCATAACGGAAGGACAGCTTCCCGGAGCGCTGGACCTCTGTGCAGTCCAGATAGAGGCAGCCGAGAGGGGTGGGGCCGCCAAAGCCCACGTCACAGACAACACGCTTCCCATCATCCAGGGTGACGATGGTGGAGCGGTGGCCGCAGGGAGGGCATTCCCCTTCAAACAAAACCCGCTGGGCAACCGGGCGGCAGGCGAAGCCAAGGCTTTCCAACAGGGCGCAGAACAGCCCGTTCAGCTCAAAGCAGAAGCCGCCCCGATGGCGGACAACAATTTTCTCAAAGATATCCTCAACATCCAGAGAGACCTCTCTTTTGAGATCATAGATATCCAGATTCTCAAAGGGGATGTTGAACAGATGGGCACGGATCAGAATGTCCAGCGCTTCCTTTTTATGGGGGGCGCTGTAGGCCGATGGGGAATCGGGAAGCTGGGGATGCAGGTCCTTTCTGTAGTCATCCGGGTTCAGGCCAAGGCGGGCCAGATAGGCGCCGGGATCGGGGATGGGGCTGAATACACCTTCGTACATGGGTTTTATCCTCACCTTTCCTTTGAATTGATCGTGGTTTCCCGTTAGCCGTTTTTGGGGGGATAGCGCTTGTCCACCATCCGGCCGAGGTATTCCGCGGCCTTGGCAATGGCAATGTCCTGCCGCACCTTTGCCTCCTCCCGCTTGGCGAAAATCTGGCGCAGGCGCTGGACCGGCATCATGGACATATCGGCCAGCCGGGCCAGCTCCGCCTCATATTCCTCGTCCGTGGCCAGCAGCCCCTCCGCCTTGGCAAGCTCGTAGAGGGAGAGCCGGGAATGAAGCTGCTTCTTCGCTTCGTTCACGAAGTCCAGAAACAGTTCATTCTCATTGGTATTGCATTCCTTGTAATAGTCCTCTATCCTCCTGCCGTTGTTGTCCAGCTGTTGCTCAAAGGCGTTCATCATCTGAGAGGCCCGCTCGCCGGCCATGGTATCGGGAACGTCCCCGGTGCAGATCTTTCCCAGCTGGGAAACCATGCAGGTCTGGAGCAGATAGCGGCGGGAATCGGCCCGGTTCTCCTCCGGCAGAGTGCTGACCTCCCGGTCGATCTGGGCCAGCTCCGCTTCGCTGATGGAAAGGGAGTGATAATCCCCCAGCGTGAACGCCGGCGCGATCTGCACCCGGGCGGAGCAGACGATGCCCCGCTGGTCATCCTGCTCCAGCGTGAGCAACGGGGTATAGTAGATTTCCTGCGGATACTCCATGGCGGCTTTCGCATAGGCTTTCCTTACCAGCTCCGTAATCACCGGCTTGCGGAAGCTCCCCTGGCTGCGGATGGCGTCCAGATACTCCTTCTGGTTTTTCTCCGCATACTCCTTTGCGGCCTGCTGAAACTCCTCTGTGGAAAATTGAAAAACAAAACGCAGATGATTGGGATCTATATTTTCAAGCGTATAGGTCATGAAGTTCTCCCCTTTTTTTGAATTTGCTGCCGGCCGAACTCAAATCAGATTGTTCAGATAAGTCGCCACGGGCAGGGCCTTCTGCTGCAGCTTCTCAAAATCGGCAATCAGGATATCGCCCTTCTCCGTCCTGGCCAGGCAGCCGTCCGTTACGAAACTGTCGATCATGTTATACAGGTTGCGGCGGCTGATGCAAAGATACTCGCTGGTCTTGTACATACTCTTGATCTGGCACTCATTCCCCTTCGCGTTTTGCAGCAGGTAGTAGGCCAGCTGCTCCTGCTGGGAAAACATATGCTTGACCAGCTCTTTCTTGAACATGGTGTAAAGCCGGTTGTTCACCTTCAGATAAAAGAGCCGACTGAAGGCCAGCTCCTGCATCAGCTCAAGAAACCTGGCAATGGGAATCTGGACCAGGGAACCATCGGTCACTGCAAAGCTGTCACAATAAAAATTCTGGCCAAAGAGATTGGAGAGATGGCCCACAAAATTATTGGGAGCGATTTCGTCCACCACAATGCTTTTCCCGTTATTGCTGACAGCAACCACCTTGACTTCTCCCTCCAGGAGATACCATATGTATTTGCTTTCTTCATTTGCGCGAACGATGCATGCGTTTTTCTTCACGGTAATCACTTCATAGGATGCAGGATGCTTTTCGAGGAACGGATAAATCGTCGATTCCTGTAATCTCATTTGCGCGCCTCCATATAACCGCGTTTTCCATTCACATTCTGTAATTTTACCTATATGAAAAAAGTACAATAAAACCATGGGAAGTCAACGTGCTGAGCCAGGGGTGCGCCAGACTCTGCGCCTGAGCAAACGCACTCTTTCGTTTAATTTATAACAAGAAACATCCCGCCGGCGTTAGTGCAAAGTGCACGATTTTGTGATTCTTGTCATAATTTCCGAAAATTTTTTTCTTAAATGTGTGAAAAGTGCACTACTCATTTTGTTAAAAAACAGATAATATCAAGGCAAGCTTCCCGAGGGAAGATTCTGCCAAATATGAACAAGGAGGAATACTATGAGTAACGAAGCAAAAATTCAGGAAATCCTGAAAAGACGCGGACTTGATGTCAGCGACGTTACGGACTTTGCTGATGAGGTCGTTCCCGAACCCTCTCCCCGCTTCACCAAGCTGATCAACATCTACTACATGATGAAGAACACCATCGATATGGAGTACCCCTACTGGTACAACCGTGTCTGGTGGGAAAACGACGGCGATATCACTGAGATCCGCCGGGCAAAGGCCGAGGCGGCCGCTCTCAGCCACATGACGCCCACCATTCTCCCCGGTGAGCTGCTCTTCGGCAACAAGACCCGCAACTTCCGCGGCGCCTTCTGCTTCCCCTGGGTTGACGCTTCCTTCTTCAACGCTGCTGCCGAAGCCATGATGGCCGGCGTTGACGCGCCCCCCATGGCCGCAGCGGACGCAGTTTCCGTTGTGGGCGCAGGCGGCGGCAACGTCACCAAGGATTTCGGCAACGTGGTCTCCATCGCACAGAAGTTCGGCCTTCGCCGCGAGGAAGTCCCCTGCCTGGTAAAGGTTGCCAAGTACTGGGACAACGGCTCTGTTGAGCGCGTCTCCGCCCGTCTGGCCGAGGCCCGCCCCGACTACCAGAAGTGGGCCGGCTATCGCAACTCCGTGCTGGTCATGTTTGACTCCTGGGCCATCCCCCAGGGCCGCGAGGTCATCAACTACTACGTTCCCCTGGAATACGGCTTTGACAAGATCATCGAGCTGTGCGACGAGAAGATCGCAGAGACACTGGGTGAGGCCGGCGACGACGGCGTCCTCGGCATGAGCCGCGGCTACTACTACATAGCCTGCAAGACCATCGCCCAGGGCGTTTCCAAGTGGATCGAGAACTACGCAAAGCGCGCGGAGTTCCTGGCCGCCCATGAGACCGACGAGGTCCAGAAGAAGGAGTACCTGGACATCGCCGCGGTTGCCCATCACATCGCCCACAAGCAGCCGGAGACCTTCCGTCAGGCCCTGAACCTGACCCTGATGTGCCACTACGGCGTGGTCAACGAAGACCCCCACTCCGGCCAGTCCATCGGCCGTCTGGGCCAGATCCTCTACCCCTGGTACGAGAAGGACATCGCCGACGGCACCACCACCGATGAGGAAGTCATCGAGCTGCTGGAGCTGTACCGCATTAAGATCACCGCCATCGAGTGCTTCGCCTCCTCCGGCGTTACCGGCGGCGTGCTCTCCGGCAACACCTTCAACAACCTGTCCATCGGCGGTCTGGGCTACGACGGTCTGACGGCTGTCAACCCGCTGGAGTACCTGATCGTTGAGGCCGGTATGCGCGGCAAGTCCACTCAGCCCACCCTCTCCCTGCTCTACGATGAAAAGACGCCGGAGAGCTTCCTGCTGAAGGTGGCCCAGTGCATCAAGCTGGGGCTTGGCTACCCCGCCATCATGAACAACCAGGGCGGCATGAACTACATGCTGCGTCACTACCAGCCGGAAGGCATGACCATCTATGACGCCCGCGCCTGGGCCCCCGGCGGATGCCTGGAGTCCTCCCCCGGCTGCTTCCAGCCGCTGCACTACAACGGCAAGACCTACATGATCCCCGGCGGCGCAGGCCCCACCGCCGGTACCGGCATCCACTTCACCGGCATGCCCAAGCTGCTGGAGCTGGTGCTCAGCAACGGCTTCGACCGCCGCACCGGCATCCAGGTGTTTGAGCCCCACAACCGCAAGCTGGATACATACGAAGAATTGCTGGACGTTTACTACAACGTGTACCTGCAGGAGCTGCTGGAAGTCTCCAACCGGATGAACAACCTGCAGATGGATACCCACAGAAAGATCTGCCCCACGGTCTGGGCTTCCCTGCTGAAGGCCGACTGCTTCAAGAACGGGCAGAACCAGAGCCATCTGGGTTCCCGCTACAACGGCACCATCAACTTCGAGTCCTGCGGTACCATCAACCTCATCAACTCCTTGGCCTCCATTAAGAAGAATGTATACGACGAGAAGAAGTATACCCTTGCGGAAATGGAAGACGCCATGTGGAACAACTTCGGCTTCAAGACCGCCTTTGAGACCGGTGTCTTCTCCCCCGACCGCCGCGAGGCCACGGAGCTGGCACCCAAGTACGAGAAGATCTTCAACGACTGCGTGAACGCGCCCAAGTACGGCAACGCGGACGACTATGTGGATTCTATTCTAGTGGATTACGAGGATCGGATGCTGCCGAAAATGCTGGCCCTCCGCTCTTACATGGGCAAACAGTACTACATGTGCCAGATCTCCGTCTCCACCCACGGTCCTCAGGGCGCCATCACCCTGGCATCCGCCGACGGCCGTCTGTGCGGCACCACCTACGCGGACGCCTCCATGTCCCCCGCGCCCACCACTGACAAGAACGGCATCTACGCTCTGTTCACCTCCGCCACCTGCTATGACCATGCCATGTGCCAGAACAGCCAGATGAACGTGAAGATCCATCCCTCCGCCATCAAGGGCACCCAGGGTACCCACAAGCTGCTGGACGTCTACCGCGCTTACATGCGCAAGGGCGGCTTCCACATCCAGTTCAACGTCACCTCCTCCAAGACCCTGCGCGAAGCCCAGGCAAAGCCGGATGATTACCGCGATCTGATGGTCCGTGTCGCCGGCTTCACCCAGTACTGGTGCGAAATCGGCAAGCCCATTCAGGACGAGGTCATCTACCGTACCGAGTACGACGCCTGAGGCATTTGCCCGATCACCCGTTCCGCATCCCTGTGCGGAAACCAGGCAGATGTTTCTCCTGCCGGAGAAGCTCCTGACAGGAGAAACATCTCATCCAGTCTGATGATGGGCAGAACGCCCAACGAATCACTCAATCTATTACGGAGGTATTTATAATGAAACATTGCGAATGCGCAAATTTCCTGCACCTCGACTGCGAAAAAGGTATGTGCGCGCTGTCAAAGATGATCGTTCCCATTGACGGCGAAGGTTCTGACGCCTGCCCTCGTTTTGAAGAAGGCTTTATGTGCCAGTTCTGCAAGCACTTCAGCGACGCGGACAAGTACGGTATCGGCAGCTGCAAGGGCTATGACAAAGAGAACTGGGCCTATGCGCAGTGCGGCGCTTTCAGCTGCGAAAAGTTCGAGAGAAAGTAATTTTTCAGCATCCAGGATCGTTTGGGGAAGACATTGTCTTCCCCAAACGTGAAAAGATCAGATGTTCTTAACGGAAAGGTGTAATTCCATGCCACAAGATACAACAGGAATGATTTTTGATATTCAGAGCTACTCCGTTCATGATGGCCCCGGGTGCCGCACCAACGTGTTCTTCGTTGGCTGCCCCCTTCAGTGCAGATGGTGCGCGAACCCCGAAAGCTGGGCGGTGAAGAAGCACCTTCTTTTCGCGGAACGCAGCTGCAAGTGGGATCAGGGCTGCACCGCCTGCCGGGATGCCTGTCCCAATGGCTCTCTGAAATTTAACGATCAGGGCAAACCGTGTGTTGATTGGGCAATCTGCAACAAGTGCGAGACCATTGAATGCAGCGAAGTCTGCGCGGCACACGCGCTGAAGCAGTGCGTTCGGTTTCTGACGGTTGACGATCTGATGAAGATTCTGATGCGCGATTTTCCCAACTGGGGTTCCAATGGCGGCGTTACCTTTTCCGGAGGAGAGCCGCTGCTGCATCACGAGTTTCTGGATCAGGTCCTGCAGCGCTGCCGCAAGGAGCAGATGCACACCGCCATCGAAACCAGCGGCTTTGCCTCACCCGAGGTGTTCAAGAAGATCTTCCGCAACCTGAACTTTGCCTTCATCGATGTGAAAAACATGGATGACGAAATGCACAAATGGGGCACAGGCGTAAGCAATAAGCCGATCCTCAACAACATAGCGACCCTGGCTCACGCGGACTGGTGGCGCGGCAGACTGGTTCTCCGCCAGCCAACCATCCACGGCTACAACGACAGCACCGAAAACGCAAAGCGCCTGATCGAGTTTATGAATGAGAACGGGCTGTTTGAAATCAATCTGCTCCGCTTCCACCGCATGGGCGGAACCAAATGGGAGCAGCTTGGAAAGGTGTATGAGTATAACGACCACGGCGATATGCCGGAGGAGCGTATGCTTGCGCTTCAGGAGCTTTATCTGGACAATGATATTGCCTGCTACATCGGAGAAGACACGCCCTTCTGACCGTTTGAAAAAGTAAGGTCCCTATCGACTTTCCCTTCCGGCGCCGGCCGGATAAGCCTGAAAGCCTGAATTAATTGGAGGAATAATAATGAATTCCATCTCTGAAGAAAAAGCGAAAAGATACGGCATTTGCACCGTAATGTCCGCTTTCCTGGCAGTTTTCTGCCTGTTTGGTTACCGCTCCAGTTTCTCCATCATGCAGAGCCTGATCATCGCCGACACCGGGTGGACAACGATCCAGACCTCTCTCGGCTACTGCATCATGATGACCGTCTATGCAATCACCGCTTTCTTCTCCGGCGGTCTGGTTGACAGGAAGGGTACCCGTCCCACCTACTTTATCGGCGCCCTGTGCTGCTTTCTGGGCTTCTTCCTGACCTCCATCTTCGTTAAGCCCGGCTCCCCCAGCGCATACATCGTGTACCTGTTCACCTACGGTCTGTTCGCCGGTATCGGTACCGGTATGCTGTGGGTCAGCTCCACCATCTCCTGCCGCCAGTGGTATGTGGGCGCAAAATACGGCACCATGTGGGGCATCGCCTTCGCAGGCGCACCGCTGGCCCAGCTGCTGCTCACCATCGTCCTGAAGCCCGTTCTCAGAAACATGGGCTGGCAGGCCGGCATGAAGCTGATGGCCGCCATTTGCGCGGTATTCCTGGTGGCCGCGGCACTGATCGCAAAGCGCACCCCCAATTACTACAACGTCACCCCCTTCGGCACCGAGACCCTCAAGAAGAAGGACGGCCCTGCCAAGCGGGCTGTCACCCTGAAGGAGGCCTTCTCCACCTACGCCATCTGGGCGGACATCCTTTGCTTCCTGACCGCTATGGCCGGTGAGTTCCTGATCTGGTCTCAGGCTGTGGGCTTCTTCCAGACCGATATGAATATGGACGCCGATAAGGCCGCCAACATCTATATGCTGATCGGCGCCTTCGGCGTGTTCATGATGCCCATTACCGGCAAGATTTCCGACTTGATGGTCAAGAAGTTCGGTTCCGAGGTCAAGGGCCGCAAGGTCATGCTGATCATCGGCCCCGCCTGCGGCGCCATCGGCGTTGCGCTGTGCCTGACCAAGAGCCTGCCGCTGTGCATTGTTGCCATGTTCTTCCTGGCCTCCTACTGGGGCATTGAGCCAGGCGGCTGCGCCGGCTATGCCGGTTCCGTCTTCGGCGGCGCCGGTCTGGGCCGCACCTGGGGTCTTGCAACCCTGATCGTTATGGGTATCGGCCCCTCCTTCGGTACCTTCATGGGCGCATGGTTCAAGGACAGCTTCGGTTCCTACGTTCCCGCCTTCATCTTCTGCCTCTGCGCTTACATCATCTCCATGCTGGTTGCATGCACGCTGCCGCTTAAGACCAAGATCGACGCCAAGATCGAAGCCGAGATGGCCGAAGCCGCGCAGTAATTCTTTCCCGGAAACAAAATATTAACGAGGTGTATTATTATGAAAGAAGCCGTTTTCTACCAGGCCCTTATGTCAGGAAACACTATGGTTGACGATCAGCACAAGCAGCTGATCGACGCGATCAACAAGCTCTACCGCGCCATCGAATCCGGCACCGGCGTGGAAGAGGCAAAGAAGACACTGGATTTCCTTGCCGAGTACACCACCTTCCACTTTGGCTGCGAGGAAGCGCTCATGAAGTCCAAGAAGTACCCCCTCTACACCCAGCACAAGAAGGTACACGACGCCTTTATCGAAACCGTGAACGGTCTCTATGAGGTTCTGGGCAAGAAGGGCGCCAACGAGGAGTTTGAGCAGATCGTCGAAAAAGAGGTCACCGATTGGCTCATCAATCACATCCAGGGCATGGATATGCAGATGACTGACTGGATCAAGGTCAGAACCAACGGCATGATGGATAACATGCTCTGATTTCTGTCCTGCTGCACAGCTTACAAAAAAAGCCACAGGCCGGTGTAAACGGTCTGTGGCTTTTTCGGATTTTTCAGATGACCAGCAACAGCGTGATCACGATGGCAACAATGCTGACAAGGATCGCGATGGAGTTCGCGGCACTGGCAAGGCCATAGTCGCCGCCCATGTCGGCAGTGAAGGCGGGGGCTGCGCTGGGAATGGGGGCAAAGAAGAGGATGGCCAGGGCCTGCCTGTATGCAAGGGGCATGGGGAGAAAGCGGAAGCAGACAATGGACATGACCACGCCAAACAAATACTTTGGCAGCAGTGTACGGACGATGGCGCCAAGCTGCGTCCTGTCGCCGGAAAGTTCAAAGCCCACACCCACCATCAGCATGGAAAGAAAGGCGTTGGCCCCGCTGATGATGCCGGCAAATTCCAGCACAGGACTGGGCAGGGAGAGGTGCAGCAAAGCCAGCAGCAGCATGCACATCAAGGTGATGAAGGGGACAGAACGGAACAGGGCCCGGAAGATGGGTCTGAAGGAGAATTTTTTGCCGCTCTCTTTGACCATGCAGGCCACGCCGTAGGCGCCGCCCAGGCAGATAAAGCTGTTGCCCACATCAAAAACGCTTACAGCCATGACGGCCACGGGGCCAAGAAAGCCCTGGGCAAAGGGCAGGACAAAGTTGCCGATATTGAAGCCCGCCATGTTGACAATGGCAAAGGCCTGGGCATCCCTGCCCCATCTGCGGTTGAGCAGGCAGGCCGCTGCAATCATAAACAGCCCGAAGGCCAGACTGAGCAGCGAAAGCAGCAGCATGGAGTATTCAAGCTCACGCCCGGCAAAGCTGCACACCAGTGCCGCAGGAAGGGTGATGCGCATCACAATCTTGCTGAGGAGATGAAAGTCCTCTTTCTTAAATACGCCGATCCTACGCAGAAAATAACCTAAAAAAATAATGGCGATGAAACTGCCCGCCCGGATTAGTATATCAGTCATGCTGCGCCTCTCTCATTTATCTGGTGGCAACTATTTTATTCACGGGAGGACACAATGTCAAGCAAAGTTTTTCCTGCGGCCGGACAAAAGGCTGCGGGCTTCCTTTGACGCGTCTGAGAGGTTCGTTGCCCTCTGTTCTTCATCAGAACCGTAGGGGCGGCCATTGGCCGTCCGCCTGTTTCGTTTGGTAGTTTTCGCGGACGAGCGATGCTCGCCCCTACGGCAGCGGCCTCGTTTCCCCGCCCCCTTGTGAGCTTCGTTCCCCGTATCCCCAAATGGAAGCCCGGCGCAGCGGGTTCCATTTGGGAAGGAAGAAGGAGACAACAGACTCTCCTGGCACCTTCAGATCAACACCTGGGTATCTTCAGCTCCTCCGCAGTCCCGCAACGAGGGAGCCGCCGCACCTTAAAGTCCGGGTATCAAACACTATCCATTTACAAGATCAACAGGCTCCCCGGTGATGTCATTGGTTCCAACGCCATGGGAATCCACCGTGTACCAAGCGGAAGTGGCGGTATGGCTCTCACCCCCGTCCAAATTGACGATTTCATACAGGTGGATGGTGTAGCTGCCGTCTCCGTTGTCTATCCACTCCGTCTCTTGGGGATAGAAGCCCTGGTGGCGCTCATAATAATCCTGGGCCAGACGACACAGCTGCTCCGGCGTTTGTACAGCATTGTCCCGGGGCTTCATCACATATTCGCCGCTCAGAAGGTTATCATCCGCGCCCCCGGCCAGCGTCTTTTCATCACGCCGGACCTCCATGATCGCGGTATTCTCGCTGCTGAACAGGAAGCGCAGGCTCTCAAAGTAATCGGAAATATCATTGCCATAGCCATCCATGACCGTGCGGATGGTCAGCTCCTGGGCCGTAGGTGCGTCCCAGTCGGGGTACAGGGTATAGACCTCCTCATAATATGTCGGCTCGCCGGAGCGGAACATGCAGTGCAGCAAGAACTGATCGGTAAATTCAATCCAGTATTTCAGCTGCCCATTGTCCAGATAGTAGGAATAATTATTATAATACTGCCAGTCCTGATAGTCTGTGCTGTCAGACTGGGGCCGGGCCACGGGGTCTGCTTCCGCTTCTTTTGCAAGGAGACTATCAATATAGCTTTTCAGGGAGCTCAGGTTTTCCACCTCATACTGTTTGTCTCCAATCGCTATGTTGTTCCCTTCAAAATAGAAAGAGAGCATGTTGCCGCCCAGGTTCACATTGATTCCCAAGCCGTCATCCATGGCCCGAAGGTCGGTTTCCCGGCCCGGAGCCACCCTGCACAGCCGCAGGTAAATATTCTCAGTGGTTTCCTGATCGGTAACCGTCCCGCTGAGGGCACCGCCCTCCGTGTAACGGGTGTAGGTGATGCTTTTGATCTCCCCGGCATCGGCAGCTTTGACGGTTTCCAGGGCGTCAAAGGTAACCGGTCTGCTGGCCTCTTTTTCCCCACCGCCTCCGCAGGCAGAGAGAAGCAACAGGGCAAAAACCATGCAGAGAGCTGCAACAGACTGATACTTTTTCATTTTGACACCTTTCCTTTCTGTACTTATTTTTTCTTCAATTCCGTCCAAGCGAGCCTGACGGCAGCATCCTTAACCACGGTAGCGCCGGATACGCCAATGATATCCCCGTAGCGGTTCTGATAGACATGATCTGACGTCACACCGCGGGGCGGGCAGATGTACGCTTTGATTTCCATAGGGCTGGCCTCCTTATTCCGTCTGCGCCGTTTCTTCCCGCAGCCGTTTTTGCAGGCTTCTGTAATGCTTTGCATTTTTGAAGAGCATAGGCAGGTTGAGGACGAACACGGCAAGGCAAAGCAAGCTGGTCACACTCAGGCCACCATCCATGCGGTAGCGGCGGATGCCCTCAACCACTGCCCCCCCAGCAAAAGAGCCAGAGAAAGAGCGGCCAGAGAAAACACGCTGGTAATCGCGCCCACTTCAGTCTGAATACGACAATAATCGTATTTTGTGTAGGTTTTCTTTTTTATGATTTGTCGCTCCTTTCTTCTGCCGGCAGTTCGGTCGCAGTCTGTCTCCTTCATCCCCATTTTGACAGCCACACACAATATATCATGTGCTGGAAAGTATTGCGAAAAGATTTTCCGCCTGTCATTGACAATTTTTGAAATCCCGCACTGAAGTACTTGTAATCATAACTTCAGGCAAACCCCAAAACCATTGCAGTCCAATGGCTTTGGGGTTTTGAAGCGATTTATGAAAATAGTAGTCAAATCGTGGTCTGAACCTTGAGAAGCCGGTCAAACAAATTCCCTGTCAATTTTAATTGTTCTTAGCGACGTTATTGCTGCTTATCATAAAACCTTTTTTCACTATCCTGTGACCATTTTTCAAACATTTCAAGATAGTTGATTTTAATAAATTCCTGAATGATTCTTATTTCCCTATCATTAAGAATCCCACGATTCTGCAACACAGTCGAACCATCACTATTTACAAAGAATTTGGCGGAACCAGCTTCTGTAAGCTTTCTGTCACTGGCATGAACGTGCATGCATTCAATAATACAATGAGACGTGTAATACAGGTAATAGCCAGCGATCTGGAACTGGTAATACTTAGACATCTGTATCCTCCATAAAAACAGAGTTCTTTGCCCAATAGTTCAACACAAGCACTTGTTCAATCGGACTCATATTTGTCTCAAGTATTTTCCCGTCTCTGGCAATAACCATAGCCGAGTCAGGATTGTTCAGGTTAAGAATTGAAATAGCGCTTCCTTTCTTTGTGAAAGCGTATCCATTAACAACCATTCCGGCATTGTCAGCAATCTTCATCAGTTCGCTTTCAGGCATACAAAATGTCAACTCCTTTTATCGGTTTTAAGAACGCTTCTGCATCCATATATAAATTATCCAAGATTGGGAGCAAATCTATGTACTCCTCTTCTTCCCCTCTGGATTTAAATTTTGCCTGGACAACAAGATAGCCCCTGTCCCACTCTTTCACCGAAACATATCGATCAAGGTCTTTGCTTGTCAGGAAAGTAAGTGTTCTGCCGCCAAACGAGAAGAAGGTATATTCACCTCTGCTGCTTAATACAGCTTTCTCAGCCGTTGCCATTTGTTCATCTCCCCTCGCTTCTTTCCATCACCTTTTATGCCTTAACTATACCATAATCGCAAACGGATAATCAATACAAGTTTGTAAATCCGGGGTTGGCCGGATTCAAAAGGGAACCTCACCCAAGCCAGCCCAACACAGTGTGAATCTCCCGGATGTAACCTTCGTCATCGTTGGGCGTTTCCAGAATGAAGGGGCGGCCGGAGAGGGCGGGATGCAGGGCAATCCGTCTCATGGCCTCCATACCGATCTGGCCCTGGCCCAGCTTTTCGTGGCGATCCTTATGGGCGCCGCAGGGGTTCTTGCTGTCGTTGAAATGAACCGCACGCAGACGCTCCAGGCCGATTACCTTGTCAAAGCGGGTCAGCACCCCGTCCAGGTCCTTCACCAGATCATAGCCCCCGTCCCAGACATGGCAGGTATCCAGGCAGACGCCCAGCTTGTCCTTCAGCTCCACACGGTCGATGATCTCCCGCAATTCTTCAAAGCGGCTGCCCACCTCTGAACCTTTGCCTGCCATGGTCTCCAGGAGCACGGTCGTCTGCATTTCCGGCCACAGGAAGCGGTTCAGGGCCTCCGCGATCAGCGCAATTCCCTGCTCCATCCCCTGCCCGGTATGGGCACCGGGGTGGAAATTGTAAAAGTTGCCGGGGAGCTGCTCCATGCGAACCAGATCTTTTTCCAGCATGTCCAGACCGTTTTCACGAGTCTCGCTCTTGGCGGCGCAGAGGTTCATTGTGTAGCTGCCGTGAGCCACCAGGGGGCCGAAGTGTTCCCTGTCCACCAGCGACCGCAGGGCCGCGGCATCTTCGGGCAGGAGCTCTTTCGACTTTCCGCCCCGCGGATTTCTGGTAAAAAAGGCGAAGGTGTTCCCGCCGAAGTCCAGCATGGTCTTGCCCATGGCCTCATAGCCCTTGGTCACCGACAGGTGGCAGCCAATATAGATTGTATTCATTCCATCACGCTCTTTCTTTATGCGGTTGATTCAACCGGTATGGCCTTGGGTATATCGGAAAGTAAAAACTTTTTAAGCTTACCCGTCATGTATTCACTATACCATAATCACCGGCGTACAATCAATGCGGTGTTCCAGCTTTCTTTTTCCCTGCGCAAAGGAGAAACGCCGGGGTTCCGTTGCGGGACGGAACCCCGGCGCTGAGTTTGTATTTCTGTTGGGATTTTTCTGTTATTCCATCACCCGGAGCAGGGCATCGCAGGTTTCGTCCATGTCGGCCACCAGGCCGTAATCGCAGTAGTGGAAGATAGGAGCGTCCGGGTCGGAATTGACGGCGATGACCAGGTCAGAATCAGTAAAGCCGGTGACGTGGTTGATGGCGCCGGAGACGCCGAAGGCCAGGTATACCTTAGGCTTCACCACCACGCCGGACTGCCCCACCACCAGCTTGTAGGGCAGCAGCCCCCGGTCAAACACCGGCCGGGAACAGGCCAGCTTGCCCCCCAGCTTCTCCGCCAGCGCCCGGTACCGGGGC